>NZ_JBEUPD010000003.1:0-441922 GCF_040492135.1 Actinomadura sp. NPDC000600
GCCGCGAGTGCGGCGGACAGGACTGCGGGTAGGGCGAGTCTTCGCATGAACTCTCCTGTTCTTTCCCTACTCCTTGATGGCCCCCGGGGCGGAGCGCTCTAGCGCTCCGCCCCCCACAACTACGCAAGGAAAACCCGCGTGAGGTCGTAGCCGGCGGTGGTGGGGAGGAAGTAGGCGCCGTGGACGCGGGAGGAGCGGAAGATGGTCTGGGCGCGGTCGAGGAGGGGGACGATCGCGGCGTCTTCCATGATCTTCCGGTCGGCCTGCTGCCAGTAGCCGGCCGCGCGCTGCGCGTCGGGGGCCGTGAGGGCGGCGTCGATGAGCGCGTTGACCTGCGGGTTGTCGTAGCCGCCGTAGTTGGTGGAGCCGGGGCCGTAGGCGCGCCCGTCGAAGAGCGGTTGGATGATCGAGCGGCCGTTGTTGCCGTACCAGTCGGGGACCCAGCCGGGGGCGGCGATGTCCCACTTGCCCTCGCGGGCGCGGGCGGGCGTGGTGAGGGTGCTGGAGTAGAAGGAGCCGCCCGAGTCGGGGGTCAGTTCCGTCTTGACCCCGCAGGCGTCGAGGTTCTCGGCGATGGACTGGGCGATGAGCTTGTGGACGCTGTTCGTCCGGTACGGGAACTTCAGCGTGATCCCGACGCGGTCGGCCTTGCCGAGCAGCTCGCGGCACTTGGCGGGGTCGCCGGACTCGTTGGGCGTGGGGTAGATGTCGAGGGGCGCGTATCCGGAGTTCCCGGGCGGGATCACCGTGTGCAGCGGCTTCGCCACCGACGGCCCGCCGACGATCTTGATGAGGGCGCTGCGGTCGACGGCGTACTCCAGCGCCTGCCGGACCGCGCGGTCGCCGAGCGCGCCGCCGTTGCGGGGGCTGCGCGTGTTGAACACCAGGTACGGGCTGTTGTTCGGGGTCTCCCTGATCGCGAAGCGCGGGTCGTCCCGCAGCCGCGGGAGCGCCGACGTCGGGACGGGCTGGTCCCACGCGAGGTCGGCGGTGCCCTGCTCGATCTGCTGCTGGACGGTCTCCGGCGAGTCCTGGCCCAGCGTGATCTGGATCTTCGCGACATGCCGCTCGCGGAGCGGGTCCGAGCCCGCCTGCCATGCCGGGTTGTGGGTGAGGACGTAGGAGATGCCCGGCTTGTAGTCGGTGATCTGGTACGGGCCGTCGGAGACCGTGTGCTGCCGGAACTCGGCGCTGTCCGGGACGTACCGGTCGTACTCCTGCGGTGCGGCCGCGGCGACGGGCAGCGACAGCAGGTTGAGGAAGTCGCTGGCGGGGCGCTTCAGCTTGAACACCAGCGTCCGCTCGTCCTTGGCGCGGACGCCCTCGAACCCGTGCTCGCGCTGGTAGGCCGCGATCGCCCGGGCGTTCTTCGCGTCGACGGAGCCGTAGCCGCGGCAGAACGCGTCCATGCCCTTGAGCGTGGAGATGAAGTAGCCCTTGGCGGAGGACGGCGACGCGGGGTTGCAGAGGCGCTCGAAGCCGCGGACGAAGTCCTGTGCGGTCACCGGGCGGGGCGGGTTGGTGTTCCACCGGACGCCCTCGCGCAGCCGGACCGTGTACGTGCGGCGGTCCTTGCCGATGTCGCCGTTCTCGCGCGTCGGGATCCGCTCGGCGACGTCGGGCCGTACGGGGACCGTCTCCTGGAAGTCGTTGGACGCCCGGTTCCCGAACAGCGTGCGGGCGAACGTGCGGGCGAGCCCGTACGCGCCGACGCTGGCCACGGACGCGGGGTCGAGGTGCTCGACGTCGGACGAGCCGACGATCCGCAGCGTGCCGCCCTCGCGGGAGGCGCCCTCCGCCGTCGCACCGTCACCCCCTCCGGCGCATCCGGCGAGCCCCATCACAAGGCCCGTCAGCCCCGCCGTCACCTTGATCATCTCGCGTGCCGTCACGGTGTCACCTCACTGACTCGGAACCTGGCGCGCAGTAACCGGCGGTGTCACAGTAGGGCCAGAGCGTGACAAAGGGCCGGTACATCACCGTTTCTCTACAGAAGTAAGGACGCCCTGACAGTGGGGTGTCCACTGCCAGGGCGTCCTTTGGCGACTTTGTGATCAGGCTCTCAACGTTCCGGAAACCGCGTCCCACCTGGGAGACGGGCCCTTGAACCGCTGATGGGGAGGCGCTGACCGGCGCGTTGTCCCGCCGTGCTCTAGCGCTCGACCTCGCCGCGGATGAACTTCTCCACCGCGTCGTGCGCCTGGTCGTCGTTGTACTGCTCCGGGGGCGACTTCATGAAGTAGGAGCTGGCCGACAGGATCGGGCCGCCGATGCCGCGGTCCTTGGCGATCTTCGCGGCGCGGACGGCGTCGATGATGACGCCGGCGGAGTTCGGGGAGTCCCAGACCTCGAGCTTGTACTCCAGGTTGAGGGGGGTGTCGCCGAACGAGCGGCCCTCGAGCCGGACGTAGGCCCACTTGCGGTCGTCCAGCCACGGCACGTGGTCGGACGGGCCGATGTGCACGTCCGCCTTCGCCATCTCGTGCGGGATCTGCGAGGTGACCGACTGCGTCTTGGAGATCTTCTTGGACTGGAGCCGCTTGCGCTCCAGCATGTTCATGAAGTCCATGTTGCCGCCGAAGTTGAGCTGGTACGTGCGCAGCAGCTCGACCCCGCGGTCCTCGAACAGGCGGGCCATGACGCGGTGCGTGATGGTGGCGCCGACCTGCGACTTGATGTCGTCGCCGACGATCGGGACGCCCGCGTCGGTGAACTTCTGCGCCCACTCGGGGTCGCTGGCGATGAACACCGGCAGCGCGTTCACGAACGCGACCTTGGCGTCGATCGCGCACTGGGCGTAGAAGCGGTCGGCCTCCTCGGAGCCCACCGGCAGGTACGACACCAGGACGTCGACCTCGGCGTCCTTCAGGGCCTGCACGACGTCGACCGGCTCGGCGTCCGACTCCTCGACCATGTCCAGGTAGTACTCGCCAAGGCCGTCGAAAGTGTGCCCGCGCTGGACGGTCACCCCGGTCGGAGGCACGTCGGCGAACTTGATGGTGTTGTTCTCGCTGGCGTGGATGGCCTCGGACAGGTCCATCCCGACCTTCTTGGCGTCCACGTCGAACGCCGCCACGAACTCGACGTCGCCCACGTGGTAGTCGCCGAACTGGACGTGCATCAGGCCGGGAACTCGCGTGTCGGGGGCCGCGTCCTTGTAGAACTCGACGCCCTGGACGAGCGAAGAGGCGCAGTTGCCCACACCCACGATGGCTACGCGCACCGAACCCATCCGGTTGCTCCTTCTCTTTTGCGGAACATGTGGTGTTTCACCCGCCCCCGAAGGCGCCGGGCCACTGGTCAGCGGCCCTCGTCCCGAGGCATGTCCTGGTCAATTCGCTTAGCTGACTGTGCTTGCTGTGCTTGCTGTTCCTGCTCGGCCCGCTCGCGCCCGATGAGCTCGTTGAGCCACCGGACCTCGCGCTCGACCGACTCCAGCCCGTGGTTCTGCAGCTCCAGGGTGTAGGAGTCGACACGCTCGCGGGTGCGCGCCAGGGCGGCGCGGACGCTCTCCAGGCGCTCCTCCAGCCGGCTGCGCCGGCCTTCGAGGATCCGCAGCCGGACGTCGGCGCGGGTGTGCGAGAAGAAGGCGAAGTGCACGCCGAACCCCTCGTCCTCCCACGAAGCCGGGCCGGCCTCGGTGAGGAGCTGCTGAAGGCGCTCCTTGCCGTCGGCGGTGAGCTTGTAAACGATCTTCGACCGGCGGCTCTGCAGCGCCAGCGGCGTGTTCGGCTCCTCCGGCCGGTCCTCCATGATCAGCCCGTTGGCCAGGAGCTGCTTGAGGCACGGGTAGAGCGAGCCGTACGAGAACGCGCGGAACATGCCCAGCAGGGTGTTGAGCCGCTTGCGCAGTTCGTAACCGTGCATCGGGGACTCGTGCAGCAGGCCGAGCACGGCGAGCTCCAGCACGCCCGCGCCCTTCTTGGCCGCCATCCCGAACCCTCTTCCGCAGAAGCCGATGTCTCGATCCGATGTATCGAGCGAATGTATCGGCTCGATACATCGACAAGATACGTACCCGGGGGGCCCGCTGGCAAGTGGCGATCTACCTGGGCCGCTGCGGGGCGTCCCCGCAGGCCCGTAGCGCGAATGCGGAGATTTCAGGGTGTATGTGGTGGAAATGTGTCAAAGTTGCGTCCTGGAACCACCTGGCCGTGTCGCACGACCCCGATCCCGGGACGGCCCCGGGACGGCAACCGAGTGAGGAGGATCCGCCGACCCCTCGGGGGGGCGCTGAGCGGCCGGGATGTCCCTCGCCGAGCACACGCTCCCCCCGCTCACCAGCCCGCACAGTAATCTTCGGACGGCGCACGAGCCGCAACAAGGGCCGGGAGCCACCCGGCCCTCGGCAACAACCGTTGTCCCCTGTTGATGAGGTCGCGTGAGTAATCCAAGCCAGCCCCGACCGGAACCCGGGTCGCAGAGGCCGGGCGGGCACCAGAACCCCCGCCCCGGTGACTCCGGCGACCCCGGCTTCCCGAGCGTCCCCCGCGAGCCCGCCGGAACGAACCCCGCGGGCGCACCCGGCACGCCTCAGAACCCCGCCCCGCCGGGAACGGCGGAAGGACCCGGTTTCATGGGCGGCCCGGGCGCGAGCCCCGGGCCGTTGGGCGGCGCGGCGCCGACCGCCTCCATGCCCGCGGTCCCGTCGAACCCGGTCCCGCCGTCCGCTGGACGCCATGCCGCCCCGAGCGGTCAGGGCGGCCCGGGCGGGATGCCCGGTCAGGGCACGTTCGGCGGCCCCGGCGGCAACGGCGGTCCAGGCGGGACGCCCGGCCAAGGCGGCCTCGGCCCTGGCGGCAACGGCGGGCTCGCCGGGACGTCTGGTCAAGGCGGGTTCGGCGGCAGCGGCGGCCCCGGCGGGACGCCCGGCCCTGGCGGTTTCAGCGGCCCTGGCGGCAACGCTGGTCCTGGCGGGGTGTCCGGCCAGGGTGGATTCGGCGGACCCAGCGGACCCGGTGGACCCGGTGGGAGCAGCGGATCCGGGGGACTCCCGCCGTCGGGCGGCGGTCCCGGTATGGGCAACGCGCCCGGCGCTTCGCCTCCGGTCGGCCAAGGCATGCCGGCCGGGCCGGGCATGGGCGGCGGTCGCCATGCGATGGGCGGTCCTCCCGGCCTTCCCGCGGCTCCGG
This sequence comes from Actinomadura sp. NPDC000600, assembly GCF_040492135.1. Taxonomy (NCBI): domain Bacteria; kingdom Bacillati; phylum Actinomycetota; class Actinomycetes; order Streptosporangiales; family Thermomonosporaceae; genus Actinomadura; species Actinomadura sp. NPDC000600. Next base: position 5,133 of record NZ_JBEUPD010000003.1, read on the forward strand.
GGACCGGTCCCGGAGGTCCCGGGTTCCCGAACCCGTCCGGCATGCCCGGGCGAGGGGTTCCGGGTGCGCCCGGTGCGGGCGGAATGGGGCCGCCCGCCGGATTCGGGACGCCGGGGATGCCCGGCGCGGCCCCGAAGCCGGGCGTGCGCGAGAAGCTCGGCGAGCTCGGCAAGGCCGGGCAGGAACTCGGCGCGAAGGTGACCGCGAGGTTCCGCAGTACCGGCACGCGCGCCGCCAACCGCACGGGCGGACCCGGCGTACCCAACCGCACGGGCGGACCCAACCGCACGGGCGGACCCGGCGGCCCGGGCGGGCCTGGGGGTCCCGGAGGCCCCGGCGGGCCGGGAGGCCCCGGTGGCCCAGGACGGCAGGGACCGCCCGGGAAGAAGGGGTTCATCGGCCACCTGCGGTCCCGCGAGACGGGCTGGCGGCGGTTCATCCCGTCCTGGAAGGTCGTGGGAGGGGTCTGCGGCCTCGGCCTCGCGGCGTTCGTCACGCTGATCTGGGTCGCCTACGCCAACACCCCGACCCCGAAGGAGCCGACGGTCGCGGGCGTCGAGGACCAGGCGTCGATCTTCTACTACACCGACGGCACGGAGATCGGCCGGATCGGCAAGAAGCGGCAGAGCGTCGAGCTGGCCAAGATCCCGCCGAACGTCCAGAACGCGGTGCTGGCGGCGGAGAACCGCAGCTTCCGCACCGACCCGGGCTTCTCGATCAAGGGCACGACGCGGGCGGTGTGGGACAACCTGACCGGTGGGTCCGGCGGCGGTTCCACGATCACCCAGCAGCTCGCGAAGAACTACTACTCCGACCCGAACAACCGGACGGTCAGCCGGAAGTTCCAGGAGCTGTTCATCTCGCTGAAGCTGGAGGACGAGCACTCCAAGGACGAGATCCTCAAGCTCTACCTGAACACGATCTACTTCGGCCGCGACACCTACGGCATCCAGGCCGCGTCCCGCGAGTACTTCGGGACGGACGTGTGGAAGCTGACGCCCGACCAGGCGGCCCTCCTCGGCGGCATCATCCAGAACCCGAACCGGGACCCGGGGGACAAGGCCAACCAGGCGTGGGTGACCGGCAGGTACCAGTACACGCTCAACGGCATGGTCTCGATGGGCAAGCTCAGCCGGGCCGAGGCCGACAAGTACATCAAGCAGGGCGTGCCCAAGATGCGGAAGGCGGGCACCAGCGACCAGCTCTACGGCGGCCAGCGCGGTTACATGCTGATGCGCGCCAAGCTGGAGCTGGGCCGGATGAAGATCGACACCAAGGAGCTGACGACCCAGGGCCTGCGGGTCTACACGACGTTCGACCGCAAGAAGATGGCGATGGCCAAGCGCGCGGCCGAGCACACCGTCCCGCAGGTGAACCCGAAGAAGCTCGCGAAGAAGAAGATCCGCGTGGGCCTGGTGTCGGTGAACTCCGCGAACGGCGAGGTCGTCGCGTTCTACGGCGGTCCCGACTACCTGGACCAGTCCTTCGACAACGTGTGGCAGGGCTCGGCGCAGGCCGGGTCGGCGATGAAGCCCTACGTGCTCGCCACGGCGCTGAAGCAGAACTACAGCCTGAAGAGCCTGGTCGAGGGACGCTCGAACACGCCGATCGGCCCGGACGGCAGCGTGGTGTCCAAGGACACCGACGGCGCCGTGATCATCCGGAACAGCCACGACGTCGGCCCGGCGATCAACCTGATCACCGCGACGAAGGACTCGGTCAACACCGCGTTCATCCAGCTGATGGGCAAGGTCGGCATCGAGGAGGCGATCAAGACCGAGACCGACGCCGGCATCGCGTCCGACCTGCTGGAACCGCACAAGTGCTGCCTGAACCTGGCGCTCGGCGTCAACAACATCCGGCCGATCGAGCAGGCGGCGGGGTACGCGGTGTTCGCCAACGGCGGGATGTACCACCAGCCGCACGTGATCCGCGTGGTCAAGAAGTCGGACGGCAAGACGGTGCGGCTGCGGCCCACGTACGAGAAGCGGCGGGTCTTCAGCCCGAAGGTCGCCGCGGACGCGACGTACGCGATGCAGCAGGTCATCAGGAGCGGGACCGCGACGGCGGCGGCGCTGCCGGACGGGCGGCAGGCCGCGGGCAAGACCGGTACGACCGACCGCAACGTCTCGTCGTGGTTCGTCGGGTACGTCCCGCAGATGTCGACCGCGGTGACGATCTACAACGACGCGCTCGGACCGGACGGCAAGAAGAAGTCGGTCATCCTGCCGGGGATCGGCGAGGTGGAGGGCGGCACGATCCCCGCCCGCATCTGGCGGTCCTACATGTCGAACGCGGTGCAGGGCATGGACCCGCAGGCGTTCCCGCCGCCCGCGTGGGGCGGGATCGTGCAGAAGTGGGCGAAGCCGCCGGAGAAGAAGAAGGAAGACGACGGCAAGCCGCCGTGGTGCAACACCCCGGTCGGCAAGTTCGACCCGCGCTGCCAGGACGGCGGCGACGGTGGCCAGGGCAACCTGCCGCCGTGCCAGTCCCCGTTCCAGAATGCCAACTGCGACCCGAACAAGCCGCCGAGCAACCCGCCGCCGCGGTGGTGGTGCCAGATCCACCAGGGCGACCCCGCCTGCCGCAACAAGAGGGGCGGCCGGGGCGCCCAGCCGCAGACCGAGACCCTGAACCCTCTGCAGTTGCTGACGAGGCCGCCCGAATGAACCGGCCGGCCCTTCCGAACCGAACCGTCCACTGGAGATAGGGGTGTGACATGAAGCATCCTTGCGAATTGCCGCACGCCGGCGTCCTTGTCCGCGTGCGTCGATCCGTCCCGACGAAGGTGAGCCCTTCCTTGGCGGCCCCTTCCGCGCCGGGGGCACAGTACGCTCGGACGACGCACAGCCGTCCCCCAGTTGATGAGGCCGCGTGAGTAACCCAAGCCGATACGGACCGGAATTCGGAGAGGGCTCTGGCCGGAGGGGCTCCCCCCGCCCCGGCTCTTCCGGCATGCCCTCGGGCGCGCAGCGCGGCGGGCCGGGCGGCTCGCCGACGCCGGGCCGGGCACCGCGCCCCGGAGGCAGGCCGGGCGGACGGGCGGGCGGTCCCCCGCGCTCGGGCGCCCCTGGAGGCACCCGTCGCCGAGGCGCGCCCGCGGCCATGCCGTCGGGCGGCGGCGGCCGCCCGATGCGGCGCGGCCCCGGCGGCCCAGGTGGTCCCGGCGGCCCTGGCGGTCCCGGTGGCCCGGGTGGGCCGGGTGGCCCCGGCGGCCCGGGCGGACGCGGTGGTTCCGGAGGCGGCGGGGACGACGGCTTCTGGGGCGACGAGGGCCGGGGCGCCGGTCGCGGCGGGGGCCGTCGCGAGCGCAAGCGCACCGACGACGCGAACCAGAAGACCGGTTGGAAGCGCTACATCCCCAACTGGAAGATCGTCGTCGCGGTCGTCAGCGTGACGATCCTCGGCCTGGCGACGCTCGTCATCGTGGCGTACGCCAACACCCCCATCCCGACGGAGAAGCAGCAGGACGCGCTCCGCCAGGAGTCGGTGATCACCTATGCGAACGGGACGACGCTGGCCCGGATCGGCACCCACCGCGAGGACATCCCGCTGAGCAAGGTGCCGAAGCACGTCCAGAACGCCGTCCTCGCCGCGGAGGACCGCGGCTTCTGGCACGAGCCCGGCATCTCCCCGACCGGCATCGTGGGCGCGCTGTACCGGGCCGGGACGGGCGGCGACGTCGCCGGCGCCTCGACGATCACGCAGCAGCTCGCCCGCAACTACTGGGCCAACCTCAGCCGGGACCGCACGGCCAGCCGCAAGCTGAAGGAAATCCTCATCTCCATCCGGATGGGCAAGGAGATGGACAAGTCGCGGGTGCTCGAGCTGTACCTGAACACCGTCCCGTTCGGGCGGCACTCCTACGGCATCCAGGCGGCGTCCCGCGCCTACTTCCACAAGCCCGTCACCGAGATCGACGAGTCGCAGGCGGCGATGCTCGCGGCGATGATCCAGCGGCCGGGCTACTTCGTCACCTACGGGCCGGCGTCCAATCCGGCGAAGCAGGCGCTGATCAGCCGCTGGAACTACGTCCTCGACGGCATGGTCAAGGAGGGCTGGCTCGACTCCGGCAAGCGCGCCCAGGCGAAGTTCCCCCAGACGCAGAAGAACTGGAGTGACGCCCCGAACGACCCCAACGCCGGCTACCTCCAGGACCGCGTCCTCAACGAGCTGAAGACGCTCGGCATCGACGAGCAGATGCTGGAGACCGGCGGCCTGAAGATCACCACCACGTTCCGCAAGGACCTGCAGGACTACACCAACAAGGCCGTCGCGCAGATCCGCAAGGAGAAGGGCCTGAGGAGCGACATCCAGTTCGGGCTCGCGGCGGTCGACCCGAAGACCGGCGGGGTGGTGGCCGCCTACGGCGGTCCGAGCTACGCCAAGCAGCAGTTCGACAACTCCTTCCAGGGCATGGTGCAGCCGGGTTCGTCGTTCAAGCCGATCGTGCTCGCCACGGCGCTCGACCAGGGCATCAGCCTGCGGACGACGATGGACGGCAGCTACAAGCGGGTCATCGCCGGCACGCCCTTCACCAACGACAGCCGCTCGGAGAACGGCGTCTACAACCTCAAGCAGATGACGGCGATGTCGATCAACACGGCGTACGTCGACCTGGGGCAGAAGGTCCAGCTGTCCAACGTCGTGGATATGGCCAAGAAGATGGGCATCCCGGAGAAGTCCCCGGGGCTCAAGGACACCTTCACGTCGCTGCCGCTGGGCGTCATCGACGCGAGCCCGGTCACGATGGCGTCGGTGTACTCGACGTTCGCGGCGGGCGGCAAGCACCGGCAGGCGCACGTGATCGCCAAGATCACCGACAACCGCGGCCGCCCCATCATGAACAACGAGCACAAGCTGCTGAAGAAGCTGCCCTGGGAGAAGCCCACGACGGCCTTCGACGAGGGCGTCGCGGCGGACGCCACGTCCGCGATGCGGGCGGTCGTCACCGACGGTACCGGTACCCGCGCGAGCCTCGGCGCCCGTCCGGTCGCCGGCAAGACCGGTACCACCGACGAGAACAAGTCGGCCTGGTTCGTCGGCTACACGCCGGAGCTCGCGACGTCGGCGGCGATGTGGCGGCAGGACAAGAACGGCAACCGCAAGTCGCTGATCGGCGTCGGCAACTACAGCCAGGTCTACGGTGGTACGGTCCCGGCCGAGCTGTTCAAGATCTTCATGCTGAAGGCCTTGGAGGGCAAGGACATCTCGCAGTTCCCGCCGCCGGTGAACGGCGGCCAGGTCGCCCCGTGGGCCAAGGCGAAGCCGACGCCCACCACGTCCGCGACCCCGACGCCGTCCAACACGCCGACGTGCCAGCCGGGGCAGCAGAACCCGCAGCCCGGCTGCCAGCCGCAGACGACCAAGCCGACGAACACGCCGACCATCACCCCGCCGGGTTCGGGAGACGTGCCGTGCGACCAGTACAACATGCCGCTCGGCTGCAACCCGAACCTTCCTCCGGAAGGCGACAAGTCCTGGTGGTGCGCGAAACCGCAGCACAGGAACGACCCGGCCTGCCGCCAGACCGACCCCAACGCGGGCAACTAGCGGTACGTCCGTGACGGAACGGCCCGGAGCCCCGGCGGCTCCGGGCCGTTCCGTTTCCGGCCGCGCGCGCCTCCGGGCGCGAATAGGCTTGCTGTCCATGTCGTCGTCTACGGAGAGGCTCGGGATGCCCGCCGACAGTGACGGGACGGACGCTCCCGGACGGCTGAGGCGCCTCGCGCCGGTGCTGACAGGGCTCACCGCCCTGGTGTGCGCACTCGGCTGGCTGCAGAAGCAGCCGTGCGCGTCGGTGCGGTTCGACTTCCTCAAGACGACGGCGAACGCCTGCTACACCGACGTCTACCCGCTCTACTACGTGCGCGGGCTCAACGACGGGAAGATCCCGTACTTCGACACGTTCGCCGGCTCCGACATCCGCCACGTCGAGTACCCGGTGCTGAGCGGCGGCTTCATGCAGCTCGTCGCGTGGCTGGTCGAGCCGTTCGGAGTGGACGGGCGCGGGCTCGCGTTCTACAACGTCACCGTCCTGCTCCTCGCCGTCCTCGCGGTCGTCGCCGTCCTCGCCACCGCGTACGCGGCCGGACGCCGCTCCCTGCGCACCGGCCTGATGGTGGCGCTGTCCCCCGCGCTGCTGCTCACCGCCTACATCAACTGGGACCTGCTGGCGGTGGCGCTGTCGGCGCTGGCGCTGGCCGCCTGGTCGGCGCGCCGGCCCGCCCTGGCAGGGGCGCTCCTCGGTCTGGCGATCGCGGCGAAGTTCTATCCGCTGCTGTTCCTCGGGCCGCTCGTCCTGCTGTGCGTCCGGGCCGGGCAGTGGCGCGCCATGGGCCGGATGCTCGCCGGCACGGCCGCCGGGTGGCTGGCCGTGAACCTGCCCGTGATGCTCTTCGCGTGGGACGGGTGGAAGGAGTTCTACACCTTCAGCCAGAAGCGCGGCATCGACTGGGGCTCGATCTTCTTCGTCCTGCAGGACCACGGGCTCGAGAAGCCCGCCTCCGACACCGACCTGCTCAACCTGATCGGCACGGGAACGTTCCTCTTCCTCGCCGCCGGAATCGCCGTGCTGGCCTTGGCCGCCCCGCGCCGCCCGCGGCTGCCGCAGCTGATGTTCCTCGTGCTGGTCGCGTTCATGCTGCCGAACAAGGTCTGGTCGCCGCAGTACGTCCTGTGGCTGCTGCCGCTCGCGGTGCTGGCCCGCCCGAAGCTGCCGGCGTTCGTCGCCTGGCAGCTCGGCGAGATCGCCTACTTCTTCGGCATCTGGTGGTACCTGCTGTCGGTGTCCGCCCAGACCCAGGGCGCCGACCTGTCCGGGACGCTGTCGGCGGTCCTGAGCCTCGACGCTCCGGACGGCGGGATCGGCAAGGACGTCTACTCGCTGGCGCTGCTCGCCCGCTTCGTGACCGTCCTCGCACTGGCAGTGCTGGTGGTGCGGGACGTCCTGGTCCCGTCCGCCGACGTCGTCCGGTCGGACGGGGACGACGACCCGGCGGGCGGCGTCCTCGACGGCGCGCCCGATGTGGTGGCCCTGGGACGCCGGCGCGGCGACCACCACGTCAGCGTCCCCCAGCCCTCCTGAGGATCAGCCTTTCCGAACCTCGGCCCTCCCGGGGTCAGCCGCCTTCCCCGACCCGCGGCCGCAGCGCGTCGATGAACCATTCGAACAGCGGCGTCAGCGTCGGCGGGACGGGCCAGCCGTTGATGACGGCGAGCAGCTGCCAGTACCGCTCGGCGCGGCGGTCGGTGCCGATATCCAGCCGGTGCAGCAGGTCGCGCCGGAACGCGGCGCCGTCGGCGGCGTCCCACGTCTCGGCGAAGGCGCGGACCAGCTCGTCCACCACGGGACGGGCGTCGTCCGAGCGCGGGTCGACGCCGTCCGCGACGGCCTGCTCGACCTTCTGGCGGGTCAGGTCGGCGAGGGCGGCGGCGCCGTCCGGGAGGCCGCCGTCCGCGAGCTCGGCCGCCTGGAACTCGGCCATCCGCCGCACCGAGGCCCGGAAGCCGGAGTCGCCGACCAGTTCCGCCAGCTCGACCCAGGCGTCGACCTGCTCGGGCTCGGGGTCGTCGGGCAGCTCCGGCAGCGCGGCGCGCATCTTCTCCGCGAAGCCGGGGTGGACGTCGAGCCCCGCGAAGGACTCGTCGATGAAGTCGGTGATGATCCGGCGCCGCTCCTCGTCGGAAAGCCGGGCGAGCCTGTGCATGAGTTCTATCTCCTCCGGGGTCGATCCGCGTTTCGCCACCGCCCGCAGCACGGCCCGGCGCAGCCTGAGCGTGCGGATCTGCACGTCCAGCGCGTCCGCGTGCGCCGCCGCGACCTGCCCGACGCCGACCTCCCGGTCCAGCAGCCGCTGGACGGTGGCGAGGTCGACGCCGAGGTCGCGCAGCGTGCGCACCAGGTCGAGGCGCGCGGCGGCGTCCGCGTCGTAGAGCCGGTAGCCGGCCTCGGTACGGCGGGTGGGCGGGACGACACCGGCGTCGGAGTAGAACCGGATCGTCCGCACCGAGAGCCCGGTGCGGCGTGCCAGTTCGCCGATCGTGTACATGGTGTCGCCGTCCATGCCCCTCACCCTGAGGCCTCCAGCCGGTGGAGACTCAACCCCGGACTTCGCACGCTCTCACAATTCCGTGCGCCGCCAAGGGCGCGGGTAGGGAAAGGCCCATCCGGGCGGGTTCGCCGGGACGGGCCTTCGGGGTCCTTCTGGGGTCGGGCTCAGTCCTCGTGAGCGGGATCGGCGACGGTGGGGGTGGTGCCTTCGCGGCGGGCGCGGCGGACGTCCTCGACGAACTCGCGGGAGAACATCGCGGACAGGGTGGCGACGCCGCCGCGGTGGACGCGGATCTCCCCGTGCCGGATCTCCCCGGTGACGCGGATCGCGCGGCCGCCGCCGTTCTCGCCCGTCCAGTCCTTGACGCGGCCGCGGCCGGTGTAGCGCAGGTCCCAGTGGTCGATCCGGGCGTCCTGCGGGACCAGCAGCTTCACCATCGAGTGGTCGAGGTCGACCGCGATCTCGATGTCGCCGTCCGGGATCCGCGGCGAGCGCAGGTCCAGCACGACCATGCCGCGGCGGGCGCGGACCTCGAAGCGGCGGCCGGTCGTCCAGTGGCCGAGCTTCTTGACGGTCTCGTAGTGGGCCTGGACGCGGGTCGCGGTGCCGGCGGTGGTGGGCGCGGTGTTCATCTCTGTGTTCCTCTCGGAATCGGGCAACTACCTCGCTCTAAGAGCTGCTCGCTTACTGAGCATCTCTCTATTCGAGAGAATAGGGAATGGCGAGAGGCGTGTCAAGGGACGCTCGGAGCGGTAGGGAACGCCTTGGCCGCGGCCTCGGCGGCATGCGCGGACGCGCGATGGACGCCCTGGACGTTGAACGCCGCCGCCGCACTCCTCCGTTGAAGGAGGTGTGACCATGGCCGTAAATCTGCCGATATCGGAGGTTCTGCGGCTTATGCCGGGGAACGGAAGGCGGCGGGTGGGGCTGGCCGCCCGCTCCCCGCGGACCTGCGGGGACGCCGGAACTCCCGGGAGATGACGTGAACGCGGACCAAGCGCTGACCGAGCTGCTGGCCGGACGGCTGGAACCGGGCGTCTACCAGTGGCGGATGCCGCCGGTGCCGGGCGCGGTCGGTGACACGAACTGGATGGAGCGGGCCGAGGAGGCCGGCTGGCGGGGCTTCTACCTCGATGGGCGCCGCGCGCGGACGGAGGAGGCGTTCCTGCGGCTGTGCGCCGGCGTCTTCGATCCGCCGGAGGGAGCGGGCGCCGGCTGGGACGATCTCGGCAGGTACCTCAGGGACCTGTCGTGGGCGCCGGCGAAACACGGCTACATGGTGCTGTACGAGTCGTGGGCCGAACTGGCCGAGACGGACCCGGCGTCGCTGCGCGCCGTCCTGGACGTCTTCGCCGCGGCGGTGAAGACGTGGCGGGACACCCCCACCCCCATGACGGTGCTGATGTCGAGCGTCGGCGTGGAGGTGGCGGGCGTGCCCCGGCTCGTCTGAACGGTCAGTACGTGCTGCCGGACGTGGCGCCGCTGCCCACGATCATCGCCCACAGGCCGATGTAGAAGATCCAGAAGATCAGCCACCCGGCGGACACGATGTAGCCGAGGACGAGACCGGCGACGGCCATGCCGTGGCCGCCCTCGCGCGTCCGCTTGATCTGGTTCAGCGAGACGTGCCCGAAGATGATCGCCAGGATCGACGTCAGCCCGCAGGCGAAGAAGCCGATGAGCCCGCACACCAGCGACGCGGTCGCCATCCCGTTGGTCGGCGCGGTGACCGGGGTCGACGACCCGTAGTAGTGGTGCTGGACCGCGGGCTGCTGGGAGTAGGACTGGGCGTAGGGGTCCTGCGCTCCGTAGCCGTAGGGGTCGTAAGGGGGCTGTGCCATGTGCTTCCCGATCGGTTCGCGCGCCCGCCGCCGGAGAGAGCACGCGTGCGCTGAGGGCTGGTTCCGGATTATGACAGTGTGACGTGATCTTCGGACTTTGTCGTCAGGCTGGGCCTACGCGCGTTTAGATGCCGCGCCCGCCACCGCGGTTCCCGGACTCCGGCGACGATCCCGACTCTGCTTCGTCAGAGCTTGGAACGCAACCAGGAAATGTCGTCGGCCTGGCCTTCAGAGGGCGTCTCCACCACGACCGGGGCGCCCGCCGCCCGGACCACGCCGAGGATCAGCTCGGGGTCGATGCTGCCACTGCCCAGGTTGGCGTGCCGGTCGGCCCCCGACCCGAACGAATCGCGGCTGTCGTTGCAGTGCACCAGGTCGATGCGGCCGGTTATGGCCTTGATCCGGTCGACGGCGTCGACGAGTTCCTCCCCCGCCGCGTGCGCGTGGCAGGTGTCGAGGCAGAAACCGAGCTTGGACTCCAGCCCCGGGACGCCCGACAGCACCTCCCACAGCCGCGCGATCCGGTCGAACTTGCGCGCCATCGCGTTCCCGCCGCCCGCGGTGTTCTCGATGTAGACCGGAATCGGACACTCGACCCGCTCGAACACCTTGCGCCAGTTCTCGAAGCCGGTCTCCGGGTCGTCGTCCTTCAGCACGTGCCCGCCGTGCACGATCAGCGCCTTGGCGCCGATCGACGCGGCCGCCTCCAGCTGCTGGGTGAGGTTCTTGCGGCTCGGGATCCGGATCCGGTTGTTGGACGTCGCCACGTTGATCGTGTACGGGGCGTGCACGTACACGTCCACGCCGGAGCCCTCCAGCGCCTCCACGCCCTCGGGCAGGACCGGCTTCTTCCACCCCTGCGGGTCGCCGAGGAAGAACTGGACGACGTCGGCGCCGACCGCGCGGGCGTTGTCGAGCGGGTTGGTCTGGTCGACGTGGGCTCCGATGCGCATGCTCACGAGACTAGCCGCGCCCTCGGACAGGGCGGGCGGGATCCCGGGCCGGCGGTCAGAGCGAGAAGCCCCCGTGGCTCAGCGCGAAGCCGGCGCCGACGAACGCGGCGACCATGCCGATCACGTTCAGCCACCGCTCGTTCGTCGTCGCGGAGATCATCTGGGAGTACAGGGCGACCGGCAGGCCGATCACGCCGAGGAGCGCCCCGGCGAAGTGGGTCGCGGGGATCCAGCCGAGGATCAGCGCCGCGATGCCGAGCGTGAGCGCGGCCACCGCCAGCACGTCCTGCCGCCGGTGCGGGCCGGCCTCGCTCTGTGCGCGGGAGGCGCGCTCGCGCTGCGCGCCGCTGCCGGTCGCCTGCTGGGACATCGGGATCCTCCTCCAGCTCAGCTCCCGCGCCTCGGGCCAGACGGTGCGCGCGGGACCGGACGGACCATGCGGGTAAAGGAATGCCCAGCCGAGACGAAGATCAATCGGGGCCGGGCACGGAATGTCGGCGGCACCCGGTACGGTCGAACACGGATTCGAGAACACCGGCTCGGGTCCGCCCCCGAGGGGAAGCGGGGAGGAGCAGGAGGTGCAGACCGTGAGGGAAGCGGAGTTGGGGCTCATCGGTGACGCGGAGCTCGTCGAGGAGCTGTCGATGCTGACGACCCAGGCCGCCCGCATGCGAGCCCGCATGGCGGACATCATGGCCGAACTGGAACGCCGCCGCTGTACCGCCCGGGCCGCCCAACCCAAGGCGAGGCACTGAGCTGTGTTTTCCACAGTCCCGGCCCACTTCGCTCGCCTGGCGGCTGTGTTTGCCACAGTCCCGGCCCACGTAGCTCGCCTGGCGGCTCGCTACGTGACCGGGCCTGGGCGAACGCGGCATCGCTTCGCGATCTGCCCGGTTCCGCTCGCCTCCGGCTTCGCTCCACCGGGCAGGTCACGCGTTCGCGCGCGTGGCCGAGGCCACTTCGAGACAGGCACTGGAAGCCCATGGCGCACACCGGCGGCGTGCGTTCTGCTCCGGGAACCGGCACGGGCTGCCTGTGGGTCGATCCCCACACCCCGGGAAGGGCGGGGTACGAGCCGATTCCCTGCGCTCCGCTGCAGGAACCGGCTTGCGCACGTCTCAGTGTTGGTAGCCTGTATCGGTCTCGCGGCAGGTCCGCCCGGCGATCCGGGCCGGTGCCGCCGCGGCGGACGCAAGAGCCCTCCTGTCACGGAGAGACCGTGACCGCATCAGTCCAGAGGAGGTAGGGACACAGCATGCGTCGTTACGAACTCATGACCATTCTCGACCCCGCCATCGACGAGCGCACCGCGGGTGCGGCGCTCGACCCGTTCCTGAAGGTCGTCAAGGACGGCGGCGGCAGCGTGGAGAAGGTCGACGTCTGGGGCCGTCGGCGCCTGGCGTACGACATCCAGAAGAAGTCCGAAGGCATCTACGCGGTGGTCGACCTGTCGGCTGAGCCTGCCACGGTCAAGGAGCTCGACCGGCAGCTCAACCTGAGCGAGTCCATCCTCCGCACCAAGGTCATCCGCCCCGAGGTCCACTGAGCCCGGCTCAGCCCTCACACCAGCCGGAGCGAGCCCCATGGCAGGCGACACCGTAATCACGATCGTCGGGAACCTCGTCGAGGACCCGAATCTGCGCTTCACCCCGAGCGGCCAGGCGGTCGCGTCGTTCCGCCTCGCCTCGACCCCGCGGTTCTTCGACCGCCAGTCGGGCGACTGGAAGGACGGGGAGGCGCTGTTCCTGACCTGCAACGTCTGGCGGCAGGCCGCCGAGAACGTGGCCGAGACCCTGCAGCGCGGCATGCGGGTGATCGTGCAGGGACGCCTCAAGCAGCGCTCCTACGAGACCCGCGAGGGTGAGAAGCGCACCGTCTTCGAGGTCGAGGTCGACGAGGTCGGCCCGTCGCTGCGCAACGCCACCGCCAAGGTCAACAAGACCCAGCGGCAGGGCGGCGGCGGTGGCGGCGGCTTCGGCGGCGGTGGCGGCCAGGGCGGCGGCGGCTTCGGCGGCGGCGGCCAGGGCGGCGGCGGTTTCGGGGGCGGCCAGCAGGGCGGCGGCTTCGGCGGCGGCCAGCAGGGCGGCGCTCCGGCCGACGACCCCTGGGCCACCGGCGGTGGCGGTGGCGGCGGCGGATTCTCCGACGACCCGCCCTTCTAAGGCCTCCGGCACGACCACGCAACAACGAGTACACGTCCATTCCCGCGTGAGCGGGGCTCTCCCAAAGGAGCACCACGATGGCGAAGCCACCTCCCCGCAAGCCGAAGAAGAAGGTTTGCGTTTTCTGCCAGGAGAAGATCTCCTACGTCGACTACAAGGACACGGGCCTGCTGCGGAAGTTCATCTCCGACCGCGGCAAGATCCGTGCCCGGCGGGTGACCGGCAACTGCACCCAGCACCAGCGGGACGTCGCCACGGCGATCAAGAACGCCCGTGAGATGGCGCTGCTGCCGTACACCAGCACCGCGCGCTGAGGCAGGGGGTAAAGAATCATGAAGCTCATCCTGACCCAGCAGGTCTCCGGGCTCGGCGAGCCCGGTGACGTCATCGACGTCCGCGACGGCTACGGCCGCAACTACCTCGTCCCCCGCGGGTTCGCGATCAAGTGGACCCGGGGTGCCGAGAAGGAGGTCGAGTCGATCAAGAAGGCGCGCTCGGCCCGCGAGATCGCGACCGTCGAGCACGCCCGTGAGGTCGCCGACCGCCTCGGCGGCCTGCGCGTCACGCTGCGCACCCGCACCGGCAGCAACGGCCGCCTGTTCGGCGCCGTCACCGCCGCCGACATCGCCGAGGCGGTCCGCGCCGCCGACGGCCCCGACCTGGACCGCCGCCGCATCGAGATCGGCAACCCGATCAAGACCGTCGGCACCCACCGGGTCAGCGTGCGCCTGCACAGCGACGTCAACGCCACGATCGACGTCAACGTCCTCGAGGCCTGACACGCACCACCCGACGACCCCCGAGCCCGCCAGGGCCGGGGGTCGTCGTCGTACCCCCGGAAGGTCCCACCCTCGTGCGCGCCCCCGCCGCCGACGGGCCCCGAGCCGCTCCCGCGGCCGAGTCGCGCCCTCCGGGGGCCGCGGGCTGGTGCTGGTCGCGGGGCTGACCGCCACGGCGTGCGCCGCCGTGATCGCGTTGGGCGACGTGCCGCTCGGCACCGCCGGGCTGGTGCTCTCGTCGATCATCCTGCCGCTGTGGCGCACGTGGCGGGACCGCCGATGCGGCGGTGGGTGATCCGCGCGGGACGTTGGTGCCGTGGCGGGTCCCTGGATGCGGAGTCTGTCCACGTTTCGCGTGGCCGCTGATGTTTGGGTTTCCCGTGAAACGTCCGTGAACCGGCGTGCGTTTGAGTGATCGCCTTTGCGGCGATTACGTTCCGTAACCACGATGTCGCGGGACGAAGGGGGCGGTGGTGAGCACGCATTCGGGGGAGGGCGCGGACGAGCCGCATCGCGGGGCCGGGGCCCTGACGCGCCGGGCGCTGATCGGCGGCGTCATGGGGGCCGGCCTGGTGGAGATGCTGCCCCTCGGGACGTCCCGCCAGAATGAAGCCATGGCGGAGGAGCTTGCAGCCGGGCCGTACGGCGGGGTCGACCAGCGCGTTCTTTTCACGGCCGACGCTCCGCACGTGTACACGCGGGCGCAGTGGCATGCGAGGCCGCCCAGGCGCCCGGCCAAGGTCGTCGACAGGGCACCGGACCACATCGTCGTGCACCACACGGCGACGACGAACTCGCGGGGCCGCTCGCTCGCCCATGCGTTCGCCCTGTCGCGGACCATCCAGAACATCCACATGAACCGGAACCGCTGGGACGACGCGGGCCAGCAGCTCACGATCAGCCGGGGCGGCATCGTGATGGAGGGCCGGAACCGGAGCCTGCGGGCCATCCGGTCGGGCGACCTCGCCATCGGCGCCCAGGTCCTGCACCACAACCAGCACACGATCGGCATCGAGAACGAGGGCACCTACATGTCCGGCCGGGTGCCGGGCGCCCTGTGGAAGTCGCTGGTCGAGGTCTGCGTCTGGCTGTGCCGGAAGTACGATCTCGACCCGGCCAAGGCCATCGTCGGGCACCGCGACTACAACAAGACCCTGTGCCCCGGCGATGCCCTCTACGCGCGACTGCCCGCGTTGCGGCGCTCGGTGGCCTACCGCCTGGAGGGCTCGTCGAGCCATCACTCGACGAGCCCCGACACGACGGGCGAGGACTCCACGGGCCCGAACGACTCCGACGGCGGATTGATCCTGCCGCCCCTGCTGCCGTCCCTCGACGACCTGGACTGAGCGTCTGGGTTTCAAAGTCCCGGCCCACTTCGCTCGCCTGGCGGCTCTGCGTGACCGGGCCTGGGCGAACGCGGCACCGCTTCGTGACCTGCCCGGTTTCACTCGCCTTCGGCTTCACTGCACCGGGCAGGTCACGCGTTCGCGCGTGGCCGAGAACACTTCGAGACAGGCGCTAGGTCTCGGGGGTCGTATAACGGGTGCGTCGGCGGGCGATCTCGGGGTCGATGCCCTCGACGAGCGACCAGATGCCCGCCACCCGTTCGACCAGGGTCTCCGGGGGCAGACCGGTGAGGCCCTCCGCCGCCAGGTCGTCGATCGCCTGAGTCAGCCGGGCCATCCGCTCGCCGTGTGTGGAACACATGTTCGAATAGTAGCGGGAGTGGCCGGCGAGGCGGGGGCGATCCGGGAAACGCGCTAACCGATCGTGTACGCACCGATCACGGTCTGGTCGACCAGGCCTGGGACGGTCATGCGGAGGGAGACCTGCCCGGCCGAAGGGTTGCGGATCGTCGCCGTCCAGTTCGCACCGGACTTGCGGACGGCGACCTTCCGCCACGCGCGACCCTCGTCGACCGAGAACTGGAGGGAGGGAGCCGCGGTCGAGCCGGGGACGTTCAGCGTGATCGGCTGCCGGGCTCCCGGCCGCGCGTGGTTCTGGTCGTCCAGCGGGGTGCGGAGGCGGATCCCCGGCAGCGACACCGGCTTGTCGTCACGGACCGTGAAGCGCAGGACGGTGTGCTCGGTCGAGCTGTGGTCCGACCAGGGAGCCTGCCGGGTCGCGTCCAAGGTGAGCGAGTAGTCGCCGGGAGGCGGTGCCGGCCAGTCGTAGGCGGCGCCGGGCTCGTCGCTCTGGTAGACGACGCGGTCCTGGGCGTCCCGCAGCACCGAGCGGCCGGTCGTCCCGGCGTAGGGCCCGAGCGCGCTCCGGCTGTCCCAGGTCGAGAGCATCGGGACCGCGATCGAGGGCTCTTGGCCTGCGGTCGACCAGATGGCCGTGCCTTGGCCGGACGTGAACGGCCCGATGTTCCACTCCTGGGTGTACTCCCCGGCACGCGGCGGCGTCAGCGACCGGGAGCGCTCGTCGATGCTGTCGTACGAGCAGTCCGGCGTGGTGACGCCCGAGTCGAGCGACCAGGTGAAGCCCGGGGTGAAGTACTCGGTGCGGGTCGTGGGCAGCGAGCCGACGCCGACCCAGGCGCCGATGCCGACGTCGCCCCAGTCGACGCCGACGTGCCCGCCGCCGCATGCGGGACGTCCTTCGGCGCCGTACCTGGTGCGGACCGCCGCGAGGTCGCCCGTACGGATCGGCTGGGCGAACGGCTCGTCCAGGCGTCCTTCGGTGAGGCTCGCGAGACTGTAGACGTAGGGGCTGGATTCGGTGGAACCCTGCTTGGTCATGATGGCCTGCGCGCGTAGGGCGAGTCCGGGCGCGGAGCCGGTGGGCGTCACGTAGAGGTCCAGGCCGTCATTGAAGGTCATGAGGGACTGCTCGCCGCCGATCCGCTGCGTCACCGTGATGCCCGCGGAGGCCAGCCCGGCGTCCGCGCGGTCGATCCGGGGCAGGATGGGGCGGCCTTCGCGGGCGTCCAGGACGAGGTCGCCGGGCTGGACGTCCGGCAGGTAGACGAGGGTGTTGGACGTGCCGGTCGGAACCCAGGCCATCACCGCGTAACGGCCGGCGGGCACCTCGCTCTCCAGGCGTCCGTTCACCACCGTGCCGCCCAGCCAGTCGCCGCCGTCCAGCGGGGCCAGCGTGACGAACACTTCCTCGGGGGCCTTCCCGTCGCGGTCCAGGACCGTGATGGAGACCTGCTCCCCCTTGGCCAACCGCGCCGAAGCGAGCGGACGGACGGGACGGGGCCGCTCGCCGTGGATCTGCGTGGCGCGATAACCGTCATGCGGGGTGGCGCGGGCATCCCGCGGCCGCGCAGGGCCGGGATCGGCGTGGGCCGGGGCCATGGCGGCGGCCGCCGTGCCGGCCAGCGTGAGCGCGAGACCGATTCCCACGGCCGTCTTCTTCAGGGACAAGGGGATACCTCCTGCTCGGGCGTCTACCTCCGCATGTCCGCAGGACGGCGAGCATTTCGGCATCGGATGATCTTTCCGGTGTCAGCGGACGGCGCCGGTGACCATCCAGCGGTCGCCGCGTGCCCGCAGGCCCAGCGTGACCATCCGGGTGAGCATCCACAGCCCGATCGCGAACCAGAGGCCGACCAGGCCCGTGTCCGTCCGGAAGACGGCGATGGCGGCGGGCAGGAAGACCGCGGTCGCGACCAGCGTCGTCACGGCGAGGTAGGCGCCGTCGCCGGCCCCGATCAGGATGCCGTCCAGGACGAACACCACACCGGCGACCGGTTGCAGCACCGCCACGACGAGCAGTGAGGCGAGCAGGAGGTCCCGGACGTCGCCGTCGGCGGTGAACAGGGCGGGCAGCCACGGCCGGACCACCAGGATGGCCAGGCCGAACACGACGCCGCAGCCGACGCCCCACCACACCATCCGGCGCGTGACGGCCCGCGTGGCGGTGATGTCGGACGCGCCCAGATACCGCCCGGTGATGGCCTGGCCGGCGATCGCGATGGCGTCGAGCGCGAACGCCAGCAGCGTCCACACCTGGAACCCGACCTGATAGGCGGCGATCTCCGGGTCCCCCATGCGCGCCGCGATCGACGTCCCGACGATGAGGACGACGCGCAGCGCCGCCGTCCGGACGAGCAGCCCGAGACCCGCCGTGGCGGAGGTGCGCAACCCGTCCAGGTCAGGACGGACCTGGGCGCCGTGCCGGCGGGCCGCGCGCAGCACCACGGCCACGTACACGGCGGCGCTGCCGGTCTGCGCGACGACGGTGCCCCACGCGGATCCGGCGATGCCCCACCCGAGCACGATCACGAACACCATGTTGAGCAGCAGGTTCAGCGAGAAGCCGCCGATCGACACGAGCAGCGGGGTGCGTGTGTCCTGGAGGCCGCGCAGCACGCCCGTCCCGGCCAGGACGACCAGCATCGACGGGATCCCGAACAGGCTGACCCGCAGGTACGTCGCGGCGTAGGGCGCCACGCCCGGGGACGCGCCGAAGGCGTCCACGATCCAGGGGATCAGCGGCCAGCCCACCGCGATCAGCGCGGCGCCGATGGCGATCGCGAGCCACATGCCGTCGATGCCCTGCCTGATCGCCGCCCGCAGGTCGCCCGCCCCGACCTGGCGCGCCACGCCCGCGGTCGTCCCGTAGGCGAGGAAGACGCAGAGGTAGACGAGCGTGTTCAGGGCCTGCCCGGCGACACCGAGCCCGCCCAGCTGGGCGGTGCCGAGATGCCCGACGATGGCCGAGTCCGAGAGCAGGAAGAGGGGTTCCGCGACGAGCGCGCCGAAGGCCGGCACGGCGAGGCGCAGGATCTCGCGGTCGTGCGCGGACGCGAGCCGCCGGGGAGTCGTCACCGCGCCGAGGGTACCAGCGTGTAACTCACAAATAAAATAAGAGCCTTACATCGCCCCACTCGGCCGACTTTCTTTCCCGCACACCCGGTGGACGACGTTACCGCAGTTCAGCGGGGTTGATCGGGCCTCGTCCACGACGAATCCACAGAGTTGTCCACAGGTCGTGCACAACCTGACCCGCGTGTCTGCACAGGCCGTCCACAGGCTTGTCCACAGCTCGCTTTGCCCGCGGCGGCGCGGGCTCGGGAGAATGTCCGACGCGTCAGATAGACGTGAGGTGAACGGTCGGCGATGGGCGGACGGGGCCGCCGGCGGGCCAGATGAAGGGGGTGTCGGCGGTGAGCGTGGCGGATATCGGGCCGCAGGGGCATGAGTTCGAGCGCACCCCCCCGCACGACATCTCGGCCGAGCAGGGCGTCCTCGGCGGCATGCTGCTCTCCCAGGACGCCATCGCCGAGGTCGTGGAGATGCTGCGCACCCCCGACTTCTACCGCCCCGCCCACCAGATCATCTACGACGTCATCCTCGATCTCTACGGCCGCGGCGACCCCGCCGACGCGGTCACCGTCGCCGGCGAGCTCACCAAGAACGGCGAGATCGGCCGCATCGGCGGCGCGCCCTACCTGCACACCCTGATCTCCCTGGTGCCCACCGCGGCCAACGCCGGGTACTACGCCAAGATCGTCCACGAGCGCGCGGTCCTGCGCCGCCTGGTCGAGGCCGGCACCCGCATCGTCCAGATGGGCTACGCCGCCGACGGCGCCGACGCCGACGAGGTCCTCGACCGCGCCCAGGCCGAGGTCTTCGCCATCGCCGAGAAGCGCGCCGGCGAGGACTACGTCGCGCTCAGCGAGATCATGCCCGGCGCCCTGGACGAGATCGAGGCGATCGGCAGCCGCGGCGGCCAGATGGTCGGCTGCCCCACCGGCTTCGCCGACCTCGACGCCCTGACCAACGGCCTGCACCCCGGCCAGATGATAGTGGTCGCTGCCCGCCCCGCCATGGGCAAGGCGACTTGTCTGACTACGCCTCTTCCGACCCCATTTGGCTGGACCACGATGGGCGAAGTGTCCGTTGGTGACTATCTGATCGGAGCCGATGGGAAGCCGACTCGTGTCGTGGCCGCAACCGACGTCATGCACGGCCGTCCGTGCTACGAGATCGAGTTCTCCGACGGCGAAGTGATCGTCGCGGACGCCCAGCATCAGTGGCGGACGACGACCCGAGCCGCCCGCCGCCAGAATAGCGAGAACAGCACGGCCTACTACTGGCCGCGGGAGGCCGTCAACCGCGTCCGCTGGGCGACGGCGGAGGCCAACGAAGGGCCTCGTCAACTCATCACCCATGGTGAAGCGGTGGCCAAGGTCGGCGCCGAGTTCAAGCATGCGCTCTATGCGGTAACGCGTGAGCTGGGGCATCGCGGCGAGGCCGACGTGAGCCTCTCCAAGCGCCGGCCCCGCTACGAGTGCACGAGTCTCTACCGAGGGCTGCTCGGGCGCGCGGTGCGCCCGAAGAATGCCACGACAACGGCGCAGCACCGTCCCATCAAGACCACCGAAGAGATCGCCGCGACGCTGCGCTGCGACGGTGACAGCCGCCCCAACCACACGGTCGAGGTCGCCGCACCGTTCCAACTCCCGAATGTGGACCTGCCCATCGCCCCGTATGTCCTGGGCGCGTGGCTCGGTGACGGAGACAGCTGGAGCGGCTCTCTCACCTGTTTCGACGAGGAGATCCTCAAGGAGATCGAAGCGGCAGGGCAGCCGGTCGTGGGACGCAAGACGTCTGGGCGGTTCGGTCTGCCCGGCGTCACCACAAAGATCAAGGCACTCGGTCTCTGGCGGAACAAGCACATTCCTGCGCCTTACCTGCGGGCTTCGGAGGCGCAACGGCGGGCGCTGCTCGCGGGGATGCTCGACACGGACGGCTATGTCTCGGAGAACGGGCAGGTCCAACTCGCCTTCGTGAACAAGCGGCTCGCCGATGACGCGCACGAGCTGATCCTCAGCCTCGGCTACCGCGCGACGATGCGGACCAAGCGTGTGAAGGGGCGGTCCGAGGAGACATCGACGTTCTACCGGATCAACTTCACACCTGCGGAGACGGTGTTCCGGTTGCCGCGCAAGGCGACTCGGCAGCGGGAGTCCGTCCATCCGAAGGCGCAGGTGCGGTACATCGTGGACGTGCGGCCCGTAGAGAGCGTGCCCGTCCGGTGCGTCCAGGTCGACAACGCCGACCACATGTACCTGGCGGGGCGCTCCTGCATCCCCACGCACAACTCGACGCTCGCCCTCGACTTCGCCCGTGCCGCGTCCATCAAGCACGGGCTGACCTCGGCGTTCTTCAGCCTGGAGATGGGCCGCAACGAGATCACGATGCGCCTGCTGTCCGCGGAGGCGCGGGTGGCGCTGCACGCGATGCGGTCCGGCACCATGCAGGACGAGGACTGGACGCGCCTCGCCCGGCGCATGAGCGAGGTCGCCGAGGCGCCGCTGTTCATCGACGACTCGCCGAACATGTCGATGATGGAGATCCGCGCGAAGTGCCGGCGCCTGAAGCAGCAGCACGACCTTCGCCTGGTGATCATCGACTACCTGCAGCTGATGACCTCGGGCAAGCGCGTCGAGAGCCGCCAGGTCGAGGTGTCGGAGTTCTCCCGCTCGCTGAAGCTCCTCGCCAAGGAACTGGGCGTCCCGGTCATCGCGCTCTCCCAGCTCAACCGAGGCCCCGAACAGCGAACCGACAAAAAGCCCATGGTGTCCGACCTTCGCGAATCGGGCAGTATCGAGCAAGATGCGGACATGGTGATCCTGCTGCACCGCGAGGACGCCTACGAGAAGGAGTCGCCGCGCGCCGGCGAGGCCGACCTGATCGTCGCCAAGCACCGCAACGGCCCCACCGCCACCGTCACGGTCGCCTTCCAGGGCCACTACAGCCGCTTCGTGGACATGGCCCAGTAACACGACCCAGCAGCACAGGCGCGCTCCACGCGAACGCCCGGGAAGCCGAATCCCGACGCCTGCCGTAGCGAGGCCTGGCTCACCGTCGCGTAGCCCGGCGACCTCTCCCTGGTGGCGATGTCGCTCACAGCGGTGGCGTGCTCTCCTGGGATGAGACTTCCGATCCGTTGACGGGGGTGGGGCTGGTGGGCATCGGCGATCTGCGGTTGGAGTTCTGTCCGCGGCCTTGTCTGGTGCGGCTGCGGGTTCCGCCTTTCGTTGTCCAAGCGCTCCAGTTGCTTCAGGCGCGGGGATTGTTCGGCGGTGAGGCGGGGGCGGGCCGGCCTTGAGCGGGCCGGCGGGCCGCGAACGGTGGTGTAGGTCGGTCAGGGGGTGGTGAACTCCTTGATCAGGACAGGGTACTGCTCGTGGCCGTGTCCGGCGGCGATGGAGCGGTCGGCCATTGCCTTGAACAGCTTGGGGAGTTCGGCGTTGACGCCTGCCGCCTCGCACTCCTCGACGAGGTGCGCCATCGCCCGCGCGTCGGTCTCCAGGGCCGACACCTCGGCGGGGAAGGAGCCCTGGTCGACCTGCGCGGCATACCCGGGGAGCCACCCGGCCACGACGGTGGCGATCTGCTGTGCGAACGGCGCGTACGTCACGGCGTCGACACGAGCCGTCCTGAGCAGGGCGGTGCCCTGGAGCCAGGCGTTCAGCACGCTCCACATCATCGCCAGGCCCGCCACGTCGTACAGGGACGCCAACCCGTGGTCCGCGCCGAGGTGGGTGGCGGTGCCGAGCGCGCCGAGTGCCGGCTCGTGCGCCTCGAAGTCCGCTCGCGGCCCGCTGTAGAGGATCAGCGCTTCGGCGGTCCCGATGGCCGGCGGGACGGCCATGATCGCGCCGTCCAGGTAGCGGGCGCCGCGCTGCTCGGCCCATCGGGCGGTTTCGCGAGCCTGGGCCGAGCTGCCGGAGGTGAGGTTGACCAGGGTCGTGCCGTCCAGCTCGTTCGCGTCGAGCACCTCGTGCACGGCCTGGTAGTCGGTGAGGCAGATGATCGTCAGCGGGCCCGCCTTGAGTGCGTCGCCGACCGTCGGCGCCGGTCGTGCGCCTTCGGCCGCCAACCGGTCGGCCTTGGAGGCCGTGCGGTTCCACACGGTCGTGGGAAGCCCGGCCTTCAGGAACGCGCCGGCGAGAGCCCGGCCCATCAGGCCGAGCCCGAGGACCGTCACAGGGATGTCGGTGTTGTCGCTCATGGCAGCATCGTCAACGTTGATACCGGTCTGAAGGTCAAGTGAGGATGCGATGCGGATCGGAGAGCTGAGCCGCAGGACGGGCGTCAAGGCCCATCAGCTGCGCTACTACGAGGCGCAGGGCCTGCTGGAGGCGGACCGCGGCGCGAACGGCTACCGCGAGTACGACGAGGGCGCCGTGGTCCGGGTGAAGCAGATCCGGCACCTGCTCGACGCGGGTCTGTCCTCTGAGGACATCGCATACCTGCTGCCTTGCGCGGTCGGGGAGGCCCCGGAACTGCTCGGGTGTCCCGAGTTGCTGGCCGCGATGCGGACGCGGTTGCGGCGCATCGACGATCAGATGGAGAGGCTGGCTCGGTCCCGCGGCGCTCTCGCCGACTACATCGATGCGGCCGAGCGGACGGACGGCGAGAGCCCTCCCCTCTTTGCCTGCGTGGAGCCGCTTCCCGCCTGAGGCGCCCGCCGGGTTACCGGTAGCCGCGCTTGAGCAGGTAGCCGGCTCCGGCTTCGAAGTCCTCCGGGGTGAGCAACTCGAATCCGAAGGCGTTGGCGAGGCGGGCGGTGACGGTGAACGCGGCGCAGACCGCGAGCGCGTCCTCGACCTGCCGGGGTGAGACACCGGCGGCCAGCACGTCCCGCATGTCGTCGGCGCCGACCTCGCCCTCCCGGGTCAGCTTGCCGAGCATTCGCAGCGTCGCCCGCAGCGGCTCCTCGACGGGGGCCGAGTCCAGGTCGGCCAGCACCGCCGCGACCCGGGACTCGTCCTGGTATGCCCGGCTCGCTGTCGCCGTGTGCGCGGCGACGCAGAAGGCCGACTCGTTCACCTTGGACACGTAGGCCGCCATCAACTCCCGGTCGCCCACCGACCAGTCGGACGGCCCGCGCATCGCCTCGTGGGTGAACTCCTTCGCCCGGGTGCCGTAGAAGTCGGGCCGGTAGAAGACCAGCTTGGCGGCGTCCGGCACCGGATGCCTGGAGAGCAGCCGGATGAGCGCGAACAGCAGCTTGGTTCGCCGGTCGTAGCCGTGGTCGAGGATGTCAAGACGCATGGCCCGGCCTCCCTTCGCCGGTAGCTTCGGCCAGGGCGGCCAGCCCGGCTTCGTACAGCCGGTCGGACTGGCCGACCGCGGCGCAGACCACCAGCTCGAACACCTGGTCCTCCGTGCAGCCCGACGCCTTCGCCGCGGCAAGGTCCGCCTCGGTGACCTGGGCCGGGGTGTCGACGACCTTGCCGATCAATGTGTCCAGCGGCGGGGCGAGCCCATCGTTGCCGAAGGCGCGTGCCCGCTGGTCCGCAGGCGCCCGGCCCTCCCCTTTCAGCACGCGATCCACCAGGGCTCGGTGCGCTGCCCGCTTCACGTCCTCGTCCGGCATGGCTCCTCCTTCGCAGCCGGTTCGTCCGCCCTCATCTACAAGACGATCGGCGCCCCGCCGAACAAGACATGCGGCCGAAGAACTGAGCATCGAGATGTGTCCCGATCCGACGTCCGGGCGGTCGCCGAGCCGAGGCCGAGCGCGGCCTGGCGTCCCTGCCTCTGGACGCCCACACAGGCATTCCCGTCGGCGCCGCGCTGCACCCCGTCCACGCCCGCAAGGATTCCTTCACCACTTTCCCCGTACGTCCTGCTCCACTGCCGACCAGCCTGATGACTGCCGGCCCGGCCCGAGGCATTCCGCTCCGCGTGCCGCAAGGCGGCCGCCGGCGCTGGGTGCGGTCTCCGGGGTGCTGAGATCAGGGCTTGAGGGAGCTGGTGCGGCGGTCGAGGACGGTCAGGGTCTCCTCGCACCAGCGGAGGTTCTCGCGCTCGAAGGCCAGGCCGCGCATCAGGGTGAGGTAGGGGCCGATCCGGTCGGCGGTGGCCAGGTACTCCTCTTCGGAGCGGCCGTTCAGGAAGCGCGCCTGGAGCCGCTCGAAGCGGGCGATCTTGGATTCGGCCCAGGTGCGGCGCTCGCGGAGGGCGGACATGACGGCCTCGACGTCCCCGGCGTCCACCGCCTGGACCTGGACCATCAGCTCCTCGCGCATCGCGCCGGGACGCGGGGGCCTCGCGGTGAAGTCGTGCAGGGCGCGGCGGCCGGCGTCGGTGAGGGAGAACAGGCGCTTGTTGGGACGGCGTTCCTGCTGGACGACCCGCGCCTGGATCAGGCCCTCGGCGGCCATCTTGTCGAGCTCCCGGTAGAGCTGCTGCGGGGTGGCCATCCAGAAGTTGGCCACGCCGGCGTCGAAGCTCTTGGACAGGTCGTACCCGGACGCTTCGCCTTCCAGAAGCGTGGCCAGCACCGCGTTCCGCAACGACATGGTCCCGAGCGTATCGGCCCGTGATCGCCGCCACGTCCCCGACTGGTGGACGACCTCCCACGACATGGCTAGTGTAATTTGCACCTAATCAACAAGTTGGATATTCGGGGGTGTCGGATGCATCCGTTCCGGCGAGCGGTGGAGGCCGGGGACACGGCGGCGATCGAGGGGCTGCTGGCCGACGACGCCGTGTTCACCAGCCCGGTCGCGTTCAAGCCGTACCACGGGAAGGCGATCACGGCGGCGATCGTGCGGGGCGCGGCGCGGGTGTTCCAGGACCTCCGCTACGTGCGGGAGATCGCCAGCGCCGATGGCCGCGACCACGCGCTCATGTTCGAGGCGACCGTGAACGGGCGCCAGGTGCACGGGTGCGACTTCCTCCACATGGACGAGGACGGGCTGATCGACGACCTGACCGTGATGGTGCGCCCGCTGTCGGGGGCCACCGCGCTGGCCGAGGCGATGGCCGCGCAGTTCGAGCGGATCGAGCGCGAGGCCCTCAGCTCCTGAACGTCTCGCGGGCGCGGCCGATGATCCCGGCGTTACGCTGCGGGCATCCGGGCAGAAGCTCGTCCTGCTCGGTCGAAGACGTCCGCGGGCCCGCGCGAACCGGCGGCAGGGCCGGTGCCTGAGCCGCGGCCCCCTGGGCGGTAACACCGGCGTCCTTCTCGACACGTACGGGGTGTTCCCGCAGTCAAGGAGGGCCACGTGCGACTGGAGAGACCACGCCACCGGGGCTTCGATGGATGACCGCAAGGCCAGGTTCGAGGCCGTCTACGCCGCCACGTACGAACCGATCCTGGGGTACGTGCTGCGCCGGTGCCCGTCCCCGGACGACGCCGCCGACGTCGTCGCGGAGACCTTCACGATCGCGTGGAGGCGGCTGGACGACATCCCGCCCGGCGGCCGGGCGCGCCTGTGGATGTACGGCGTCGCGCGCCGGGTGCTGGCCAACCACTGGCGCGGGGAGGCGCAGCGCCGGCGGCGCACCACGAGCCTGCGCCACGACCTCCGCGACGAGATCGCCGCGGTCGGTTCGGATCCGGCCGAGGCGTCGGCCATCGCCGAGGCGTTCGGCCACCTGTCGGACGACGACCGCGAGGTGCTCGGCCTGGTCGCCTGGGAGGGACTCGACCACTCCGCCGTCGCCGCGGTCCTCGGCTGCTCGGTCGGGGCCGCGCGCGTCCGGTTGCACCGGGCGCGCAAGCGCTTCTCCCGCGCGCTGCGCTCGGCCCAGGCCGAGGTGGCGCCCGCGGTCACCAAGCGTCCCACCGGCGAACGGAGGTCCCTGGCATGAAGCACCACTCCACCGATGGCCTCGTGCGGTCGATGGCCCGCGTGCACGACGAGACGCTGGCCGGGTTCGCCGACCGACCGGGCGCGCGCCGCCTGGCGGAGGCCGTCACGGCACTGGACCCGTCCGATGTCGTGGACGCCGGGCCGTCGGCCCGGAGGGACCCGGAGCGGCAGCGCCGCCGGTTCTCACTGCCGGGGCCGGGTGTCCGGCTCGCCGCCGTAGGCGCACTGGCGGTGGCCGCCGTCGCCGGTGCGGGCGTCCTCGGAGGCGGCGAGGAGGAACCTCCCGGTCCGCCATCCCCTGCCGTCTCGCTGAGCTCGGTCGCCGAGGCGGCGCACGTGCTCGACCGGGCCGCCGCGGCCGCCGAGAAGGGGCACTTCCGCACACCCCGCCCCCACCAGTGGATCTACACGAGGATGCGGCTGACGACGTCGGCCAATGCGGGCGGGGCCGCCTGGGGCGGTCCGTACAAGACGGATACCTGGGATTCCTGGCGGCGGGTCGACGGCAGGCAGAACGCGGCGCTCAAGGACGGCAGGGTGCGGCTCGGGCACGAAACGGTGGACTCGGCCGCCGCGGCCAGGTACGACCCGCTGCCCAGCGATCCCGATGCGCTCCTGCGGAAGATCAGCGCGGGCGGCGGCGGCGATGAGCTGACCTACGAGATCCTGGCCACCATCCTGCGTGAAAGCGTCCATTCCCCTGCGCAGGAGGCGGCGATCTTCCGGGCCATCAAGCGGATCCCGGGCGTGACGCTGGTCGAGGGCGAGGTTGACGCCGACGGCCGTCCGGCGATCGCGCTGGGCCTGCTGGTGGACGGCTGGCTGCACCAGGAGGTGCTGCTCGACCCGAGCACCTACGCCTACCTTGGGGAACGGGCAGTGACGATCAAGGACCGGACGTTCGAGTCCGAGGGCGAGCCCAGGAGGACGCTGAGGGCGGGGACCGTGCAGCGCATCATGGTCCGCGTCGCCATCGGAATCGTCGACAAGCCCGGCCAGAAGCCCTGACCGCCAACGTGGGCCCCGCCGACCGGCATGCGCCGCGGCGGGGCTTGGGCAATCCAGGGCTGGGGCAGTGAACCGGAGTACGCTGCCCGGCATGCAGGCAGACGATCGTCCTGCCCGGGTGGAGGACGTGCACGAGCTGGCACAGGCGATGCCTCATGTCACGGTCGAGCACGGCAAGAGCGGGAATCCCGTCTACCAGGTGGGACGCAAGTCGTTCGTGTTCTTCCGCACCCCTCGCCCCGACGCGGTCGACCCCGTCACGGGCGAGCGCTACCCGGACGTGATCGTCTTCTGGGTGCCCTCCGAGTCCGACAAGGAGGCGCTCGTGCAGGACGAGGCGTCGCCGTTCTTCACGACCCCGCATTTCAACGGCCACCGCTCGGTGCTCGTCCGGGCGAGCCGCCTCGGTGAGCTGACGCGGCGGGAGCTCGCGGAGGTCGTCCAGGACGCGTGGCTGTCGCAGGCGTCGCGCAGGCGCGCGGAGGCCTGGCTGCGCGACCGTCCCGGCCTGGAGCCCTAGTCGGCGACCTTCGTGTAGGTGATGTCGAAGTCGTGCTCCCAGGTCTGGTTGTCGAAGGACTTCTCCCAGGCCGCCTGGATCGTGCGGCCGTCGGCGCCGACCGTCCCGGTGAAGCGCTGATCGAACCCTGGGGCGTCCCGCCACATCTTCCAGACGCCGCCGTCGAAGGTCATCCGGTAGACGCGGGACACGCCGCGCGCGTCGTAGTACAGGACGGTGTAGAGGTCAGACGAGTCGTCGGGACCGACCAGCTGGACGGCGGTCGGTGCGGGAGCCGGCGGCTCCGACCGGATCCGCAGGAAGGCGCCGCCTTCCGACCGGTCGATGGTCACCCTGCCCTGCGCGTCACCGAACTGCGGAACCTCGGCCGTCCACTCGCCGACCAGCACGTCCAGCGCTTCCAACGCCGGGTTCGGCGGCATCGTCGCCATCGCGTCTCCTCCGGTTCTCGCGAACTCCCGGAGCGCGAACCGGACTCGAACCGGTTGCCTCCGGCTTCGCTCACATTCTTCCCGCCTCCGGATGATCGAGGAAGCGGTGGACGTGTCGGGGCGGCGGTGGCCCCGGCCCGTGGGCCGGGGCCACCGCCGCCCCGGGCCGGTCGACCTCCAGGTCCTCCGGCCTGTCACGTGTGGACGGGCTCGCGGTCGGAGGGTTCGGTCGCGCTGCCCGCCGGGGCCGTCACCGGTCCGGAGGCGGCCCACCGGTTGACCAGGCCGGCCAGCCTCGGCATGACCAGGTTGACCATGACGGTGACGAGAACCCCGCTGATGACCGCGGCGCGGCCGGCCATCGGCAGCGCGGCGAGCAGGTCCCCGAACAGCGCGAGCAGCAGCATGACCACGGCGAACGCCACCAGCCACGCGGCGAGGGTCATCGCGAGCCGGACCCGGACCGGGGGACTCACCGCTGCCCGCCCTGCCGGACGGCGTACGCGGCCAGGCCCTTGGGGGCCCTGGATCTCCGACATCACCAGCTTGCCCATGATCATGCACCTCGCTTCCGGTCGGTTCGTCCGATGACACCGACGCTAAGGCGACCGGCAGTGATAAGTCCAAGACAGGCTTGCGCTTGCTGTAATAGCGTTTGTTTATGGAACTTCGGCAGCTCGGGTACTTCGTCGCCGTCGCCGAGGAACGCCACTTCACCCGCGCGGCCGAGCGCGTCCAGGTGGCGCAGCCCGCGATCAGCCAGCAGATCCGCCGGCTGGAGGCCGAGGTGGGCGAGCCCCTGTTCCGGCGCGACCGCCGCTCCGTCGCCCTCACCGCCGCTGGGGAGGCGCTGCTGCCGCACGCCCGCGCCATGCTCGCCGAGGCCGCCAACGCGAAGGAGTCGATCGCCGCGTTGTCGGGCCTGCTCACCGGCAGTCTCGCGGTCGGTCTGGTGCAACCGCTGCCCGACCAGCGCGTGCTCGCGCTGCTGGGCGCCTTCCACCGGCGTCATCCGCGGATCCGCCTCACCCTCCGCGAGGACGAGACGGACGGCCTGGTCGCGGCCCTGTCCACCGGTGAGCTCGACGTGGCGGTCGTCGGCCAGGGCCCCGCCGACACCCCGCTCGCCGCCGAGATGGCCCCGCACGTGATCGCCCGGGAGGACGTCGTGGTCGCCCTGCACCCCGAGCACCCCTTCGCCGCCCGGGACTCGCTCACCCTCCACGACCTGCGGGACGAGCCTCTCGTGACCGCGCCCCGCAGCGGCAAGCTCCGGACCAACATCGAGGCCGCCTGCCAGCGCCTCGGGTTCGTCCCGAACGTGGTCGCCGAGACCCGCGACCTCACCCTCGTCCGGCAGCTCGTCCTCCAGCGGATCGGCCTGGCCGTCCTCCCGCAGTCCGCGCTCCAAGGACCGCCCGCACTGGCCCAGGTGCCGCTCGCCCGCCCCTCGCTGGAACGCCGGATCATCCTCGCCGCCCGTCCCCACCACGCCAGTCCGGCAGGCCGCGCCTTCCTCGCCATGGCCCACCGCCGCCTCCTGCCCGGCCAGCCCGACGCGAACAACGGCCCGGCGACCTGAGGGAACGCGGGTACGTGCCCTGATCGAGATCACGTGATGCTGAGCGCCCCGACCTGGTGGCGGTCTCACAACAGAGGCGGCAGGCCTTCCGGCGGCGGCGAGGCCGAGGCGAGCGTCCAGCTCCGGCCGATGGAGCGGCCGCCCACGGCAGACCCTGGAGGCGTGCGCTCGACGGACAAAGGAACAGAACCGTCTGCATGAAGCGGAAGGGTGCGTGACAATGATCACGACGGCAGGGGTGCGCACGTGAGGGGCGGCGGGTGGATCGCGGCACGCTGATCGCGGGCAGGTACGAGCTGGTCGAGCGGCTCGGTCGCGGCGGAATGGGCGAGGTGTGGGCGGGACGCGACCGCGACCTGCACCGGGACGTGGCCGTCAAGTTCCTCCCCGACGACGCCGACACCTCTCCCGACCTGCCGCACCGCTTCGAGCGGGACTCCCACGCGCACACCTTCACCGTCGCCCCGACCACCATGATCGCGCCGGCGGGCACCGCCTCTTACGGCGCGCCGGAGCAGTTCCTCGACCAGCGCGGCGACGAACGCTCCGACCTCTACGCCCTTGGCGGCGTCCTGTTCGCGCTCCTCGCCGGTGAGCCGTCTGCAAAGGTCACCGCGCGAGGCTCCACCGGAGGCCGGAGATGGGTTCGAGATCGGCTGGACCGGAGAGGAGCCCCCTTCCTCCTATACGGAAGCACTCAAAAAGGCTCCGGGCCCCCGCTGGATCCTTGTCGGGACGCTCGTCGTCCTCGCGCTGCTGATCATTTGGCTGGCAGTGAAGTGGGGAGACGATTCGACGAGCGATCCGTGGGGGTTCGCGGCCTTCATTGCCGCATACCCGGCATTCTTCTGCGGGGTCGGCGCCGTGCTGTACGGGATCTATCTCGCCTTCCGTACTCCGGCCTGGTACCGGCATTCCCGCGGACTGGCGCACCGCCGCCCATGGTCCCTCCGCATCGACTCGCGCGGCATCACCACCACGGATTCTCGGTGTGCCACCCCGTCCACGGGCCCCGCCGGGCGGCGCACATTCCTCTGGAACGAGATCGAGACGGTCTCGCTCGAACGCACGGCGGCCGGGCGGTACCACCGCTGCGACACCCTCCGCGTCCGGTTTCGCAGGGGGAGCCCGCACACCCGGCTCCGCCCCGCCGGGTGGATCGGCCTCGACGTGTCGATCCCCGACCTGGAGAAGGGCCAGGGTAAGCGCAGACCCGTCTGCGTCCTGGGCCCCATGTACGAGCATCAGCACGACGCCTTCATCGCCGCCCTGGTCCGACACGCGGGACCGCGCTGGAGCCCACAAACCGGTCCGTGACCCGGTCCGGGTGCTAGCCGAGGGCCCGCCCGATGGTCGCGTCGACGTGGTCCGGGACGTCGTCGTGCCGGTCGCCGACGCTCAGCGTCCCGGCCGGTTCGAACATGAGGATCGACGCGCCGCCCGGGGCGGACGGCTTGTGCTCCACGCCGCGAGGCACGACGAACACCGAGCCCTTGGGAAGGGTCACGGCGCGTTCGCCGCTCTCGTCGCGGAGCGCGATGGCGAATTCGCCGTCGAGTACCAGGAAGAACTCGTCTGTGTCGTCGTGGGCGTGCCAGACGTGGTCCCCGGCGACCTTTGCGACGCGGACGTCGTAGTCGTTCACCTGCGAGACGATGCGCGGGCTCCAGAGATCGGAGAAGGAGGCCAGCGCGGAGTGCAGATCGATCGGTTCGTTCATCCGTCCACTGTCACGGCTGGCCGCGGTCCGGCGTGAGTGCTAGGAATCGCATATGCCGCAAGGATCCTCGCATCGCGTGGTCATGATGGTCGACCGGGGTTCGAACCCGTTCGAGATGGGCGTCGCGACCGAGTTGTTCGGCCTGCGCCGGCCCGAGTTGGGCGTCCCGTGGTACGACTTCACGCTCTGCGCGCCCGGCCCGGTGGTGATGCATGCGGGCATGTTCACGATGTCGGGGATCTCGGGGCTGGAGGCGGTCGAGACCGCGGACACCGTGATCGTCCCCAATCGCCCAGACCCCGAGAACACTCCCGACGAGAGGGTCCTCGCCTCGATCCGCGGGGCCTCCGGCCGTGGCGCCCGGCTTGTGAGCTTCTGCACCGGCGCGTTCACGCTGGCGGCCGCCGGGGTGCTCGACGGCCGCCCGGCGACCACCCACTGGCGCTGGGCCGATCTCTTCCGGTCCCGCTTCCCGGCGGTGCGGCTCGAACCCGACGTGCTGTTCGTGGACGACGGCGACGTGCTGACCGCAGCGGGCAGCGCCGCGGCGCTCGACCTGGGCCTGCACCTCGTGCGCCGCGACCACGGCGCGGAGATCGCCAACGCGGTCGGCCGCCGCCTGGTCTTCGCCGGGCACCGCGACGGCGGCCAGCGGCAGTTCGTCGAACGCCCCGTCCCCGCGATCCCGGACACCTCGCTCGCGCCCGTTCTGGCCTGGGCGCGGGAACGGCTCGATCTGCCCCTGACCGTCGCCGACCTGGCCGCCCGCGCCGCTACCAGCGCCGCCACGCTGCACCGCCGCTTCCAGGCCGAGCTCGGCACGACCCCGCTGGCCTGGTTGAACGCCGAGCGGGCCGCGCTGGCGTGCAGGCTCATCGAGAACGGCGAGCTCCGGCTGGAGGCCGTCGCGCGCGCCAGCGGCCTGGGCACCCCCGCCAACCTGCGCGTCCAGGTGCGCCGCCAGACCGGCCTCAGCCCGTCGGCCTACCGGGCCCGCTTCGCCGCGTCGAACGCCGAGCGTTGAGCCGCGGCGCCCCGCCGTCCCCGATGCCGGGAACGAGATCATGCCAGCGGATTCGCCGGACGATCCTGCCAACCATCCGCGCGCTCTGCGGCGTTCAATGCTCGTGAGTGAACCGACGCAGGAAACCGCGTACGCCACGTTCGCGGCCGCCGCGTGGAAACGCCATTACGGCCTGGCCACGCTGCTGACCGGCGACGCCCACCGCGCCGAGGAGCTCCTCCAGGACTGCCTGGTGAAGCTGTACGTGCGCTGGCGCCGGGTCGCCGACGGCGACCCGGACGCCTACCTGAAGCGGATGCTGGTCAACGGCAACGTCAGCTGGTGGCGGCGCAGGCGGCGGGAGCTGCTGACCGACGCCCCCGAACGGCTCGACGCGCGTTCCAGTTCCCAGCGGGAGCCGGACGACGAGCTGCGCCGGGCGCTGCTCGTCCTGCCCCGCCAGCAGCGCGCGATCGTCGTGCTGCGGCACTACGCCGACCTGACGGAGGCGGCGACGGCCGACCTTCTCGGATGCTCCGTCGGCACCGTCAAGAGCCAGCACTCCCGGGCGATGAAACGGCTCCGTTCGACGCTCGCCCTCTCACAGACCGAGGAGATCACACGATGAGCGAGGACCGGCTGACCCAGATGCTGCGGTCGGCGACCGACGGGCACCCGATCCCCGAGGCGCCGATCGAGACCGTGATGCACCGCGGCCGACGCGCCAGGCGCAGGCGCCGCACGGCCGCCGGAGCGCTCGGCACCGGCGCGGTCGCGCTGGTCGTGGCCGCCGCCACCGTCGGCGGGAACCTCGTCCCCGGCGACGACGCCGGCCGTACGATCACCACCGAACCCGGCGGCGACGTCACCCTCGCCGCGGCGACCGAAGCCACGGCGGGCACGACGTTCCACGTGAAACTGACCTGGACGCTCAGCTCGCGCGGCCGGCGCGAGACCGTGGAGACCTACCGGGGCGCCTTCGACGCCCCCAACCGGCGCGGCTACCTGCGCGGCCCCGGATCGGTGCCGATGGAGCAGCGCTTCATCGGCGACGACACCTACGTGCAGCGCGGCAGGACATGGCGCAAGCTCGACCACGGGCTGAACGGGCTGACGCGCGGCACCACCGGCCCGCAGGAGCTGACCGCCGACGTCGGCCGGACGCTGCGGATGCTGGCCACGTTCGGAAAGGTGGTGTCCCAGGGCCGGACGGGCAGCGGGGCGGCGGAGGTGCAGACCTACGCCTTCGCCCACGTGGCCCGTCCCTCCGAGGGGTCGCCCGCCGGGCGGCGGGTCACCGGGACGGTCACGGTCGGGCTCGCCACCCGCAAGATCCAGAAGATCGTGCAGACGACCGTCATCACCAGCCCGCACCCCGAGATCGCCGACCGGGACCCCGTCCGATTCACCTCGGTCACCGAGTTCTCCGACTACGGGACGCCGGTGCACGTGACGCGTCCGCCCCTGTAGCGGCGAAGCGGGCGTCTCCGGACGAAGGCGGCCCCGGCGCGAAGGCCCGGGTCCGCCTTCGGGCGTCCACCCGGCGAGAGGTGCTGTCGACCGCGTCGCGCCACCGTTCGCCGACCGTTCACGTGTTCGTCGTGATCGACGGGCGTCGGCCTCATCTTGACCTGGTGATCTGTGCCTGTTCGTCACTCATGAGCCAGGAGGCCAGCCTTATGATTCCGGCTGCGAAGATACGGCGGACGGCCGCGGTCGTCCTCACCACGGGGGCGGTGGCCGCCGCGCTCGGCTCGGGGCTCGCGGATGCGTCCGGCGGGGACCGGACCCAGGAGGTCCGGCAGGCCGTGCAGGGCGGCAAGGCGCGCAACGTCATCTTGTTGATCGGTGACGGCATGGGCGACTCGGAGATCACCGCCGCCCGCAACTACGTCAAGGGCGCCGCCGGGCGGCTCGCCATGGACACGCTGCCGCTGACCGGTGCGTACACCACGTACTCGGTCAACAAGGCCGACCCGCGCCAGATCGACTACGTGACCGACTCGGCGGCCAGCGGTACGGGCTGGGCGACGGGTCACAAGACCTACAACGGGGCCATCTCGGTCACGCCGGACGGCAAGCCGGTACCGACCGTCCTGGAACTGGCCAAGCGGGCCGGGCTGCGCACCGGCGACGTGTCCACGGCCGAACTGGGCGACGCCACCCCGGCGGTGCTGGCCGCGCACGTCGCGGACCGCGGCTGCCAGGGCCCGGCCGACATGGCCAAGTGCCCCGCGCAGGACAAGGTCAACGGGGGGCCCGGCTCGATCGCCGAGCAGCAGGTGCAGACGGGCGCCGACCTCTACCTGGGCGGCGGGAAGGCCCGCTTCGCGCAGACGGTGAAGGCGGGGCCCTTCGCCGGCAAGACCGTGATCGACCAGGCCAAGGCCGCCGGATACACCGTCGTCACCGACGAGGGCGGGCTGAACGCGGCCAAGCCCGGCGGCAAGCTGCTGGGTCTGTTCGCCGACGGCAACATGCCGCAGGAGTGGACCGGTCCGGCGGCCAAGGTCGGCGGCACCGACCCGTCCAGGTGCACGCCGAACGGCTCCTTCGGCGGCCCGCACCTGTCGACCATGGCGTCCAAGGCCATCGGCCTGCTGGACGCGCAGACCAAGCACAGCCGCAAGGGCTTCTTCCTGCAGATCGAGGGCGCCTCGATCGACAAGCGCGACCACGCCGCCGACCCCTGCGGCCAGATCGGTGAGACGGCCGAGTTCGACAAGGCGGTGCGGGCCTCGCTCGACTACGCCCGCCGGCACCCCGACACCCTGGTGGTCGTGACCGCCGACCACGGCCACACCAGCCAGATCATCCCGCTGGAGGCGCAGAGCCCGGGCCAGACCGCCACTCTGATCACCGCCGACGGCGCCCCCATGAAGCTCAACTACGCGACCAACACGCCGGGCCAGTCCCAGGAGCACACCGGCACCCAGGTCCGGATCGCCGCCAAGGGCCCGCAGGCCGCGAGCGTCCTCGGCGTGACCGACCAGACCGACCTGTTCCGCACCCTCACCCGCGCCCTCGCCATCCGGTAACCCATCCCCGGGCGCGCCGCGTTCAAGGCCGGTCACACTCGTGTGACCGGCCTTGATGCCGTCTTCAGGCCGCGCCGCCCAGGTAGGCCTCGACCACGCGCGGGTCGACGGCGAGTTCGGCCGCCGGCCTCTCCAGGGCGCAGCGGCCGTTCTCGATCACGTAGCCGCGCCGGGCGATCCCGAGCGCCGCCCTCGCGTTCTGCTCGACCAGCAGGACCGCCGTCCCGTCCGCGGCGACGTCGCGGATGACCTCCATGACGGCCGCCACGACGAGCGGGGCGAGGCCCATCGACGGCTCGTCCAGCATCAGCAGCCGGGGTCCGGCGACCAGGGCGCGGCCGATGGCCAGCATCTGCTGCTCGCCGCCCGACAGCGTCCCGCCCTCCTGCCCGCGCCGTTCGGCCAGGAGGGGGAGCAGCCCGTAGACCCGGTCGATGCGCCTGGCCAGCTCGCGGCCGTCCCGCACCAGGTACCCGCCGAGCAGCAGGTTCTCGTGGACCGTCAGGGTGCTGAAGATCCGCCGCCCCTCGGGCACGTGCACCACGCCGCGCGCCACGATCGCGGACGGCGCCGCCCCCGCCACCGACGCGCCCTCGTACCTGATGTCGCCGCCGGACGGGCGGACCAGGCCGGAGATCGCCGACAGCGTCGTCGTCTTACCGGCCCCGTTGCTGCCCAGGAGCGCGACCGTCTCGCCTTCCCCGACTGTGAGCGACAGGCCGTCCAGCGCGGTCACGCCGCCGTACTTCACCGTCAGGTCAGTCACTTCGAGCACCGCGCACCTCCTCGGTCTCCTCCGGGGCGGCGTCGCGCCCGAGATACGCCTCGATCACCGCCGGGTCGGCGCGGACCTCGGCGGGCGTGCCGTCGGCGATCTCCTTGCCGTGGTCGAGCACCACCACGCGGTCGGAGATCTCCATGACCAGGCCCATGTCGTGCTCGATGAGCGCGACCGCGATGCCGAGTTCCCTGATCCTCCGGATCAGGTCGAGCAGCTCCGCCTTCTCCCCGTGGTTGAGCCCGGCGGCGGGCTCGTCCAGCAGCAGGAGGGCGGGACGGCGGGCCAGGGCCCGCGCGATCTCCACCCGGCGCTGCTCCCCGTACGGAAGGTGCCGCACGAGGCCCGTCCGGTCGCCGCGGAGCCCGGCGAAGTCGAGCCACTTGTGCGCCTCGTCGGTGGCCTCCTGCTCGCTGCGCCGGTAGCGGGGCGTGTGCAGCAGCACGTCGAACATCCGCTGCCGCAGCCACAGGTGGGTCCCGGCCCGCACGTTGTCCAGCACCGACAGCTCGCCGAAGACGCGGAGGTTCTGGAAGGTCCGCGACAGGCCGCGCGCGGCGATCGCGGACGGGCGCCGCCCGGTGATGTCGGTGCCGTCCAGGACGATCCGGCCACCGGTCGGCTTGTAGAAGCCGGTGACGCAGTTGAAGGCGGAGGTCTTGCCCGCCCCGTTCGGACCGATGATCGAGACGATCTCGCCCGCGTCGACGCGGAAGCTGAGCCCGCCGACCGCCTGGACGCCGCCGAACGCCAGCCGGAGATCTCGCACGTCCAGCATCAGGCACCTCCCGACCGGGCCGCCATGCGGGCGGTCTCGCGCGACCGGTGCGGCCAGAGCCCCTGCGGACGGCCGATCATCATCGCGATCAGCAGGACGCCGAACACGAAGAACCGGTAGTCGGCCAGCCCGCGGAGCATCTCGGGCAGCAGGCTGATCACGACGGCGCCGAGGACGACGCCGGGGGTGGAGCCCATGCCGCCGAGCACGACCGCCATCAGCACCAGGGCCGACTGGAGGAAGGTGAAGCTGGCCGGGGAGATCGCCGACAGCTGCGCGGCGAACAGCACGCCCGCGAGCCCGCCCCAGACCGCGCCGGCGATGTAGGCGGCCAGCTTGACCCGGTACGTGTGGACGCCCATGGCCTCGGCGGCGTCCTCGTCCTCCCGGACGAACCGCCACGCACGCCCGAGCCGGGACCGTCCCAGCCGGGCGGCGAGCAGCACCGCCACCGCGACGATCAGCAGCGCGGCGTAGTAGAACACCACCGGGTTCGCGACATGGTCGCCGAAGAGGCCGGGGATGCCGTAGATGCCGGAGGGGCCGCCGGTGACGTCCAGGTTGTTGGCGACGATCCGGACGATCTCCCCGAAGCCGAGCGTCACGATCGCGAGGTAGTCGCTGCGCAGCCGGAGCGTGGGACCGCCGATGACGATGCCGGCGATCACGGTGGCGGCGATGACGAAGGGGACGGTCGCCACCAGCGGCCAGTCCAGCCGGGTGGCCAGCAGGCCGCTGGTGTAGGCGCCGACCGCGAAGAACGCGGCGAATCCGAGGTCGAGCAGCCCGCAGTAGCCGACCACGATGTTCAGGCCGACCGCGAGCATCACGAAGATCACCGCGCTGGTCATGATGTTCATCGCGTACGGCGTCGCGATCGCGAACGGGGCGGCCAGCCCCACGGCGAGGCCGGCCCAGCCGAGGTGGCGGCTCTCCAGCAGACGCGAGAGCGTCGCCGCGCGGCGTTTCGCCGCGCGTTCGGGAACGGCCGCCATCACACCCGCTCCGTGACGCGCTCGCCGAGCAGCCCGGTCGGCCGCACGGTGAGGAAGAGGATGAGGAAGCCGAACGCGAACACGTCCCGCCACTCGCCGCCCACCCAGTGGGTGCCGAAGGATTCGAGCAGTCCCAGCACGAGCGCCCCGAGCATCGTGCCGGGAACGTTCCCGATCCCGCCGATGACGGCCGCGGTGAACGCCTTGAGCCCGATGATGAAACCCATCAGAAAGTCGATCTTTCCGTAGTAGCCCCCGGCCATCACGCCCGCGGCGCCGGCCATCGCGGAGCCGATGAAGAAGGTGCGGGCGATGACGGCGTCCACGTTGACGCCCATGAGCAGGCACGCCTTCGGGTCGAGCGCGATGGCCCGCATCGCCCGGCCCTGCCGGGTCCGTCCGATGAGCACCGTGAGGCCCGCCATCAGCACCACGGAGACGGCCATCAGCAGCAGTTGCTGCATCGTCACGCGCGCACCGAGGACAGTGAAGGACGCCCCGTCCAGGCGCACCGGGTAGACCCGCGGGTTCGGACCGGCCGCGATCCGGGTGCCGTACTCCAGCGCGAAGGACGCGCCGACCGCGGTGATCAGCAGGGACAGCCGGGGCATGCCGCGCAGCGGACGGTAGGCCACCCGCTCGACCGCCAGGCCGGCCGTCCCCGTGGTGACCATGGTGAGGACCAGGACGATCAGCAGCGCCGCCAGCGAGGAGGAGTGCACCAGCCCGCCCATCGCGCCGAGCATCGCGAACCCGGTGAAGGCCCCGAGCATGTACAGGTCGCCGTGCGCGAAGTTGAGCAGCTTGATGATCCCGTAGACCATGCTGTAGCCGAGGGCGACCAGGGTGTAGAACGAGCCGACGAACAGCCCGTTCCAGATCAGCTGTGCCATGGCCGCGCCTACTTCAGGGCGTCGCGCAGCGTGAAGGCGCCGCCCTTGACCACGAGGATCACGAAGCCGCCGTTGCTGAGCGTGTGCTGCGGGGTGAACTTCAGCGGCCCGGTGAAGATCGGGAAGCCGTCGACCGCCTCCAGCTCCTTCGCGATCTTGTCGCCGTCGGTGCCGCCGGCCTTCGCGATGCCCTCGGCCGCCACCCGGACGGCGTCATAGGACTGGGTGGAGTACGGACCGGGATCGCTGCCGAACTTCTTCTTGTAGGTGCTGATCCAGCCGCTCGCGCCCTCGATCGTGTCCGGGGTCTGCGTCATGGTGGCGAAGACGCCGTCCGCCGCCCTGTCTCCGGCGATCTTGATGAGCTTGGCGTCCACCGAGCCGTCCCCCACCATGAACCCGCCCGTGTACCCGGCCTGCCGGAACTGCCGCAGCAGGAGGCCGCCCTCCTGGTAGTAGCCGGTCCAGTAGATGAAGTCGGGGTGGGTCTTGAGGACGTTCGCGATGTTGGCGGAGTAGTCGCTCTCGCCTGGGTTGACGGCGTCCAGGGTCGCCTTGTCGGGGCCGCCCGGCTTGTCGAGCGCCGTCGCCGTCCGCGTCGCGATGTCCTTGGAGTACGAGGTGTTGTCGTGCAGGACCGCGACCTTCTTCGGCCCGCTCTTGGTCATCCAGTTCATCGCCGCCACGGCCTGCTGGTCCCCCGTCCCGTTGATCAGGAAGACGTGCCTGAGCCGCTGCGCGACCAGTTCGGTGGAGTTGGCCGCCGGAATGATCATCGGGATCTTCGCGCGGTCGAACACCGGCAGGGTCGGCAGCGTCGCCCCCGAGCAGTAGCCGCCCACCGAGACGGCGATCTTCGCGGCCACCAGCTTGCTGGCCGCCGCCACCGCGGTCTTCGGGTCGCAGGCGTCGTCCTCCACCCGGAGGCGCAGCTTGCGCTTGCCGACGCCGCCCCTGGCGTTGATCTCGTCCACCGCCATCTGGGCGCCGTTCTTCATGTAGGGCCCGATGTCGGCGCTGGACCCCGAGAGCGGGATGGCCATGCCGATCGTGATCGGACCGGAGTCCTCGGCGTCGTCCGAACCGAGCAGCCCCTGACCGCAGGCGGACACCGCCAGGGCCGCCGCTCCGAGCACGCAGCCCAGCGCGATTCTTCTCATCGGGTCTCCCCTCCCGACGCGGCGAACGCCGCCCCGATGTGACCTTGTACACATGACGTGTGACATTGCACTGTCCAGAACGTTCCACGTCAAGAGGCAGGCCAGACATAACGCCCAGGTCACAGCCCTGCCGGTCGGGACCCGGTCACCGGGTCATGCGTTCAGCGCACACCTCAGGACGGGAAGCACCCCAACTTGCGAGGGCTTCACCAGCGCGCTCCATCCGCCGCCGAGCACACCCGCACGGGAGGACCCGGCATTGCGCGCCTTATCTATATCGATAACTCCGGCATCCAGGTCCGAACGGCGCGGGTAAACCGCGGCGACACCGCCGACGTCTCAGGATCACTGAGGTCTATCTGATGGACGTCGGCAAAGACGGCCTGTCGAAGGGCGCCACGGCGACCGCCATCGACACCGGCTCATTGGCTGCGGTCCATCCCTTGGCGGGATCGAGCACCTGGTGACGGTGGTTCTTTGTCCTCGTCCTGAGCGCAGTGATGGCAGTGACAAGCGCACTCGCATGGCGAGCACGGCTGCGCGATCGCCGCGACCCACCCGACCTGGACGAGCCTCGGGCGACCCTGCCACAAAGACCTATTGACGACAGATCAGTCACCCGACACAAGCCCACTGCTGCTGCCTTAACTGCTTTCCGCCCCGCATTTCGTGCTCAGGTCGGGTCCATTCCCCCGACCCCGAGGGGCCGGAACCGTCGGGTTGCTGCGGGGCCCGTCGCCTGCGAACTGAACCTTCGCCTGCGCGACTGGCCGCAGCGGGGGCGGCCAGGTGTTCGGGGCGGTGGTGGCCGGCCGTTCGAAGTGGGCGGCGGTACCGGGCACAATGCTCTGCACGGTCATCTCGTTCCGACCGGCTGGTACTCGACTTTCCCGTGGGCATGCACATGGACGCTGAGAAGCAAGGGGCCCCCGTTCAGCCTGGCCGGCTCGCGAACCTCCGGTCCAGGTTCCGCGAGGGGCAGGACCGCCCGCCGACCTCGGTCTTCGTCGTCGGCACGCTGTTCTCGGGCTCGACCCTGCTCGGGCGCGACATGACCGCCCGTATCCGGGGCGCCCACTACGTCGGCGAGCTGAACAACTTCACGCAGATGCCCGAGTACAGCCACAAGGACGCAGGCCAGGCCTGCGGGCCCTGCTCGCTGCTCGGCAAGGAGTGCCGGCACTTCACTGAGGCGCTCCGGGAGTGGGTGTCGTACGACGACATCCTCGGCATGCACCGGCAATTCGCCCGCTCGCTGGGCGTCTCGGTGATCGTCGACGGGAGCAAGTACGTCGCCTGGCTCCGGCAGGCCGTCGAGCAGCAGCTCGCCGACCCGGCGAACCGGGCACCGGTGAACGTGATCGTCACGGCGCGGAACCCGATCGCCTTCGCGATCAGCTACCGGAACCGGACGGGGGAGCCGCTGTGGCGGGGCGCGGGCCTCTGGCGGGACACCTACGTCGACGCCCTGCGCACCGTCAACACGTACGGTCTGCCGCACATGGTCGTCCGCTACGAGGACTACATGGCGCGTCCGGAACGGTCGCTGGAGCGGCTGGCCGACTTCCTGCACCTTTCGCTGGACGCGGAGCCCGACAACACGAGGATCCACGACACCGGCGGCAACTGGAGCTCCTTCGTCCCGTACGTGGGGAGGCAGCAGCTGGAGGACTACATCCAGCGCCTCGACGGTCCCGGGCGTGCGGAGGCGGAGGACTTCGTGAAGCACGCGCGGGCGTACTGGAACGACGAGAAGCCCCGGGAGGACGCCCGCTGGCGGCATAGCCTCGAGGCCGGCGAGGCCAACGCGGTCCTCAGCACTCCAGGGCTGACCGACGTGGCGAGCCTCCTCGGCTACAACGTCGCGGAGGTCGTGCACGCGGCCATCCGTGCGCACCGGTAAAACCCCGCGAACCCAGACCTGCCGCCGAGAAGTGACGCCCGCTGCACTGGCTCCACGTGGACGTCTATGTCCGCGACCCGGCGTACATGCCCGCCGTCGACAGCCTGACCCGAAGGCGGCACGCCAAGCCGCGGCCTTGCTGAAGGAGAGCAGGTGACCGTCCTGGCGCGGACGCACAGCTATAGGGGGAGGCCGTGTGCTGCACACCGCTGCCTACGATCCGTCTACAAACCTCAAGTGATGTGGGTACTGTCAACGTGTAGCTAAGTACCTGACTAGGGGGTGGGCCCGATGAGCGTCCAGCCGCTCCACCAGGA
Source organism: Actinomadura sp. NPDC000600 (assembly GCF_040492135.1). Classification (NCBI taxonomy): domain Bacteria; kingdom Bacillati; phylum Actinomycetota; class Actinomycetes; order Streptosporangiales; family Thermomonosporaceae; genus Actinomadura; species Actinomadura sp. NPDC000600. Next base: position 47,619 of record NZ_JBEUPD010000003.1, read on the forward strand.
GCCGGACCCGCAGGACCCGCAGGTCATCATGGAGCGGCTCCCCGAACAGGAGCGGGATTTCTTCCTTGCCCAGTACAGGGAGCGCGCCCACGCCGCAGCCGACGATCTCACCGGCTACAAGGCCCTCCAGCGGTTCTTGAACGTGTGGAGTATCCGCGCACGGACGCGACGTCCTTCAAGCGAGGAGCTCGAAGCCCGCATCCAGGAGATCCGCGACGGCGCCCCCACGATCCCGATCGAAGACGTGCTTGTCCAACACCTCGGCATGTCCCGCGCTGAGGCCGCCGCCTGGTGGCAACAGAAAGTCGAACAAGCCGCCGAAGGGCGCTGAAGGGCGGCAGACTACGGCCCATGACCTACCGGGCCGAGCTCTCCCCCCAAGTGTTACGGCAGCTCGCCGGCATGCCAGAGCAGGTACAGTTCGCGCTTGCTGAGGCCCTTGGTGTCATCGTCGTCGACCCTTACGACCCGACCACCAGCGAACCGACACCGAACCCGCGAATCAGGCAGGCCGTCTTCGGTGGTGTGGGGCTCGTTGATTACTTGATCTGGGACGAGCTGCTCGTTGTGGTCGCGGTCGACCTCGTCTGGGGTGGCTGACCCAGCTCTACCTTGCCCGCGTTGGTCTGTGCGGAGTATGGCGCCGTATTCCTCCCGTGCGGACGCGTTGCTGAGTCAGTGGGCGGGGCGGTCGTAGATGAGTTCGCGGCCGTCTTCTTCGTCCCATTGTTCGCCTACGTGGGTGAAGCCCTGGCCTGCGATGGTCGCCAGGGAGGCCTTGTTGTCGGGGCTGATCGTGGCGCGGACGGTCTTGACGGACGGGTCGGCGTCGGCGCGGTCCAGGAGGGCGGCGAGCATCGCGCGGGCGTAGCCCTTGCGGCGGTGCGCCGGGTCGACGGAGTAGCCGATCTCGACGGTTCCGTTCTCGTCAGGGGCGCCGTGGAAGCCCGCGTGGCCGACGACCACGCCCTCCGGTTCGGCGACGGCGGCCCGGGCGGTCCAGGGCGCGTGGGACGGGTCGCGGTCGAGCTGGGCGAGGCGGAAGCGCCACAGGTACTTCGCCTCGTCGGTGGTGAAGTAGTCGGTGAGCGGCACCCCGGCCACCGCGCCGGCGCCCTCCAGGTCGTCTTCCAGTAGGGCCTTCATCGCGGCGGGCGGCAGTTCGGCAAGGCGGATCGCGGGCGGCATGGGGCGGCTCCTCGGTTGGGGGACGGCCACTCTATGTTGGTTCGCCCAACGACCGCCAACGATTATCCGGAGCGGCGGTTGTCCGCGTGGTGGTCGGCGACGCGGGCCAGCAGTTCCGTGAGCCGGGTGCGTTCGTCCGGCGAGAGCGGGGCGAGCAGGTCGTCCTGGATGCGGGTCACGACCTCGTCCAGTTCCGCCAGGTGGCGGGAGCCCTCCGGGGTGAGCGTGATGACGTTGCGGCGCCGGTCGGACGGGTCGGGGGAGCGGTCCACCATGCCCTTCGCGGCCAGCTCGTTCACGGCGGCGACCACGTCGCTGCGGTCGATGCCCGAGCGGCGGCCGAGGTCGGCCTGGCTGGACGGGCCGTACTCGTGCAGGGCGGTGAGCAGCCGGAAGTGGTAGCCGCGGGCGCCGGCCGCGGCGAACCCGTCGGCGACCAGGCGGTGGCTGTGCGCCGAGACGAGATTGATCAGCCAGCTCGGGGTGCGCCGGAGCCGCGCGGGCGTCCGGGCGTCGGACGTCGTCATGCGGATCAGTCTAAGGGTTGTTGGTGGGGCCAACAATCGTCTACTGTTGGTTGCGCCAACGTTGGCGCAACCAACGAAAGAGGAGTCATGGACGACCGTGCAGAACTGTCCGCGCTCGCCAGCCGTCTGGGCCGGTGGCTGGACGACAAGTGCCCCGACGACGGGCGGGGCATCTTCGCCGAGGACGCCGAGGCGCACACCCTGGGCGGCGTCGCGAAGGGGGTCGACGCCCTCGTCGCGCAGGCGCGCAAGAACCACACCGTGCCGACCCAGCACTTCATCACCGGCCCGCTCGTCGACGTGGACGGCGACCAGGCCGCGATCAGCGCGAACCTCCTGGTCGTCTTCGCCCGCGAGGAGGGCCTGCGCATGCTCGGTGAGCGCTACGAACTGCGCGCCGCCCGGACGGCGGACGGCTGGCGCCTCACGCGGGTCGAGGCCCGTCCGATCTGGGAGGCCGCGAATGTCTGAGATCACGCCGTTCCGCGTGGCGGTTCCGCAGGCCGACCTCGACGACCTCGCCGCGCGGCTGGACCGGACGCGGTGGCCGGACGAGCTGCCCGGCATCGGATGGGACCACGGCATCCCGCTCGGCCGCGTGAAGGAGCTGGCCGAGCGCTGGCGGACGGCCTTCGACTGGCGGGCGCAGGAGGCGAGGCTCAACGCGTTCCCGCAGTTCACGACCGAGATCGACGGGACGAACATCCACTTCCTGCACGTCCGGTCGCCGGAGCCGGACGCGCTGCCGCTGATCATCACGCACGGCTGGCCCAGCACGGTCGCGGACTTCCTGGACGTGATCGGGCCGCTCACCGACCCGCGCGCGCACGGCGGCGATCCCGCCGACGCGTTCCACCTCGTGATCCCGTCCCTTCCGGGGTTCACCCTCTCCGGGCCGACCCGCGAGGCCGGATGGGACGTGCACCGCATCGCGCGAGCGTGGGCCACGCTGATGGAACGGCTCGGCTACGAGCGTTACGGCGCGCAGGGCGGCGACTGGGGCTGGCCCATCTCGAACGCGCTCGGAGCGGTGGCGCCTGACCGGGTCGTGGGCGTCCACTTCAACTACATGGGGTCGCCCCCAGGCGACGACGACGATCTGTCGCCGGACGACAAGGAGCGGTTGGCGAGCCAGAGGGAGTATCTGGCGAACCCAGCCGGCTACTGGCAGATGCAGGTGACCCGTCCCCAGACCGTCGCGTACGGGTTGACCGACTCCCCCGTCGGCCAGCTCGCCTGGATCGCCGACAAGGTGACCGAGTGGACGGACCCCGCGAGCGGCATCGACGACGACCGCCTGCTGACGACGGTGATGCTCTACTGGATCACCGGCACGGCCGGGTCCTCCGCCAGGCTGCACAGGGCGAACGCCCAGCGGGGCGGCCCGCCGGTTCCGTGCCCCGTTCCGATCGGGATCGCGGTGTTCCCGCACGATCTCGTCCGGCCGGTGAGGCGGCGCCTGGAGGGCGTCTACGACGTCGTCCACTGGACGGAGTTCGAGCGCGGCGGGCATTTCCCGGCCGTCGAGGCGCCGGAGCTGCTCACTGCCGATGTCCGGGAGTTCTTTCGCCGGTTCAGGGGGAGGTGAGCTCGTCGGAGATCGCCTTCAGGCGGGCGCGGGCGTCGGGGTCGTAGGCCTGGGCGTCCGCGCGCGCTTCCCGGAGCCCGTTGAAGAAGCGGCCGGACACGTCGTCCAGGGCGGGATCGGTGACGAGGCGGTGGGTCGCCCGGACGCCTTCCTCGAGGGTGCTGATCGGCGAGGACACCATCTTGGTCGGCATGTAGGTGGCCGGGTGCAGGGCGTTCGCGGTGACGCCCGTCCCGGCCAGCTCGGCGGCGAGGTCGATCGTGAACAGGATCTGGGCGAGCTTGCTCTGGCAGTACGCCCGCGTCCCGCTGTACCCGCGGGTGATCATCACGTCGTCGAAGTCGATGGCCTGCTGGCCGAGGCTGCTGACGTTGACGATCCGCGCCGGCGCCGAGGCGGCCAGGGTGGGCAGCAGCAGCCGGGTCAGCAGGTAGCCGGACAGGTAGTTCACCTGGAACGTCAGCTCGTGGCCGTCCGCGCTCTCCTCCCGCGGGCCGTCGGTGCCGATGCCCGCGTTGTTGACGAGCACGTCCAGCCGCGGGTGGTCGGCGCGGACGGCCGCTGCGAGCGCGCGGGTCTCGGCGAGCGACGACAGGTCGGCGCGATACCAGGAGGCGCTGCCGCCGATCTCCTTGAGGGTCGCCTCGCCGCGGCGGTCGTCCCGCCCGTGGACGAGGACCGTGGCGCCTTCGGCGGCCAGTTCGGCGGCGAGCGCGCGGCCGAGCCCGTCGGTCGCGCCCGTGATGAGGATGGTCTGCTGGTCGATGGGACGCATGCTCTCCATACTGCTCGGGGCGCGCGCACGGTAACCAGGGACCGCCCAGCCCGGTATCCGGGGCACCCGGCTGAGCGGCCCCGGCGCGCGGGGGTCAGGCGCGGTCGAGGAAGTCCCGGACGAGCTTGACGAACTCGTCGGGCCGCTCCGCCATGACGACGTGGCCGGTGTCGAGCTCGGTGTACTCGCTGCCGGGGATGCTCGCGAACAGCTCCCGGTGGTTCCCTACGGGGACGGTCTGGTCGCGGGTCGCCCCGATCACCAGCGTGGGCGCCGTGATCCGGGGCAGCAGCGGCCGGATGTCGAGCCGCTTGACGAGTTCGATCTGCCGCAGCCGGTCGTCCGGCCGGCCCATGAACGCGTGCTGCTGCTCCACCGCGTCGTGGCCGATCTGGTTGAGGAACGTGCCGCTGAGCGCGGTGAGGGTCGCGAAACGTCCGAAACTTTCCGGGTCGCGGGCCAGCCCGAGCCAGAGGGACATGTGCTGCTGGATGTACTCGTCCCCCGAGTGGGAAAGCCCCGCAACGGTCACCAGGCGCCGGACGAGGTCCGGGCGCAGCGCCGCGGCCGCCGCTGCGGTCGGCGCGCCGAGCGAGAACCCGACCACGTCGGCGGGGCCCGCCCCAGCGTCCTCGATCACGGCGTTGACCTGCCCGGCGAGCGCCTCCATGGTCAGCGGGGAGCCGTCGTCCTCGGCGGGGTCGCTGCCGCCGAGGTCGGGCAGCAGGACGGTGCGATGATCGGTGAACCGGTCGAGCATGAGGTCCCACATGGAGGAGCCGGGCCCGACGCCGTGCACGAGGACGAGGGCGGGTCCCGAGCCCTCGACGCGGTAGGGGACGGTGGTGTTTCCAACGGTGAGCTTCGGCATGGTCGGCCGTCCTTCGGTCGCTGTCGTTTCCGGACGTCATCGACGCTGCCAGCGCCCGGCCGCGATGAGGAGCGGACCACTCTGGCTAGGACAACCGGTCCCAGTCTCAGCTCTACGGACATCCGGGACGGCGCGGAATCATGGGTGCATGGAGATGGACCGCAAGGAGCTCGCCGACTTCCTCCGCCGCTCCCGCGAGCGGCTCCGCCCGCAGGAGGTCGGCCTGACGGCGGGCCCCAGGCGACGCACGCCGGGGCTGCGCCGGGAGGAGGTCTCCCAGCTCGCCGGGATGTCGGCGGACTACTACATGCGCCTCGAGCAGGCCCGCAGCCCGCAGCCGTCCACCCAGCTGCTCGGCGCGCTGGCCCGCGCGCTGCGGCTGACGATCGACGAGCGCGACCATCTCCACGTCCTCGCCGGGCACCGCCCGCCCGCCGGGCCGTTCGCGGGCGAGTACGTCCGGCCGAGCATGCTCTACCTGCTGGACCGGCTGCACGAGACGCCGGCGCAGATCATCGGCGACCTCGGCGACCTGCTGGCGCAGAACGCCCTGTCCGAGGCCCTCTTCGGGTGCGTCTGCACGGTGGAGGAGCCCGATCGGAACATCGTGTTGCGGTGGTTCACCGACCCGTTCGTCCGGGAGGCGTACCCGGAGGAGGAGCACGAGCAGCACGGCCGCCGGCACGTCGCCAACCTGCGCGCTGCCGTCGCGCGCCGGGGCAACGACGCCGCCGCGTCAGCGCTGGTCGGACGGCTGCACGCGGCCAGCGCCGAGTTCACCCGGCTCTGGGAGCGGCACGAGGTCGCCGTTCCGCGCACCAGCCGGATGAAGGTCGTGCACCCGGAGATCGGCCCCATCGAGTTCGACACCGAGGCGCTGCTGACCCCCGCCGAGGACCAGCGGCTCTTCGTCTTCACGCCGCCGCCCGGCACCGACAGCATCGAGGCCCTCGACCTGCTGCGCGTCATCGGCCCCGAGACCGCGCACCGCAGCCACGTCTGACCCGCGTTCACCCCGCGGTGAGCCGCCACAGCGACGTGGTCTCGGCGGCGCGGGCCGCGTGGAGCGGGTCGCCCGGGTCGGCGGCGCGCGGATGGCGCGGCGCGGTGTCGAGCCTGCCCGCGACCCGCAGGCCGGACGAGGCGATCATCTCCAGGAGGTCGTCGCGCGTGCGGAGCCCCAGGTGCTCGGCCAGATCGGACAGGATCAGCCAGCCTTCCCCGCCCGGTTCCAGATGGTCGGCGAGGCCGGCCAGGAAACCGCGCAGCATCCGGCTGCCCGGGTCGTAGACGGCGTGCTCCAGCGGCGTGCTCGGCTTGGCCGGGACCCAGGGCGGATTGCAGACGGCGAGACCGGCGCGCCCTTCCGGGAAGAGGTCGGCTTGGACGACCTCGACGTTCACACCGAGCCGGTCGACGTTCTCTTGGGCGCAGGCCAGCGCGCGTGGGTCCTGGTCAGTAGCGACAACGTGCTCGACGCCCCGACGAGCCAGGACCGCAGCTAGGACACCCGTACCGGTTCCTACGTCGAACGCCGTTTGCGTGGACGGCAGCGGTGCCTCGCCCACCAGGTCCACGTACTCGCCCCTGATGGGCGAGAAGACGCCGTAGTGCGGATGGATGCGGTCGCCGCCCAGCGCGGGGATCGGAACGCCCTTCTCATGCCATTCGTGGGCGCCGATCAGGCCGAGCAGTTCACGCAGTGATGCGACGTAGGGCTGGTCGTCCGGACCGTAGGCCTCCGTGCAGGCGTCCTGGACGTCCGGTGCGCGCCGCAGCGGAATCACATGGCCGGGGTCGAACGGTATGAGCAGCATGCCGAGCGTCCGCGCGCGCTGGGCGCGTGCCTGGCGGTAGAGGTGGAACGCTTGCGCCCGCTCCGGTTCGGGCTTGTTCCTACGTCGCCGTGGTGGACGGTCGATACGGCGTGCCATGGCCTTGAGGAGCTGCCGCGCGTTCTGGAAGTCGCCGCGCCACAGCAGCGCCGTGCCTTCGCAGGCCAGGCGGTAGGCGTGGTCCGCGCGCGTCTCGTCGTCGGCGACCATCACGCGGCGCGGCGGCGGCGCTCCGCTCTCCGACCGCCAGCGGACGCGATGGTCCCGGCCGTCCTCCTGCCAGGAGATCTCGTCCACAGGGGTACCGTATCGGCGTGCGTCTACCCGGGCCATTGCATGCCCTTAACGAAGGCCTCGCCTTCCTGCTGGAACTCGTCGCCATCGCCGCGCTCGCGTGGTGGGGCTTTACAGCGACCGGAAACGTCCTGGTCAACATCGTCCTCGGCCTCGCGGCACCGGCAGCCGCGATCATCCTGTGGGGGATGTTCGCCGCGCCACGGGCCCGCTTCAAAATCGCGCTTCCGCTCGTCCTCCTGGTGAAGGCGGTCGTGTTCGGCGCCGGCGCCCTAGCCCTCTACGGCGTCGGCCACCCGACGGCGGGCATCGCCTTCGCGGTGGTGGCTTTCCTCAACACGGCCCTAGCCACCGCCGACCGAGACGCCCACTTCCACACAGCCGCCCAATGAGCCAGTACCGGCCGCGTTAGGTGAGGTCGGCGCTGGAGAGGTGGGTGGAGGTCTCGGCCAGCTTGCGCAGGGCCCTCTCTGAGGGGGAGCCCGGTTCGGCCGCGTAGAGCATGAGGCGGCTGAGGTCGGGGTCACCGGGCAGGTGCAGGGTCTCGAACGGCAGGACGAGCCGTCCCACCTCTGGGTGGTCGATGCGGGCCTCGCCGTGCGTCAGGTCCGTGACGTGGTGGGCCGACCACAGGCGGCCGAACTCCGGGCTCCGCTCGCGCAGGCAGTCGATGACCGCGCGCAGGTGCGGGTCGTCCGGGTCCTGGCCGGAGCGGAACCGCAGGTAGGCGGCGTTGCGCCGGGCCACCGTCGGCCAGTTGTCGCCGAGCCGGGCCTGGTAGTCGGCGTTCAGGTGGATCTGGTGGGACCAGGTCCGCTCGTCCGGCGGGACGCTCGCCAGGTCGACGAACACGGCCGCGGTGAGCCGGTTCCACGCGACCACGTTCGTGTAGTGCCCGACCACGTAGGCGGGCGCGTGGGTGAACGAGTCGAGCAGGTGCTGGAGCGGGGCGCGCAGGCGGGGAGGCGCGGTGATGGGCGCGCGGCGCGGCGGGTGCGCGAGCCGGTGCAGGTGGGCGTGCTCGTCGCCGTCCAGCCGCAGCGCCCGCGAGATCGCGTCCAGGACCTCGGTGGACACGCCGTCGGCGGTGCCCTGCTCCAGTCTGATGTAGTACGCGACGCTGACCCCGGCCAGCTGCGCCAGTTCCTCGCGCCGCAGCCCGGGCACGCGCCGCCGCGTCCCGTACGTGGGGAGGCCGGCGTCCTCGGGACGCAGCCGCGCCCGCCGCGACTTGAGGAACTCGCCGAGTTCGCCATTGCGCGCCATGCCGCCGAGGCTATCCGGGGCCGCCGCGCGCGTTACCGTTGTCCCCACTTGTCCTGACATGTGGCGGGGGGCCGGATGTACCCACGACGGTTCGGGCCGTACGAGCTGCTGTGCGAACTGGGCGAGGGCGGCATGGGGGCCGTCCATCTGGGACGCGCGCCGGACGGGCGGATCGTCGCGGTGAAGACGATGAACGGGCTCGCCGACCAGAGCGAGGACGGGCGCCGCAGGTTCGAGCGCGAGGTCGCCGCGCTCCGCAAGGTCGCGGCCCCCAACGTCGCCGCGTTCGTGGACGCGGACCTCGCGGGCCCGACCCCTTACCTGGTCACCGAGTACGTCCAGGGGCGATCCCTGGACGCGGTCATGGCGGGCGGCCCGCTCGGGTCGGAGGACCTCTTCCGACTGGGGCTCGGGCTTGCGCAGGCCCTCGACGCCGTCCACGGGGCCGGGCTCGTCCACCGGGACGTCAAACCGGCCAACATCGTCATCGCGGGCGGGGAGCCGGTGCTCATCGACCTCGGCGTGGCCCACCACGTCGACAGCACCCGCATCACGACCAGGCCGGTCGGCACCCTGCGCTACATCGCGCCCGAGGTCCTGGAGAACAGGAAGCCGACCGGGGCGGCGGACGTCTTCGGCTGGGGCGCCGTGATGGCCTACGCCGCGACCGGACGGCCCTGCTTCCCGGCGGACTCGGCACCGGCGATCATCAGCCAGATCTACAACCTGGAGCCCGACCTGACGGGGGTTCCCGGCTGGCTGCGCGACATCGTCCGCCGGGCGCTCGCGAAGGACCCGGCGGACCGGCCGTCCGTCCGGTCGCTCCGCGAGGCCATGACCCGCCGCCCGCAGGTGGAGCAGCTCCAGGCCGCCTACGCGGACGCCCGCGCCGCGCACGAGCACGCCCGCGCGGAGGGCATCGCGTTCGGCCTCCACGCGATCGCCGTCGCGGCCGGAGACCGCGTCCTGGCGGCGAGCAGCCTGCTGGACCAGGCGCACGCCGCCCGCTCCTCGGGCAGGCTCGACCGCGCCGAGGGCCTGTTCGAGCAGGCCCGGGACGCGTCCGCCGCCGTCGGGGCCCGCCAGGACGAGGGCTGGGCGCTGGACGGACTCGGCGTCTGCCTGCGCCAACGCGGGGAGGACGGGCCGGCCGGAGAGGCCTTCGCCGCGGCGCTCGCCGCTGCCGAGGAGGTCGGCGACACCGTGCTCCAGGCGTGGAATCTGTGCAATCTCGGCGGACTCGCTCTGGCACGTGGCGACGCCGAGGCCGCCAATGACCTCTACAACGAGGCCGTGATCGCCTCCGTCGACCACCCGGAGATCCATGTTGAGGCCCTGGTGGGGCAGGCGCGCGCCCTGTTGAAGCTGAATGATCCTGAGATGGCCGAGTCCCTGTTCCTGGACGCCGCCCATGCCGCGGAGGCGGCCGGTGACCTCCGCCGCGCGGGCTGGGTCTGGTACGACCTCGGCGAGTCCGCCCGAGGGCGCGGGAAGCACGACCGCGCCAAGGACGCCCTGGAAGCCGCGCTGGGCGTCGCCACCCGGACGGGGGATCGGCTCATGGAGGGATGGACGCTGTGCAAGCTCGCCGGGTGCCTCCGCGACACCGGCGCAAAGAGCGAGGCCATCGCCAGGTACGAGCAGGCGCGTGACGTCGCCGACTCCTTGCACGACGAGAAGATGCGGCAGTACGCCGTCACCCGCCTGAACGCGCTGACCTGACCGCCCGTGCGTCAGGCGGTCTTGGTGGTGATGTCGCCGTTGCTGGTGCTCAGGTCGAGCAGGTACCGGGCGGAGGAGTCGTTCGGGACGCCGAGCTTCTTGTCGCCGTTGTTGGTGTCGGCGCTGACGCGGTAGCGCCCTTGCGGCATGGTGAGCGTGATGTCGCCGTTGGACGTCTTCGCGCGGACGTTCTGCGGCGAACCGGGCGTCAGGGTGATCGAGCCGTTGGACGTCTCGACCTCGATGCCGCCCTTGAGGCCGCTCCCCCGGATCTTGCCGTTGGACGTCCTGGCCTTGACCGGCCCCGCGACGCCGTCCAGGTGGACCGAGCCCGAGTGGGTGGACACGTCCACCGCGCCCACCTTGGACAGGGTGATGGAGCCGTTCGAGGTGCTGCCCGACACCGGGAGGCCGGCCGGGAGTTCGAGGGTGTAGCTCACCGAGCAGCGGGAGCCGCAGCCGTGCAGCGTCAGGACGCCGTTCTCGATGCGGTGCGTTGGCCCATCGGGCTTGTCACCGCGATATTTGATGGTGCGGTGCAGGGACGTCTTGGACGAGCCACCGTGCAGCGTCACACCGCCCGATCCGATGTCGTCCAGGCGCACAGCGGTGATTTTGCCCTTCAGCGTGGCGTCGTCCTCGTAGGTGGAAGCGAATGCCACGTCGCATGCGCTGAGTGCGGTCACGCCGACCGCGGCTAGGGCGAGGGCAGAAAGCTTGCCACGCAAGGGAATCCTCCTGGTCGGTCTGGCTGGACGCTGCTGAGCCTAAGGAAACGGGTGCCGGACGGCCGTCACGCCAGGGAGCCAGGTTGGTTCTCCCTCCGAGGTCGCTGAGCCTGCTACTGGGAGTGGTACGAACGGGCGGGGACTGGGTAGGTGGGGCCAACGCGACGAGGGTCTCTGCCATGACCGCACTCACTACCGCCGTGTCCGCTCCTCCAGAGCGGATGTCGTCACGGCACAAGCTGGTTCTGACCCTCTTGCTCGGCGCGCAGTTCATGCTCGCCATCGACTTCTCCATCCTGAACGTCGCGCTGCCCGTAGTCGGTCGCGGACTGGGCTTCGGACTGGACGAACTCCAATGGATCGCCACGGCGTTCGCCCTGCCCGCCGCCGGGTTCACGCTGCTGTTCGGCCGTGTGGCCGACCTGGCCGGGCGGCGCCGGATGCTGCTCCTGGGCATGGCGCTCCTGGCCGGAGGCTCGCTGATCGGCGGGCTGGCCACGTCCCCGGCGGTGCTGCTCACCGGACGCGTCCTCCAGGGCCTGGCCACGGCGATCGCCACGCCTGCCGCCCTCTCGCTGCTCACCACGTCGTTCCCGGAGGGGCCGATGCGGACGCGGGCGCTCGGGCTCAGCGGCGCGCTGATGTCGGCCGGGTTCACCGTCGGCGCGATCCTCGGCGGGCTGCTGACCGACCTGCTGAGCTGGCGCTGGGCGTTCCTGGTCAACGTCCCGGTGGCGGTGCTGATCTTCGCGGTCACGCCCGCCGTGGTCGCGGAGAGCCGTTCCAGGGACAGGGCGAGGCTGGACGTTCCGGGCGCGGTGACCGTGACCGGCGGCCTCCTCGCCCTCGTCTACGGGATCACCTCCGCCGGGTCGGCAGGGTGGGGGTCCCCCGCCGCGCTCGGCACGCTGGCCGCCGCCGCATTGCTTCTCGTCGCGTTCGTGCTGGTCGAGCGGCGCTCGCCGGCTCCGCTCGCGCCGCTGAACGTCCTCACGCGGCGCACCGTCACCTGGGGCAACGTGGGCGGGTTCGTCGCGTTCGCCACGGAGACGTCGCTGGTGTTCCTGATGACGATCTACCTCCAGAAGGTCCTGGACTTCTCGCCGCTGGCGACCGGGCTGGCGCTCGGCGTCCTCGGCGCCGGGACGTTCGCCGGAGGCGTCGCCGCGCCCCGCGTCATGGGGCGGCTCGGCGGCCGGGGGACGCTCGTGTCCGGGCTCGTCCTGCAGGCCGCCGCGACCGCCGCGCTGCTGGGCCTGGGGGAGACGCGCGGAAGCCTGGGGCTGCTGCTCGTCGCCACCGCGATCGGGGGATTCGGGAACCTCGTCGCCATCGTCGCGTTCATGGGGATCGCGACGTCGGGGCTGCCGGACGGTGAGCAGGGCCTCGCGACCGGGCTCGCCACGATGACGCAGCAGGTCGCGATCACGCTCGGCATCCCTGTGATGAGCGCCGTCGCCACCGCGAACGCGTCCGTCCTGGGCGGCGTCCACACGGCGACGGCGGTGAACGTCGCGATCGTCCTTGCAGGCGCGGCCCTCGCCGGGGCGTTCCTGCGCCGGTCCTAGGGGGACGCCATGGATCTCGAACTCGAAGGCAGGGTCTACATCGTGACCGGCGCGTCCGCCGGGATCGGTGAGGCGACCGCCGACCTCCTCACCCGCGAGGGCGCCCACGCCGTCCGGGTGGCGCGCTCCCCCGTCGACGTGGCCGCCGACCTCACCCGGCCTGAGGCGGCCCAACGCGTCGTGGACATCGCCCTGGAACGGCACGGGCGCCTGGACGGCCTGGTCAACAACGCGGGCGCCCTCGAATCCCGGATCGGGTTCCTCGACGTCACCGACGCCCAATGGCATGCGACGTTCGAGCTGAACCTGCATGCGGCCGTGCGCATGGCCCGAGCCGCGCTGCCCGCGCTGATCGACCAGGGTGCGGGGAGCATCGTGCACGTCTCCAGCGAGGCCGCACGGTTTCCCGATACGCCTCTGGTCGACTATGCGGCGTCCAAGACGGCGCTGCTGTCGGTGTCCAAGACGCTTGCGGGGGAGTTCGGCCGGTGCGGCATCCGCTCCAACGTCGTCGCGCCCGGCCCCACCCGTACGCGCCTCTGGGACGAGCCCGGAGGGTTCGCCGACCAGCTGGCCGACCAGTACGGCCTACCGGTGGAGGAGGCGATCCAGCGATTCGTCCAGGACGAACGGCGCCTCCCCACCGGACGCCTTGGCACGCCCCAGGACGTCGCACGGGTCATCGCTTTCCTGCTGTCACCGCTGGCCGCCCAGGTCACGGGCGCCGAATGGGCCGTGGACGGGGGAGCGCTGCGGCAACTCTGAACGAGGCGTGCCGGACGTCGCGGGCGTCCGGCACGCCGGCCCCCCATCGCAGGCAGAGGTCAGGACGGGACCTTGTCGAGGAACCCGGTCACCCGGTCGAACCGGCCCTCGTCGTCGAACGTCGCCACGTCGAAGCCGACCACGATCGCCTCGCCGCCCTCGGGGCCGAGCTCCCAGGTGAAGCGGGCCACGTTGTGGTGGGCGTCCACCGTCCCCGCGCCGCGGAACACCAGGCCGGGGAACTGCTGCTGCGCGGCGCCGACGAACGCGTCGATCGCGTCCCGCCCCTCGGCGACGCCGAGCGGGTCGACGTAGACCGGGTTCTCCGTCCACAGCTCGTCGATCGCGGCGCGCCGGGCGGCCGGGTCGGTCTCGTTCCACACGGCCAGGTAGCGCTCGACCCGCTGCTGCACATCGCTCATGTCATGACTCCCGTCTGATCGTTCGGGTTCGTCGCCCCGATGACCCCTACGCTGCCGGGTCCGCGACGGAAGATCGATTACCTGGGAGGTCATGCCCGCGCCTCCGGCGGCCCGGACCGCGACGATGATGTCGGATTCCCGCCAGTGGATCCCCCTGACCATCGGTGATGCTGGAGGCATGCACGAGGACGTGGAAAGGTGCGTGCGGGCCGTCCAGTCGAAGGACGCCCGCTTCGACGGATGGTTCTTCACCGGGGTCGTGACCACGGGGATCTACTGCCGTCCAAGCTGCCCCGTGGTGCCGCCCAAGCCGGAGAACATGCGCTTCTACCCGAGCGCCGCCGCCGCCCAGCAGGCGGGGTTCCGTGCCTGCAAGCGGTGCCGCCCCGACACGTCCCCAGGCTCCCCCGAGTGGAACCACCGCGCGGACGTCGTGGCCAGGGCGATGCGCCTCATCGCGGACGGCGTCGTCGACCGGGATGGCGTTCCCGGGCTCGCCGCACGGCTCGGCTACAGCACGCGCCAGATCGAGCGTCAGCTCAGCGCCGAACTGGGCGCTGGTCCACTCGCCCTGGCACGGGCCCAGCGCGCGCAGACGGCTCGGCTGCTCATCGAGACGACGGCCCTTCCCATGGGCGACGTGGCGTTCGCGGCGGGGTTCGCCAGCATCCGCGCCTTCAACGACACCGTCCGAGAGGTGTTCGCCCTCACCCCGTCCGCGCTGCGCGACCGCGTCGCCAAGGGGCACCCGCCGGCCGGGCCCGGTGCGCTGTCGCTGCGGCTGCCGTTCCGGGCCCCATTGTGCCCGGACAACCTGTTCGGGCACCTCGCGGCCACCGCCGTCCCAGGCGTCGAGGAATGGCGGGACGGCTCGTTCCGCCGCGCCATGCGGCTGCCCCACGGACACGGCATCGCCACCCTGCGTCCCCAGCCCGACCACGTCGCCTGCACGCTCGGCCTCAGCGACCTGCGCGACCTCCCGATCGCCATCAGCCGCTGCCGCTGGATGCTCGACCTCGACGCCGATCCCGTCGCCGTGGACGACCTGCTCCGCACCGACCCCGTCCTCGCCCCTCTCATCGACAAGGCCCCTGGGCGGCGCGTGCCCCGCACCGTGGACGCCCCCGAGTTCGCCGTCCGCGCCGTCCTCGGCCAGCAGGTGTCGACGGCCGCGGCCCGCACCCATGCGGCGCGCCTGGTCACCGCCTACGGCGACCCCATAGACGACCCGGGCGGCGGGCTGACGCACCTGTTCCCGACCCCTGCCGCCCTTGCCGAACTCGACCCGAAGACCCTCGCCTTCCCCAAGACCCGCCGCACCACCCTCACGACCCTTGTCGACGCCCTCGCCAAGGGGGAGGTCGACCTCGGCGTAGGGAGCGACTGGGACGAGGCCCGCGCGCGCTTGTCGGCCCTCCCGGGCTTCGGTCCGTGGACCGTCGAGAGCATCGCCATGCGTGCCCTCGGTGACCCGGACGCGTTCATCCCAGGCGACCTGGGCATCCGGGCCGCCGCCGCGACGCTCGGCCTCCCCGCGACTCCTGCGGCCCTCACCCGGCGCGCCGCACAATGGCGGCCATGGCGCGCCTACGCCGTCCAGTACCTGTGGGCCACCCTCGACCACCCCATCAACCTGCTCCCCGCGAACTGAAGGAACCGCCGTGGAAACAACGCACGTCGTCATGGAAAGCCCCGTAGGGCCGCTCACCTTGGTCGCGACCGACGGTGCCCTGTCCGGGCTCTACATGGACATGCAGCGGCACCGCCCGTCCCAGGAGACCTTCGGCGCACCCGGCGACCCGGGGGACGACCCCTTCGCGACCGTCGCCGAGCAACTCGCCGCGTACTTCGCGGGCGAACTGACCGAGTTCGACCTGCCGCTCCGCCTCCACGGGACGCCCTTCCAGCAGCGCGTCTGGGCGGCGCTCCAGGAGATCCCCTACGGCCAGACCGTCACCTATGGCGAACTCGCCGTCGAGATCGGCAGCCCGTCCGCGTCCCGCGCGGTCGGCCTCGCCAACGGGCGCAACCCGGTCGGCGTGATCGTCCCCTGCCACCGCGTCGTCGGGTCCACCGGGTCTCTCACCGGCTACGGCGGCGGCCTCGACCGCAAGCGCTACCTCCTCGACTTCGAACGCAAGACCAGGGCCTCCGAGAACGCGCTGTTCTGACCCGCGCGGAGGAATGTCCGAGGCGGGGGTTAGCGTGCTCGTGAAGGCCGTCCGACCTGAGAAGGGCTGATCGAGTGGAGTTCCGAGTCGACCGCCAGACGTTCGCCGACGCCGTGGCGTGGGCCGCGCGGACGCTGCCGGCACGTCCCGCGCTCCCCATCCTCGCGGGGATGCTCATCGAGGTCACCGACGGGGGCGAGCTCACCCTCGCCGCGTTCGACTACGAGGTGTCCGCCCACGCCACCGACGAGGCGGCCGTGGCGGAGCCGGGCCGCGTCCTCGTCCCCGGGCGGCTGCTGTCCGACATCGTCCGCAACCTCCCGAGCGAGCCCGTCGACGTCTTCACCAAGGGCTCCGAGGTCGTCGTCCGCTGCGGCCCCGCCGAGTTCGGCCTCCTCACGCTCCCCGTCGAGGACTACCCCACCCTCCCCGAGCCGCCCGCCGTCGCCGGCACCGTCCCCGGCGAGCTGTTCGCCGCCGCCGTCGCGCAGGTCACCCCCGCCGCCGGGCGCGACGACACCCTGCCCATGCTCACCGGCGTCCGGATCGACATCGAGGGCGACACGATGTGGCTCGCCTGCACCGACCGCTACCGCATCGCCGCCCGCGAGCTGACCTGGTCCCCGGAGGACCCCGAGTTCACCGCCGGTGTCGTCGTCCCCGCCCGCACACTCGCCGACACGGCCAAGGCGATCAGGCGCGGCGCCGACGTGTCCATCGGCCTCGGCGGCACCGCCGACACCCTCATCGGCATCTCCGGCGGCGGCCGCAGCATGACCAGCCGCCTCCTCGACGACCAGTACATCAACTACCGGTCGCGGCTCACCGGCACCTGGACCTCGGTCGCCGAGATCCCGGTCGCCCCGTTCGTCGAGGCGATCAAGCGGGCCGCCCTCGTCACCGAGCGCGGCACCCCGGTCCGGCTGGCCTTCACCGCCGACGAGGTCCGCGTCCGCGCCGCCACCGGCGACTCCGCCCGCGCCAACGAGAGCCTCGGTGTCCGCCTCGACGGCGAGGACATCGACATCGCGTTCGCCCCCCAGTACCTGCTGGACGGCCTCGCGGGCATCGACACCGAGTACGCCCGCCTCGAATGCTCGGGTCCGACCAAGGCCGCCCTCCTCACCGCCATCCCCGACAAGAAGGACGACGACGAGTCCGCCGCCGCCGCCGAAGGCGCCGACACCGGCTACCGCTACCTGGCCATGCCCGTCCGCCTGACCAGCTAGCTGTGTTTACACAGTCCCGGCCCACTTCGCTCGCCTGGCGGCTGTGTTTACACAGTCCCGGCCCACTCCGCTCGCCTGGCGGCTCGCTACGTGACCGGGCCTGGGCGAACGCGGCATCGCTTCGCGATCTGCCCGGTTCCGCTCGCCTCCGGCTTCGCTCCACCGGGCAGGTCACGCGTTCGCGCGCGTGGCCGAGGCCACTTCGAGTCAGGCCTTAGCCCCAGTACCTGCGGGTTCCCGTCGCGCCTGCCTTCACGCGCGCCCAGCCTTCACGCGCGCCTGCCTCCATGCGTGCTCCGCCTTCGCGACGGGTTGCGCCTGCAGGCGCGTTCGGTCTCTCCGCGCGCCTCGCCTGCGCGCACGTCGCGGCTAAATGCACGCTCCGGCCGTAGGGAGCCCTCTTTGCTTTCTGGACGGCTGGGCTGGGGGTGAGGGGGCGTGTGGCGTGGCTTGAGGGTGGTGGACGCTGCCCAGGTGGCGAGGGCGCAGAGGGCGAGTGCCGCGCCTAGGGCGGTGGGGCCGGTCCAGCCGGTGGCGCCGTACAGGGCGGTGGTCGCGGCCGCTCCCAGGGCGGAGCCGAGCGAGTAGAAGACCATGTAGGCCCCGATCGTGGTGCTGGTGCGGTCGGGGTAGGCGGCGGCGAGCGTGTGCTGGTTGCTCACGTGCACGACCTGGACGGCGAAGTCGAGCAGGATCACGCCGAGGACCAGCAGCGGCAGCGACCACGGGAGCTGTCCGATCGCCGCCCAGGAGGCGATCAGGAGGGCGAGCGCGATGCCGGTGACACGGTGTGCGTGCCCGGCGTCGCCCCAGCGTCCCGACCGGGCGGCACCGAGCGCCCCGGTGAGCCCGGCGACGCCGAAAAGGCCGATCTGCGCTTCGCCGAGGTGCCACGGCGCACCGGCCAGCGGCAGGGCCATGCCGCTCCACAGGGTGCCGAACGAGGCGAACAGGAAGAACGCGATCAGCCCGCGGCTGAGGAACACCGGCTGCCCGAAGAGCCCCCCGAAGGACCGGAGGACCTGCCCGTAACGGGCCGCGTCCGGGCGGACGTCCGCAGGCAGCAGCGCGAGGGTGAGCAGTGCGAGGACGGCGGCGAGGAGCGCCAGGGCCAGGTAGATGCTCCGCCATCCCCACAGGTCTGCGAGGAAGCCCGCGACGACGCGCGCGCCCAGGATGCCGATCACCACGCCCGACGTCACGATGCCGAGGTTGCGGCCGCGCTCTGCGGGCGGCGAGACGGACGCCGTGTACGCGACGGCGGTCTGCACCACCACCGCGAACACGCCCGCCGCGGCCAGACCGGAGTACGCCGCCCAAGCGGACGGGGCGGCCGCGGTGATCGCCGTCCCGGCGGCCACCAACGCGAGGTGGGCGGCGATCAGGCGTCTGCGGTCGAACACGTCGCCCAACGGCACCAGCAGCACCAGTCCCACCAGGTAGCCGAGCTGGCCGGTGGCCACGAGCCGGCCGACCGTGCCGACCGGAACGCCCAGGTCTTGCCCCATCGGCCCGAGTACCGGCTGTCCGGCGTAGACGCTCGCGACGGCGACACCGCACACCGACGCCAGCAGCAGCCTCGTCCTCCAGGGCATGAAAACCTCCAATTGGTTTTATTTTGAAACTGATCGGAGCGTAGGTCAGTATGGTTTCAATACGCAACTCATTGGAGGGGTGATGGCGCGCGACACCGCTGACGGGCAGGACCCCGCGTGGACGGACCCGAACTGCCCCGTCGCCCGCACGGTCGACCTGGTCGGCGACCGCTGGAGCCTGCTGATCATCCGCGACGCGATGGACAGCGCCCGCTCGTTCACCGACTTCCAGCAGCGCACCGGCATCGCGCGCAACATCCTCACCGACCGGCTCCGCAAGCTCACCGCGCACGGCCTGCTCACCCAGGTGGACGCCCCGTCGGGCAGGCGCAAGCTCTACGCGCTCACCGACGCGGGCAAGGACCTCTTCCCCGTGATCGTCACGCTGCGACAGTGGGGCGAGCGCCACGCCTTCAAGGCGGGCGAAGCGCACTCGGTCCTGGTCGACGGCGACGGAGCCCGCGTCCCCGAACTCCTGCCCGTGGCGGCGGACGGCTCACCCCTGACAAGCGACACGACGTCGGTCCAACGTCCCACCTGACCCCCGAGCCGGTGGTTCGCATTCGCCGACGTTGGGGTGGGAACGGGAGGTCGAGGGCGGCCGAGACGGAGCGGAACCCCGCTCGGCCGTGTCGCGGTGGGGTCAGAGGTCGAGGACGGCCAGGACGAAGCGGACTTCCTTCTCTCCCGCGTTGCCGTAGGAGTGGGGGCGGTCGCCTGCGAACACGGCGGCGCTGCCCGCCTCGACGAGGTCCGTGCGGCCGTCCACGCCCAGCGTCAGCGTGCCCTCCTGGACGTACGCGATCTCCTTGGTGCCCGGCACATGGGCGTCGCTCTCGCGCGTCTCGCCGGGCTGGAGCGCCCAGTTCCACAGCTCCAGCGACGGCCGCGGATCGCTGCCTGCCAGCAGCGTCCCCGTCCCGCCGTGCTCGCCCTCCCACAGGACGACGTGCCGCTCCGGCCGGAACAGCCGCACCGGCGGCTCCTCCTCCACCTGCACGAGCCGGGTCAGCGCCACCCCGAGCGCGTCGGAGATCCGGATGAGCGTGCCCAGGTTCGGGTTGCCGCGGCCCTGCTCCAGGCCGACCAGCACGCCCTTGCTCACCCCGGCGCGCCCGGCGAGTTCGTCCAGGCTCCATCCGTGCCCGGCCCGCAGCGCGCGCACCGTCCGCGCCACGGCCTCGCCGATCGCCTCCTGCCCGACCGACCCGGTCTCCTGCCCACTCAACCCCGGCCTCCCGCCCGCACGGCCGCGCACGGCCCGTGATCCGACGTCTCCAACGATCCCACCATCACAGGTGGGGACATGCGCCGTCTCGGTGCTCACCACTGAATGTGCACCCGCGGAGAGGGACCGGTACCGGTTCGCGCGGTCATGCGCGCCGGGGGACCGCGCCGGTGGCCAGGCCGTGGACCCAGTCGAAGATCACCTCGTGGGCCTGCTGGAGGGCGCCGTTCTGGCAGTGCAGGTGCCCGCCGTCGGCCTCGGCGAAGGTGTGCACCCGTACCGAGCGGGCGCCGGTGAGCCGGGCCGCGAAGTCGTGGCCGAGCGCGGGGTCGTAGAAGTGCTCGCGCTCGGCCAGCAGGACGAGGCCGTCCGCGGTGATGTCGCCGGCCCAGTCGCGGTCGTCGAAGGGGCGCATCGCGTCGATCAGGCCGGGCAGCGTCGCGGCTCCGAACGTCCAGAGCGCGTTGCCGATCCCCCAGCGGGCCTGGGCGTCGAACCTGCCGTACAGGGGGACGGCGCGCCGCATCCACCAAGGCATGCGCTGGAACGCGCCGCGCACCGGCCGGGGCACGTTGTGCAGGAACGCGGTGAGCATGCCGGGGAAGTAGTCGTACAGGACGACACCGTCATAGCGCGGTTCGAACGCGGCGGCCCGGGCGAGGAGGTGGCCGCCGAAGCTGATGCCGACGCCGACCAGGAGCCGGGCCTCTACGAACCCGCCCAGCCAGTCGAGCACGGCCCGGGTGGGGTGCTCCCACTCGGCGGTGAACGGCATGCCGTGCTCGCGCAGCGCCGACCCTTGTCCCGGGCCGGTGAACATCAGCACGCAGTGGCCGCGGCGCACCGCCGCGGCGCCGATCATGAAGTACAACTCCTCGAGCGTGGAGTCGAAACCGCCCTGCACGACCAGCACCGTGCGGGCGTCCGGGTCGGCGGGGGCCATGAACAGCGCCTCCAGGTCGGCGCCGTCGTAGGGGATGCGGGCGCGGGTCACGTCCGTGCCGAGGGCCTCCAGCCCCGCGTCGAACAGGTCGCTGCCGGCTGTGGCGGCCGCGGCGCGGCGCGGGTCCGTCGCGTCCAGGAAGAACTCGGCCTGCCGCCAGTAGTTGGCGGCCCGGAGCATCGCGGTGCCCCGGGACACGGGCTCGCCGTACGCCCGTCCTCGCGCCGCGACGCGGTCCGCCATCGCCGACCACTCGCGGTACCACGACTCGAAGTCGCCTCGGCGGACCCGCGCCATGACGGCGGCGACCTCGCCGACCTCGCCGCCGTCGTAGGCCGCGGTCCACAGCCCGCGCAGCGCCTCGAAGTCGAACGCCGGCGTCCGGGAGAACCTGATCCTGCACATCCGAGACCCATTTCTGTGTCATGACACATATTTGTCGGTGCCGAGCTTATGCATGTCATGACACATAAAGCAATAGACTTCCCCTCGTGGAGCCCGTACTCGAACTGCTCATGGCCCTGAAGACCGCGCAGCGAGAGGTCGAGCGGCGGTTCAACCACCTGCTGCGCCCCCTCGGCGTCACCGCCGTCCAGGCCGAGGCGCTGCTGATCATCGCCGACGGGCAGCCGGTCTCCATCGCCGACCTCGGCGCCCGGATGGCCGCCGACCCCGGCCATCCCAGCCGGCTCACCGACCGGCTCGCCGCCGCCGGGTGGATCGAGCGCCGCCCCTCGCCCCACGACGGGCGCCGGACCGACCTCACCCTCACGCCGGATGGCGAGGACCTCGTCCAGCGCGTCATCGCCGCCCGGCAGCCCTACTTCGACCGGGCGGCCGCCGCGCTCGTCGAGGCCGGCCTCGACGACGTCCTGCCGGACGTCCGGCGCCTGCTCGACCTGGTCCGTGCGCTTCCCGAACCCGAGTGAGCGCCCAGGAGAACAACCGGCGGCGTCCGCGTGTTGGGGGAGGGTCCCCCGGGACGCTCCTCGGTCGGTATGATGAACTTTTGAGTTCACTCAAATGACCGTCCGGAGGGGAGTAACGGGATGCTGGAGCGGATCGTGGTGGACGAGGCCGTGCGGGAGCTGCGTCCCGACTTCGCCGTGCTCGTCATGACCGCCGAGGGGCTCGGAAACGGTCCGAGCGACGAGGTCGGTGAGGGGTGGCTCGCCGAGGCCGCGCAAGCGGCGGACGCGGGGGACCCGCACGTCGAGGCGTGGCGCGAGGCGTACCGGGCGTTCGGCGCCAAACCGCAGCGGACCCGGCCCTCGGTGGACGCGCTGCTGCGCCGCGCCGACGCCCTCCCGTCCATCAACCGGGTCGTGGACGCCTACAACGCGGTGAGCGTCGAGTACGCGCTGCCCATCGGCGGCGAGGACCTGGACGCCTACCAGGGCCCGGCGCGCCTGGTCAGGGCCACCGGCGACGAGCCGTTCGACGTGATCGCCGGGGGCGAGCCCGCGGTCGAGCACCCGACCCCCGGCGAGGTCGTCTGGCGGGACGACCAAGGCGTCACCTGCCGGCGCTGGAACTGGCGCCAGTGCGTCCGGACGCGCCTGACCGAGGACACCAAGAACGGCCTCTTCCTGCTCGAACGCCTTGAGCCGTACCCGCTGGACAGGCTGGCCGAGGCCGGCGACCGGCTCGCGGAGCGGCTGCGGGCGATCTCGCCCGGGGTGCGGATCCAGACCAGGCTGATCGGCGGACGGTGATGGTCACGGTTCTCGCGCTGGCCGCCGCCCTCGCCTACGGGGTCGCCGACTTCCTCGGCGGCACCGTGACCCGCGGCTCGACCGCGATCAGGGCGCTGACCTGGTGCGTCCCGATCGGGCTCGGCGTCGTGCTGGTGTCGGCGCTGCTCACCGGCGGGCACCCGAGCCCGGGCCCGATGGCCTGGGGCTTCGTGGCCGGGCTCAGCGGCGGCGGCGGGCTGATCGCCTTCTACCGCGCCCTCGCGCGCGGCCCGATGAGCGTGGTGGCGCCCGTGTCGGCGCTGGCCGCGGCGGTGCTCCCGGTCGCGGTGGGCGTCGCCCAGGGCGAGCGGCTCGACGCGTCCGTCCTGCTCGGCGTCCTGCTCTGCCTCGTCGCGATCGGCCTCGTCAGCATGGAGGCGAACGGCGAGGAGGCGACAGCGGCGGGCACGGGCGGGCGGCGCCGCCTGCTGGACTCCGGCCCCGTCATGGCCGGTCTGTCCGGTACCTGCTTCGGCGTGTTCTTCGTCCTGCTGAAGGAGGCGGGGGACGGCACCGGGCTCTGGCCGATCGTCGGCGCCCGCCTCGGCAACCTCGCGATCGTGGCCGTGGCGCTGCTGTTCCTGGCGGCCCGCGGCGCCAACGCGGGCCCGAGGCTGACCGGGCGGACGCTGATCATGCTGGCGCTGCTGTCCGGCAGTCTGGACGCCGGGGCGAACGTCCTGTACTTCCTCGCGGTCCACAGCGGCATGCTCAGCCTCGCGGCCGTCCTCACGTCCCTCTACCCGGCGATCACCGTCCTGCTGGCGAGAGTCGCCTACAGCGAACGCCTGCGCGCCGTCCAACGCGTCGGCATGGCCGTCGCCGTCGCGGGCGTCGCCCTGGTCACGGTCGGCTGAGGTCGTTCACCGGCACGTCCGCAAGGAGAAAGGCCGCCCTCCCGAATGCGGGACGGCGGCCTTTGCGGTGGGCGGTGGTATTGGATCGGAATCCCCCGGCATGGCATGCACGGCTGGGGCGTCTTTAGTTCGCCGAATAACGCGCCAGGGCGACTAATCCTCAAGGTACTAATTTCCTGGCCGCTGCCCGCAAGGGCACACATCTTCTTTTCGGACAAATCCCGCGGTCGATATGGCCAGGCCGTAATTTTTGGTACAATATACTGCGGGGACCGGCTCGAGTTGTGCGTCTCGGCGGATGGCTCTCTTTCCTTCCGGGGGTATGGTTTGGACGAGCCCCAGCGCAGCATCGCCACGTGGACGGGCATCGTCGCCGCGATCATCACGACCCTCATCGGCTTCAATGAGCTCACCGGCGTGAACCTGCTCGAAGGGATCACGAAGAAGCCCGCTCCCGGGTCCTCTGGAACACCCCCTGAGGCGGGTGGCGTTCCCAACGGGAACTCGGGCGCCCGCCCCCCGCGGCCTTCAATCCCGGACCGGCCGAAGTTCAGAACCGTTTCGATCGAATTCCGTGGGTCGTGCGACAAGTACTCCGGATGCAATGTCGCCGGAACGTTTCGGAACTACGGCGGCGAAGGAGGGGCGGCCGTCATCTTCTACGTCAAATCGAGCCACCTCAAATGGCTGCTCGCGCAGTGCTCCGTCTCGCTTCCCCGCACCGGGTACCTCGAAACGGCGACCGTCTGGTGCAACGCAAATAACGGTCATCTGTACAACTACATGACCAACTACACCAGCGAGATAAGGCTGCAGGCCTGGGTGGACAACCCCTGAGCGGCCGAAGCGGACACCCGGGGTTCCAGATCTCTCGGGGGCGCGGTCGCGCGAGCGGCGGCGCGGCGTCCAGGGCCCGACGCGTCAGGGGCGGCACCCCCGGGAGGGTGCCGCCCCTGACGTCCTGCCAGTCCAACGTGGCGGTGGTGGTGGGATTCGAACCCACGGAAGGTTGCCCTTCACACGCTTTCGAGGCGTGCGCCCTCGTCCACTAGGCGACACCACCGCGGGAGAGCCTACCCGACTCTGCGGCGCGCGAAGAACTCGATTAGCGGGGCGGCGCACTCCTCCGCCATGACTTCGGCGATCACCTCGGGGCGGTGGTTGAGCCGGCGGTCGCGGACGACGTCCCACAGCGACCCGACCGCGCCCGCCTTCGGGTCGACCGCGCCGTAGACGACGCGGTCCAGCCGCGCCTGGACGGACGCCCCGGCGCACATCGTGCACGGCTCCAGCGTCACGACGAGCGTGCAGCCGGACAGCCGCCACCCGCCGAGCGCCGCCGCCGCGCGCCGCATCGCGACGATCTCCGCGTGGCCGGTGGGGTCGGCGGTCCGCTCGCGCTCGTTGCGGCCCGTTCCGATGATCTCGCCGGACGCGTCCAGGACGACGGCGCCGACCGGGATCTCCCCGTCCTCGGCGGCCTCCCGGGCCGCTTCCAGGGCCCGGAGCATCGCCGGACGGAACCGCTCGACGACCGGATCGCGCGCGTCAGTCACGGAGGCGGTCGAACTCCTCGCCGAACCCGGCATGCTCGGCGACGGTGAGGAGCGCGTCGCCGGGGAGGGCGCGCTCGCCGAGTTCGCCGAGCCGCTTGGCGTCGAGGTCGAAGTCCTCCAGCAGGTCGGCGTCGCCGGCGGCGTCGCCTTCCGGCACCTCGCCGACGAGCTGCTGGAACAGGGAGCCGAGCCCGTCCTCGCGGACGGCGGAGATGTAGGCGCGCGGCTCGTCGTCGCGGTCGAGCCGGACGATCGCGAACCAGTCGTCGTCCTGCTCGACCAGCAGCAGGACCGGATCTCCGGAGGACTCGAAGGCGGCCTCCCGCATCAGGTCGGCGACGTCGTCGACGTTCTCCGCCTCTGCGAGCACGGCCTCCGTCCCGACCCAGCCCTGGGGGGTCTGCGCGAACACGGCGGCGAAGTAGGACACGTGCTCATTGTGGCCCAGGCGGCCGACCCGGTCACACCCCCCGCGCACGGGAATCGGCGGCCGGGTGCCCGGAAACGGTTGTGAATAAACTTCGCGTTCTCGTCCGGTGGCGGACGTCCGGCGTTCTTCCCCAGCGTCACCCGAATCCGCATACTGCTCAGCGATCGCCATCCCGGGAGGAGTGCCATGGGTGCGGACGAACTGACCAGGCGCGGTTTTCTGGCGGGGACGGCGGGCGCCGCGGCGATCATCGCGGCGGGCGCCGCCGGGGGCTCGTCCACCCAGGCCCACGCGGCGGAGCTGGCCGCCGCCAGGCGCGCCCCGATCGCCGAGCTTCCCGATCCGGAGGAGTCCGGCATCGACCACATCGTCGTCGTGATGATGGAGAACCGGTCCTTCGACCACTACATGGGCTGGCTGCCCGGCGCGGACGGCCGCCAGGCCGGGCTCACCTTCACCGACGCCGACGGCAACGCGCACGACACCCACCACCTGAAGGTGCCGTGGGGCTGCGGCTTCAACGATCCCGACCACTCCTACCAGGGCGGCAGGACGGAGTACAACGGCGGCGAGTGCGACGGATGGCTGCGCGCCGGCGACAACGACGTGTTCTCCATCGGCTACTACGAGGGCCCCGACCTCGGCTTCCACGGGCACGCCGCCCTCGACTGGACGGTCTGCGACCGCTACTTCCCGGCGATCATGTCGTCCACGTTCCCCAACCGGATCTTCCAGCACGCCGGGCAGACCGACCGGATCTCCAACGCGCTGACGATCTCCGAGACCACCACCGTCTGGGACCGCCTCAAGGCCAAGGGCGTCTCCTGCCGGTACTACTTCAGCGACGTCCCGTTCACCGCGCTGTGGGGCCTGCGGCACCTCGACATCAGCCGGAACATCGCGGAGTTCCGGAACGACGCCCGCAACGGGCGGCTGCCCGCGGTCAGCTTCGTCGAGCCCGCCTTCCTCGGCGAGCTCTTCCTGCCCGGCATGTCCGAGGACGAGCACCCGCTCGCCGACATCCGCTTCGGTCAGGCCTTCCTCAACGAGGTCTACACGGCGCTCGTCACCTCGCCGAACTGGCCCCGCACCCTCTTCGTGATCAACTACGACGAGTGGGGCGGGTTCTTCGACCACGTCCCGCCGCCGGAGGGCCCCGACCCGCGGCCCGACCTCGGCACCGCGCTGCGCGGCTTCCGCGTCCCGTGCCTGCTGATCTCCCCGCGGGCGCGGCGCGGGGCCGTCGCGCACGAGGTGTACGACCACACGTCCGTCCTGAAGGCGATCGAGTGGCGCTGGGGCCTGGAGCCGCTGACCGTGCGGGACGCCGAGGCCCGCAACATCGCCGAGGTCCTGAACTTCAGCGACCCGCCCGACCTGCACGCGCCCCGCTACGACGCCAGGCGGCCGATCAGCCTCGGCTGCCTCGACCCGCAGCACAGCCACACCGGGGACGACTGGGCGGGCCTGTACGACTACGCCCGCCGCAACGGCTTCCCCCGCTGACCGCTCAGCGATCGACGCCGAACCGGCTGATGGCGGCGGTCAACGGGCCATGGACGGCGTCGAGCCCACCGGCGACGGCGACGCCCACCTGGCCGGAGTGGACCTCTGATCCGCCCCGACCGGAGTCGGGGCCGCTAGGAGATGGTGTCGAGGGCGCGTTCGAAGGCGGGGGCGAAACCGATGCGGCCGGCGATGCTGAGCAGCATCTCGTCCGGGTAGAGCTCCAGGTCGCCGGAGATCGCGCCGAGCTCCATCTCGTCCAGCCCGAGGTCGGCGAAGATCGACATGTCGCCGACCGGGAGGACCTGGTCGAGCTCCTCCTCGTCGGGGATCGGGATGTCCAGGTAGTCGAGCACCTGGCCGGCGAGCGGCCAGTCGACCGAGGCGGTGACGTCCGACAGGAACACCATGACCTCGTCGCCGAGCAGGCGGATCGCGACGAAGAAGTCGTCGCCGACCGAGACCAGGCCGACCGTGCCGCCGAGGCTCGGCTGCTGGCGCAGGGCATGGATCAGCCCCGCGAGGTCCTCGGTCAGCGCCACCGGAAGGATCTCGGCCTCCCAGCCCTCGTCTTCCCGGTACACCACGACGGCGAAGTCCGTCGCGTCCACATCCGTCATTTCCACCCCACCGGCACGTCTCCTGCCAGGGCATGGTCGCAGATGCGGCGCGCACTCGCGTGCCCCACCACCAAACTCGCCGCCGCACCCGGCCGTGATGCCGGGAGTCAGCGCCGGATTCCGGTGCCCGGCGGCATGAACCTAACCGATCTGGATCAATTGATGCGGAACGTGCGGCGGCGAAGTGCCGCGTGGATCCGCGCGCGCCGGGAGCGGTGCGGGGTCACCCGGCGGCGCAGCTCGCGCGCCTCGGCCAGTTCGCGCAGGAAGACCGCCCTGCGGCGGAGGTGCTCGCGCACCTGCTCGGGGGAGATGTCGCCCTGGGGTCCGGGGCGCGTCGGGGAGTCCTCACCTGTGACTTCGGTCACCGCGGGGTCGGCGGACGGGGGCTCTGAGCCGGGAGCCGAGGTGGGCGCGGGCGGATCGGGGGCTGAGCCCCGGACCCAAGAGCGGCCGCTCGGCTGCTGATCGCTCTCGCTGTTCATATGGCCATCCTGCCCAGCTCAGCGGCGTCCTATCCTGCGGCCCCGGACCGCCCCGGCCGGTGGGCTACGGTGAGCGCATGCAGACCCTCGCCGTCGACCACCCGCTCGTCGCGCACAAGCTCACCACGCTGCGGGACGCCCGCACCGACTCCCCCACGTTCCGCCGGCTGGCCGACGAACTGGTCACCCTGCTCGCCTACGAGGCGACCCGCGACGTCAGGGTCGCCGAGGTCACCGTGCAGACGCCGCTCGTCCAGGCGCAGGGCGTCCAGCTCGCGAGCCCGAAGCCGCTCGTGGTGCCGATCCTGCGCGCGGGCCTCGGGATGCTGGACGGCATGACGCGGCTGCTGCCCACCGCCGAGGTCGGCTTCCTCGGCATGGTCCGCGACGAGGGCACCCTGCAGGCCGAGACCTACGCGACGCGGCTGCCGGACGACCTGTCCGGGCGGCAGTGCTACGTCCTCGACCCGATGCTCGCGACCGGCGGAACGCTCGCCGCCGCCATCCGGCTGCTGATCGAGCGCGGCGCCGACGACGTCACGGCGCTCTGCCTCCTCGCCGCCCCTGAGGGGCTGAAGTACCTGGAGCAGGCGTTCTCCGACATCTCGGCGCCCATCAAGGTGGTCACGGCCGCGATCGACTCCCACCTCAACGAGCAGGGCTTCATCATGCCGGGCCTGGGCGACGCGGGGGACCGGCTCTACGGCGTCGTCTGACCCGCCCGCCGGAGCCTCTCGGCCCCGCCGAGACCCGACGTGACCTGCGATGTTCGTTCCGGACGGCGCGGGGGTACCACCACCCTTACGGAACGCGAGCGCGCGTTCCCCTCCGCCGTCCCGGCACAGGGGACCGTTACGGACCGGGCGGCGCGAGCGAGCTTCGGGGACACATGATGGCTCACCCAGGGGATGGCGACCTGCCGCGCTACACCGAGATCGGGGAAAGGCTCACCGAGGAGTTCCGCGAGGTCCACGGCGCCGACACGGTGGAGCGGTGCGTCTCCGCCGCGCGGTACGGCGCCGAGGAGGTCACCGGATCGGCGCCGCCCGCCCTCGTCGAGCGGATCGCGCGCCGGCACCTGGAGGTGCTGGCGACGGTCGCGGCCGAGAAGCGACGCAAGGCGCGCCGCTCGTCGCTCGACAACGCACCCTAGCCGGGGGGCCCGTGCCGCGCGACGACGCGCTGCTTTGCCGCCGGTGCGGGCTGTGCGAAACTGAACCCGGGGTCCGTGGGTCAACGCTCCGGGAGGCAGCCGTGCCGGCCAAGAAGTACATCACGTGGGCCGCCGCGGCTTTCGTGGCGTTCTACGTCATCACGCAGCCGGACAGCGCGGCCCGATCGGTGGATACCGCGGCGTCCGGCATCTCGTCGGCCGCCGACTCCCTCGCCACCTTCGTCAACTCGCTCGCCTGAGGCCGGCATGAGGCTCGTGACCCCCGGCGACTCCGCGCCGGCATCCGTCAACAAGTACCTGCTCCCCCACGAGAACCAGGTGATCACTGTGCGGCGGCACCCCGCCGTGCTGATGGTCCCGGTCGGGCTCCTGCTCGGCGGCCTCATCCTCGCCGGCATGCTGAGCCAGACGCTCGCCGAGAGCGGCGGCGCGGTCTTCAGCTGGGTCTGGTGGGGCTGGCTGATCCTGCTCGCCTGGTTCGTGTGGCGGGTCGCGGAGTGGTCCGTCGACTACTTCGTCATCACCAACCAGCGGATGCTGCTCACCACCGGCCTCATCACCCGCAAGGTCGCGATGATGCCGCTGGCCAAGGTCACCGACATGAGCTTCAAGCGGACGATCACGGGCCGCATGCTCGGCTACGGGGAGTTCGTCCTGGAGTCCGCCGGTCAGGACCAGGCGCTCACCAACGTGCCCTTCCTGCCCTATCCCGAGCAGCTCTACCTCGAAGTCTGCGAAATGATCTTCCCGAACAAGAACCCGGCGCCCGAGGAGAAGCTGCCCCCGCCCCCGCCGCCGCGGCCCCGCCCGCGGGAGGACGCCCCCACCTCGTCGATGCCCAAGGACGACGGCGCCGACGGGGAGGTCTAGCTCCGCGCCGCTCCCGGTGACGCCGCCCGCGAGCCGCGGGAGCGCTGTGCCTGCCCGGGCCGGTCGCCGGTGAGGCGAAGGTCTCCGGAGTGAGGCCGAGACCATGCGGGACGGTCCGGATCATGCCCGTCTTGTCCCGCGCACGCCGCCCGCTCGCCCGGCCCGGGGTCGGGGCGCTTCCGCGGGAGCGGTCCCACCTCCGGGGACGGCGCAACCGGGCGGCCGGAACTGGCCGGAAAACGCGGCGGACTGATCAATATCGGCGGTCTATGCGATCTTGGGCAGATGGTCGGATACCGTCGGCCCGGTGACAGACGTCGCGATCGACGGGAGGGGCCGCCGGCGCGAACCGGCGAACCTCGCGGCCCGTGCGCGCGGGCCCCGCGGCCGGTCTCGTCTTCTGCCGCTTCCTTGCTCTCGATGTGCGATAACCCGCAATGTGCAATCATGTCGGCACCCCAGCCGCCTGTTTACTTCCGCTAAGTGAGTCCACATGCCGGGTCCAGGCAACGTCGGCGAACGTGTCCGCAACCTGCGGCTGACCAGACGCTTGTCGCAGGCACAACTCGCCGGTCACGACCTTTCCGACAGCTACATCTCCTTGATCGAGTCGGGCAAGCGCACGCCGACGCCGACCGTCCTGCGCATGCTGGCCGAGCGTCTCGGCTGCACCCCCGAGTACCTCGCCGAGGGCGTCGAGCCTGAGCAGCGCGCCCACCTGGAGGTGCGGGAACGCCACGCCCACCTGGCCCTGCTGCGCGGGGACGCCGCCACGGCCGAGGCCGGGTTCGACGAGGTGATCGCCCGCAGCGACGACCCGGACCTCACGGCCCGCGCCCGCTGGGGCCGCGCCCGCGCCCTCGAGGAGCTGGGCCGCACCGACCGCGCGATCGCGCTGTTCGAGGAGCTGCGCGAGCAGGCCGAGCGCGACCCGGGCCGGGCCAGCTGGCTGCCGCCGGTGATCGCGCTGGCCCGGACGTACCACGCCGTCGGCGACCTGGGGCAGGCCATCGCGCTCGGCGAGCGCGCCCTCGAACGGCTGGAGCGGCTCGGCCTCCATGCCGGCCACGAGTACACCGAGGCCGGACGCATCCTGCTGCTCGCCTATGTGGATCGCTCCGATCCCGCCCGCGCCCACGAGCTGGGACGCCGCCTCCTCCATCCCCAGGGGGGCGAGGACGCCGAGCCGCTGAGCGTCCACTACCAGCGGGCCAGCATGCGCGCCCTTGAGGAGGCCGCGGTCGGCGACTCCCTCTACTTCGCCGACCAGGCCCTCGCCGCGCGCACGGACACGCCTCCCAGGCAGGCCGAGGCGCGCCTCGCCCTCGCCGGAGCCAAGGCGCTGCTCAGAGGGGTCGAGCCGTTCTCCGTCGCCGCGCCGCCCGACGCCGCGCCGCCCGGTGAGTACGGGTTCGAGCGTCCGCGCCAGGAAGGCACCCGCGAGGCGGCCCAGGAGGCGCTCACCCTCCTCCAGACCGCGACCGGCCTCGACGACGCCGAGTCCACCGAGAGCACCATCGCCAAGGCCCGCGCGCTCGTCCTCATCGGCGAGTTGGACGAGGCCATCGCCGCGCTCGAACAGTTCCTCGACACCGGCATGGCCCTCGCCGCCCCCGCGAGCGACTCCTCGCTGGCGCCTCAGCCCGCGGACGAGATGGGCGTCCGCACCCAGAAGACCGTTCTGGCCCGCCTTGTCCTTGCCCGTGCACGGGTCGCCCAGGGGAACACCACGGCCGCGGAGGTCGTCCTTCGCGCCGCCTCCGAGCAGCTGGCGACCCTTCCCAAGGGCCGTCCGGCGGCGCACCTCTACCGGGAACTCGGCGAGCTCTACGAACTGACCGGGTCTTCCGACAACGCCGCCACCGCCTACCGCCAGGCATTGGAAGCGGCGGGCCTGTCGGTCTTCAACCTCGTCCCTGTGAGCGCCCAGCGCTAAGACCCGAGGGGTAGGAGAGGCGGCCGCGACAGCGCGTGCCGCCTCGTCCTGTGCCGGGGGCGGAATAAAGCGCGGAGCGCGGATGTCGTATCATTCAGACATGGGATGACTGGTTGACTGGAGGTTCGGGTGACTCTGCGGACGGCACGGCGGTCCTCGCTGGTCGACCAGGTGATCGAGCAGCTCAGGGGCGAGATCACCGGGGGCGGCTGGCCGGTGGGCGCCAAGATCCCGCCGGAGCCGGTGCTGTCGGAGACGCTCGGCGTCGGGCGCAACACCGTCCGGGAGGCCGTGCGGGCGCTGACCCACGCGGGGCTTCTGGAGAGCCGCCAGGGCGACGGGACGTACGTGCGCGCGACGAGCGAGCTGTCCGGGGCCGTCCGGCGGCGGCTGGAGCGGGCCGAACTCGTCGAGATCCTCGAGGTCCGGCGGGGGTTCGAGGTCGAGGCGGCCAGGCTCGCCGCGACCCGGCGCACGGAGGCCGACATCGCCGCCATCGCGGTCGCCCTCGCGCGCAGGGACGCGGCATGGGCGGCGGGCGAGCACTCGGCGTTCGTCGAGGCCGACCTCGAATTCCACACCGCCGTCGTCGAGGCCACCCACAACCGCGTCCTGACCGACCTGTACCGCGACTTCAGCGCCGCGCTCCGGGCCAGCATCGGCGCGGCCGGGAGCCTGCTCGAACACGCCGACGTGCCGCACGGCCCCATCGCCGCGGCCATCGAGGCGGGGGACGCGGACGCCGCGACCCATGCGACCCATGCGTGTCTCGACCAGATCCTCGCCTCCGCCCTCACCGCTCCTGCAAAAGCTCCGCAGGAGTCCTGACGCGGTAGGCGCAAGCCCGTATCGGGTCTCGCCCACCTCACGGGCGGTCGTCGTGGTGCCCGGCGGCCGTCAACGCATGGCACCGGACGCAGCAGAACCACCGCTCGGCGCGGCGATCCCGCGCTCGTGGCGGCCGAACGACGAAGGTGACATGAACAGCTCGACGACGACTCCGGTGACCCGGGCCGCGGCCGTGTGGTCGCTCATCGGCCTGGTGCTGCTGACGATCAACCTGCGCGCCGCGATCACGGGGATCTCGCCCGTGCTCGGCGACCTGCGGGACGCGTTCGGGCTGTCCGGTGCGCAGACCGGCGTCCTCACCACGCTGCCGGTGCTGTGCCTGGGCGTCTTCGCGGCCGTCGCGCCGGTCGCCGCGCGGCGGTTCGGCGCCGAGACCGTGATCGCCGGTTCCCTCGTCATGATCACCGCGGGGATCGTGCTGCGGGTGGTGCAGTCCCCGGTCTCGCTGTTCTTCGGCACGATCGTCGCCGGTGCGGGCATCGCGATGGGCAATGTCCTCATGCCAGCCGTGATCAAGCGCGCGTTCCCGACCCGCCTGGGCTCGCTGACCGGGCTCGCGATGATGCTGATGGCGGCCAGCGGCGCGATCGCCGCCGGGCTCGCGGTGCCGCTGGCGGAGGCGGGCGGCTGGCGCCTCGCCCTCGTGGTCTGGGCCGTCCCGTCGCTGATCGCCGCGCTCGTGTGGGGCCCGCTCGCCGTGCGGGGCCGCCGCGCCCCGACCGCCCCGGTCACCGCCCCGCGCGCCGGGGGATCGCTGCTGCGCTCCCTGACGGCCTGGTCCGTCGCCGCGTTCATGGGCCTGGCCTCACTGATGTTCTACGTGCTCATGTCGTGGCTGCCGGAGGTCATGCAGGACGCCGGCCACCCGGCCGCGACCGCCGGGATGATGGTCTCGACCATGCTGATCGTCGGGATCCCGCTGGGCTTCGTCGTGCCGGTGTTCGCCGCCCGCCTCCGCGACCAGCGCCCCCTCGTCCTCGCCGTCGCGGCCACGATGGTCGTCGGCCTGGTCGGCCTGCTGCTCGCCCCGTCCGCCGGCTGGGCGTGGGTCGTGATCCTCGGCATCGGCACCGGCAGCGCGTTCCCGCTGGCCTTCACGCTGCTCAGCCTCCGCTCGCCGAGCCCCTCGGTGGCCGCGGGCCTGTCCGGGATGGCGCAGACGGGCGGTTACCTCCTCGCCGCAGCCGGCCCGTTCGCGGTCGGCATCCTGCACGAGGCCACGGGCGGCTGGAACGTTCCGGTGGCCCTGCTGCTCGTGCTGGTGGTGCCCGAGGTGGTGGTCGGCCTGCTGGCCGCGCGGCCCGGGTTCGTCCACCCGGCGGAGCCGGCGCGGCTGGTCGAGCCGAAGTCCCTCCCGGCGCCCGAGCCCGCCCGCACCCGCTGATCAGCCCATGTCGACGGCGTCCAGGTCGAGGACCCGGGCGTGCAGGACCTGCCGCTGGTGGAGGGCCGCCCGGAGCGCCCGGTGCAGGCCGTCCTCCAGGTAGAGCTCGCCCTGCCACTGGACGACGTGGGGGAACAGGTCGCCGTAGAAGGTGGAGTCCTTCGACAGCAGGGACTGGAGGTCCATCTCCCGCTTGGTGCTGACGAGCTGGTCGAGGCGGACCTGGCGAGGAGGGATCTTGGCCCAGTCCCGGGACGATAGACCGTGCTCGGGATAGGGCCTTCCTTCACCCACCGACTTGAAGATCACCCTTCGAGTCTAAGGGCTGGCAAGGGCGCGGAGAAGGCAGCGCAACAACATCCGTCACTCCACTTGCCGGATTCGGTAAACCAGTTACGGCGCAGGTCAACCGGCCCGTGACTAAATACCGGTCCGCTGGAACGTCACGGATCAGGCCTGATGGTCGGACCATATGTAGGCGGCGGGCAGCAGTTCGGCCACGGGCTCGGCGCGCAGAACACCGCCCATGTCGACGATGACGAGGATGGACGGGAAGTAGTCCAGAAGGACCTGCCGACACCGCCCGCAAGGCGACATCACCCCGCGGCCGCCGTCCCCGACCGCCACGATCATGTCGAGCCGGTGGGCCCCCTGGGCGGCCGCGGCGCCGATCACGGCCAGCTCCGCGCACGGCCCGCCGGTGAAGTGGTGGACGTTCATCGCGGTGACGATCCGCCCGTCGCGGGCACGGGCGGCCGCGGCCACCGTGTGCTCGTCCCCCCGACTGCACCCGGCCGCGACCCGCTCAGCGGCCCGGATCAACTCATGATCGACCGTCATGTCCCCGCCCAAGCGCTCAAAAGGTCCTCCGCGGTGTAACCGGCCCGGAGCCCACCACACGCGACGCCGTTCCGTGTCACCGCGACCAGTGGCACGGGCTCGTCGGTGATCGCCGCTCTGTGCCGCTGGAGCGCGGCGAGGTCGTGGGAGTCGAACGACGAGTTCTCCACCCACTTGATCGAGCCGAGGAAGAGCAGGCGCCGGGCGACGGGCTCCCGGTCCGCACCGACGAGATCGATCTCCACCTCGTTGCCCCGCGTCCAGTAGCCGCCGATGGCGGGGGCCGCGGGGAGGTCACCGTCCGGGAGGAGGCGCGCCAGCGTCTCGCGGACCAGCGGTTCGATCGCCCTGCCCCGCCAGCTCGTCCAGCCCTGCCTGATGCGGCCGAGTGTCAGGTCGCCGCGCATGCGTTCGATCTCGGCCATGTGCGGGTCGAGGAACGTCAGCCAGAACCGCAAGTAGGGATCAGCGACCCGGTAACGCCGCTCCTTGGAGGGGCGCGTCGAGATCGGCAGTTCGGCCGCCACCACCCGCTTGCGGGTCAGGACGTCCGTGGCGCGGGTGAGGGTGGTGTGCGAGATGCCCCCGGCGGCGCGGGCGATGTTGGTGAAGGTCCGCTCGCCCGCGCCAATGGCCCGCAGGACCTCCCGGCTCATCGCCTGCGGCGGGAACTCCGCGGCCAGCGAGCGTTCGGCGGAGACCAGCAGCGCGGAGATCGGGTCGTCGAGCGACTCGCGGAGGAACTCCCACAGGGACGCGCCGGGCCGCCAATCGGCGCAGATGAGCGGCAGCCCGCCCGTGACCAGGGCGGCGTCGAACGCCGTCGCCGGTTCCAGGTCGAGCATCTCGGCGATGTCGGCCGGGTTCAGCGGGCCGACCACCATCTCGGTCCCGCGCTGGTGGAAGGGCCGGTCGTACTCGTTCAGCGCCTCCATCATCGAGATGTCCGACCCGATGAGCAGCAGGAGGACCGGCTTGTGCGAGAGCAGGCGGTCCCATGCCCGCTGGAGCATCCCCTCGAAGGCGTCGACGCGGTTCATCAGGTATGGGACCTCGTCGAGGACGATGACGCTCGGCACGTCGTCGGGGAGGATCTCCGCGAGAAGCCTGAACGCCGCGTTCCACTGCGCCGGCGCCTCTTCGGTGAACAAGGCCCGGTCCGCGAGGGTGGAGTTCGCGACGGCGTCGTGCAGTTCTGCCAGCTCGTCCTCCGCGGGGCCCCCGGCCGCGGTGAAGAAGAGCGACGGCACACCGGCGCGGCGCACGAACTCCTCGACAAGGCTGGACTTGCCGACCCGTCGCCGTCCGCGCATGAGGATGCAGCGGCCGGGTTTCACCGAGCCGCTGGCCGCCCGTACCTGTTCGAGCGCACGGGCGAGCACGGCCAGCTCACGGCTCCGACCAATGAAGCGACGCATCAATACTCCCGCCAGCGATAGTATCAACAGCGATAGTATCGCTGATGGGAGTCTTCCGTTCGGTAGTGCGCGGCCGCGTCAGTTTTTGATCGTCTGGGGGATCCGGGGTAGGCCGGTCACCGAGGTCACCGTGGAGTACAGGCCCGTCGTCGCGGTGATGAACAGGCGGTTGTTCTTGGGGCCGCCGAAGGTGATGTTGGAGACGGGCTCGGGGACGCGGATGCGCCCGATGAGGGTGGCGTCGGGGGCGTAGCAGTGCACGCCGCCCTCCAGGGCCGCCGCCCACAGCCGTCCGTCCCGGTCGAACCGGATGTTGTCGAAGCGGCCGACGCCGTCGCGGGCCGCGGTGAAGACCTCGCCGTCCGAGAGCGTGCCGTCGTCGCGGACGTCGAAGACGCGGATGTGGGCGGCGCGGGTGTCGGACACGAAGAGGCGGCGCTCGTCCGGGGAGAACACGAGGCCGTTCGGTCCGCCGAAGCCGTCCGCGACGCGGCGGACCTCGCCGGTCACCGGATCGGCGCGGTAGACGTCGCAGGACCCGATCTCGCTCTCGGCGCGGTGGCCCTCGTAGTCGCTGGTGATGCCGAAGTCGGGGTCGGAGAACCAGACCGACCCGTCCGAGCGGACGACCGCGTCGTTCGGACTGTTGAGGCGCCTGCCCCGGTAGCGGTCGGCGATGACGGTGACGGTGCCGTCCGGCTCGGTCCTGGTCACCCGCCGGTTCCCCTGCTCGCAGGTGATCAGCCGGCCCTGCGCGTCGAGGGTGTTGCCGTTGCTGTGCCCGGCCGGCGCGCGGAAGAGGGAGACGGCGCCGGTCGCCTCGTCCCAGCGCAGCATGCGGTCGTTGGGGATGTCGCTCCAGACCAGCTGCCGCCAGGCGGGGAGGTACAGCGGGCCCTCGGCCCAGCGGGAGCCGGAGTGAAGGTTTTCGAGGTGCTGGTCGCCGTGGCAGCACCGTCCAGTACGGAAGCGCTCGTCCAGAACCTCGTATATCCCGTTGACCGCTTCCTTGGGCATGGTTCTCCCTTGATCCGCCATGACTGAATGTTGTTCAGAACAACTTCGGGATGATCGTACGCGATACAGTCATCTTGTGAAGAACGTGGATGACATCGATCGTCGCCTGCTGGAGCTCCTCCAGGAGGACGCCACCCGGTCCTACGCGGCACTCGGTACGGCGGTCGGCCTGTCGGCCGGGGCCGTCCACGAACGGGTACGGAAGATGCGCGAGCGGGGCGTCATCCGGCGGACGAGCGTGGACGTGGAGCCGGCCGCGCTCGGGCAGGGCGTGCTGGCCTTCGCCCTGATCGACTCGTCGGTGTGGATGGGCGACCGCGCGGCGGAGTTCGCCGCCATACCGGAGGTTCAGGAGGCCCACGTCGTCGCGGGCAGCGCGTCCGTCCTGGTCAAGGTGCGGACGTCGACGACCGGGCGGCTCCAGGACGTGCTGCGGCGGCTGTACGAGATCCAGGGCGTCAGCGGGACGAAGGCGACCGTCGTCCTGGAGACCTTCTTCGAACGCCCGATCTCCCCGCTGGGCCAGTGAACGCGCCCCGGCACGCGAAAGGCCGGTGCCCGCGTCGGGCACCGGCCTCGGTGTGGCGGAGGATGCGAGATTCGAACTCGCGAGCGCTTGCACGCAACACGCTTTCCAAGCGTGCGCCCTAGGCCACTAGGCGAATCCTCCACGGGGTAGCCTACCGGTTCTCGGGCAGTGACCTGACCTCAATTACCGCGTCGACGGGGATCGGTCCGTAGACGTGGGGGAACAGCTCGTCTCCGGCCGGCTCGTAGCGGACGGGCGCGTCCAGGCGGGACACGTCGATGACCAGCAGGACCAGGTCTTCGCGGGGGACGTCGCCGTAGAAGCGGCCGAGGACGCCCTCCACTTGGGCGATGTCGGACGAGCAGTGGATGAAGCCCTCCTCGTCCAGCGTCCGGCCCAGGGTGGACATGGCGTACGCCACGCCCGTGGTCCGGGCGGATTCCCAGCGGGTTCGTTCGGCGATGTGCAGGAGCGTGTCCTGGGGAGAGGCGGGCATGGGGCGGAGACTACGCCGGAAAGCGTGGCGATCCTGGGCCGGGGATGCCATAGACTTTGGGCAGACCCCTCGCACGGCGTCACCCTGTGAACCTCCCCAGGGCCGGAAGGCAGCAAGGATAAGCAGGCTCTGGCGGGTGTGCGGGGGGTCCCTTGGTTTGACGGCGACCGGTCCGCGATGACCGGTCCACGGCGACACGGCGCTTTCTGACGCTCTGCTTCTCGAGGGAGGGCGGACCCCCGATGAGTCTGGCTCTGTACCGCAAGTACCGGCCAGCGACGTTCGCCGAGCTGAAGGGGCAGGAACACGTCGCCGAGCCCCTCCAGCAGGCGCTGCGCAACGGCCGGATCAACCACGCGTACCTGTTCAGCGGGCCGCGCGGCTGCGGCAAGACGTCCAGCGCCCGGATCCTCGCCCGCTCGCTGAACTGCGAGGAGGGGCCGACCCCCGACCCGTGCGGCAAGTGCGACTCGTGCGTCGCGCTCGGGCCGTCCGGCAACGGGCACATCGATGTGATCGAGATCGACGCCGCGTCCCACGGTGGTGTGGACGACGCCCGCGACCTGCGGGAACGGGCCTTCTTCGCCCCGGTGTCGGCGCGCTTCAAGGTGTACATCATCGACGAGGCGCACATGGTCACCCGCGAGGGCTTCAACGCGCTGCTGAAGCTCGTCGAGGAGCCGCCGCCGCACCTGAAGTTCGTGTTCGCGACGACCGAGCCCGAGAAGGTCATCGGGACGATCCGGTCCCGGACCCACCACTACCCCTTCCGGCTGATCCCTCCGGGCGTCCTGCAAGACCTCGTCGAGGAGATCCTGCAGAGCGAGGACGTCCCGTACGAGGCGTCCGCGCTGCCGCTGGCCGTGCGGGCCGGGGCGGGTTCCGCCCGCGACACGCTGTCGATCCTGGACCAGCTCCTCGCCGGATCGGACGAGAAGGGCATCACGTACGCGCGGGCCGTGTCGCTGCTCGGCTACACCGACTCCGCGCTGCTGGACGAGGTCATCGCGGCCTTCGCGGCCCGGGACGGCGCCGCCGTGTTCGCCGCGATCGACCGCGTGATCGAGAGCGGCCAGGACCCGCGCCGCTTCACGGCCGACCTGCTGGAACGCGTCCGCGACCTGGTGATCCTGTCGAACGTGCCGGAGGCCGGGGGGACGGGGCTGCTGAACGTCCCGCCCGACGAGCTGGAGCAGATGCGGCGCCAGGCCTCCTCGATGGGGCCGGGAGAACTGACCCGCGCGGCCGACCTGCTGCACACCGGCCTCACCGAGATGCGCGGTGCCACGTCCCCGCGGCTGCTGCTGGAACTGATCTGCGCGCGGATCCTGCTGCCGGCCGCGTACGAGGACGAGGCGTCCATGTTCGCCCGGCTCGACCGTCTGGAGCGTCAGGCCTCCCAGGGCGGTTTCGGTGGCGGTGCTGGCCAGGGCGGGTTCGGCGGCCAGGGCGGTGATCCTCTTGCGCAGGCCTTCGCGTCCGCGGCACCGGCTCCCGGGGCGGCTCCGGGGCAGGTCGGCGGGGCACAGGGAGCGTCCGGGCACGGTGGGGCTGCCGAAGGGACGTCCGGCTCGGCCGGTGCGGCGCCAGGGGCCCATGGACAAGGCGGCGCGGCGCAGGGGACGCCCGGCCAGGCGGGGGCGACACCGTCCCAGAATGGCGGTTCCGCAACGCACGGAACCCAGTCCCCTCCCGCCCGGGGGGCCGACCCCACTTCCAGTGTCAACCCCAGCCCCGTTACGGCACCCGCAGAACCCGGTTCTGTGGATAACCACGGATCCGCCCCCACCACGGCCGCCCCCACCACGGCCGCCCCCACCACGGGCGGACCGGCCCCAGGCGGACCAGCCACGGGTGCACCGACCACAGGTTCGCCGGCCACCGCACGCCCTGCGGCCGCCGCGCGACCCGCGCCCAGCGCACCGTCCGCGCCCTCCAGCCCACCACCCGCGCCCAGCGGAGGGGCCGGAGGAACGGACTTCTCCACCATCCAGCGCCTCTGGCCCGACGTCGTCGAGGCCGTCAAGCAGAAGAGCCGCGCCACCTGGATGGTCATCATGTCCGGGGTCCAGCCGGTGTCCCTGGACGGCAAGGTCCTCACGCTCGGCTTCGACGCGGAAGGGCGGCGCCTCGGCTTCGTCAACGGCGGCCGCGACGCCGTCCTGCGCGAGGTCTTCAAGGAGCGGATGGGCGTCGACTGGCGGATAGAGACCGTCGTCGGCGGGGCGCCCGGCGGGTCCCCCCCAGGAGGACGGCCGGGCCCTAGCGCAGGGTTCGGTGGGGCGGCCACACCGAACCCGGCACCACAGCCGCGGCCGCCCTTCCAGCCGTCTGCTCAGCCGTCCGCGCCGAGGGCCGACCGGGCGCCGGAGCCCCCGCCCCCGCCGCCGGACGAGCCTCCGCCGCCGCCCGAGCCCTCTCCCGTGGACGAGAGCGACGAGGTCGACCCGGAAGGCGACGCCGACGCCGACGGCACCGAGGCCGAGATGAGCGGGATGGCGCTCATCCAGCGGGAGCTCGGCGGCCAGATCATCCGCGAGATCGACAACTCCGCCCCGTAGCCCGCCGGAGGGGGCCGCATCCCGGACGTGCTTCCGAAATGGCGTGCCGAGGTCCTCGCTTACCGAAACGGCCTGGGAACCCGTAGTCTCGTGGGACGGACGTCCGGTGGCTGGCGGAGCGCCAGAGAGCAGGCCCTCGGGGGCCGGAATGGGGAGTGCACCGTGGAACCCGGTGGTCAGCTGAACATGCAGGAACTCCTCCAGCAGGCACAGGCCATGCAGGAGCAGCTCTTCAACGCCCAGCGCGAGCTCGCGGAGACCGAGGTGACGGGGACCGCCGGCGGCGGGCTCGTCACCGCGAAGGTCAACGGGCAGGGCGAGGTCACGGGCCTGTCGATCGACCCGAAGGCGATCGACACCGACGACCCGGCCGACACGGCGGAGACTGTGGCCGACCTGGTGCTGGCCGCGATCCGCGACGCCGCCCGCGAGGCGCAGGAGCTCCAGCAGGAGAAGATGGGCCCGCTCGCCCAGGGCCTCGGCGGCGGCGGGGGCATCCCCGGCGGCTTCCCCGGCCTCGGCGGCGCCTGAACCGGAACGCGAGCGGCACACGACCAGTAAAGGAGGGGCCCGTTGTACGAAGGGGTGGTTCAGAACCTCATCGACGAGCTGGGCAGGCTGCCCGGCGTCGGCCCCAAGAGCGCGCAGCGGATCGCCTTCCACCTCCTCGCCGCCGATCCGGCCGACGTCGAGCGCCTCGGCAAGGCGCTCAAGGAGGTCAAGGACAAGGTCCGCTTCTGCAAGACGTGCGGGAACGTCGCGGAGGAAGAGGAGTGCCGGATCTGCCGTGACGCGCGCCGCGACCCCCACATCATCTGCGTGGTGGAGGAGTCGAAGGACGTCGTCGCGATCGAGAAGACCCGCGAGTTCCGGGGCCGCTACCACGTGCTCGGCGGCGCGATCAGCCCGATCGAGGGCGTCGGGCCGGACGACCTGCGCATCCGCGAGCTGATGCAGCGGCTCGCGGACGGGACGGTGACCGAGCTCATCCTCGCCACCGACCCCAACCTGGAAGGCGAGGCGACCGCGACGTATCTCGCCCGGCTGGTCAAGCCCATGGGCATCACGGTCACCCGACTGGCCAGCGGCCTGCCGGTGGGTGGCGACCTCGAGTACGCCGACGAGGTCACGCTGGGCCGCGCATTCGAAGGACGGAGGCTGCTCGATGTCTGACACCAACAGCCCGCAGGACTGGAACGCCCTCGCCGAGCGCGTGGCGTGCCACGTCGACAACTACCTGAACGGCCTGGAGGCGGTCGCCCGCGGTGACGGAGGGGTGCACACCATCCCGCTGCTCCTGCTGGAGGTGTCGCAGGTCATCCTGGCCGGCGCGCAGCTCGGCGCCAGCGCCGACGTGATCCTCCCGGACAACTGGGAGCCCGAGGTGGGCGACGACCCCGACCTCGACTCGATCCGGCAGGGCCTGGCCGAGCGCCTCCAGTCCATGGACGACTACATCGAGGTCTTCGATCCCTACAAGGACACCGAGCCGACCCCCTACCGCCTGTCGGACGACCTGGTCGACGTGGCCAGCGACCTCGTCCACGGCCTCCGCCACTACAACCAGGACCGTCCGCTGGAAGCCCTCTGGTGGTGGCAGTACTCCTACTTCAACCACTGGGGCAACCACGCCGGCGCCGCGCTCCGCGCTCTGCACGCCTTCGTCGCCAACGCCCGCCTGAGCGTCGCCACGGAAGTGGCCACGGAAGCCGCCCCCGCCTGATCCGACCGCCCGCCGCCTACCTGACCGCGCCTCCTCCTGGCCCGACCGCGCCTCCGCCTGGCCCGACCGGCCGTGCGCCGGCCTAGCCGGACGTGGCGGGGCCGGTCCGCGCGCCCAGCGCCCACGCGATCAGCTCGGCCGCCTTCTCGGCATCCGAGCCGATCTGCCCGCTCCCCCCGCGGCGCCACGCGTACTGTTCGAGGTCGTCGTCCCAGGCGACCTGCGCCTCCTGCCCGCGGTAGGAGACGTGCAGTAACGCCTCGTCGTCCGGCCGCGCCGCCGCGACCTGCGGGGCCCTCCGCCGCAGCGCCGCGTACAGGGACGGCACCGGTCCCCGGCGAACCCTCGGCAACTCGTCGAACCCGCTCATCAGCTCTCCCATCAGCTCGATCATCGCCGCACCCGCCCCCGCCGGGTCATGGCACGGACGCAGCGGATCCCCGATGGCCGGGATGAACCACGGCACCCCGCAGACGCCTGCCTTTACATAGACGCTTGGCCCCACCCAAGGGTGGTCCGTCGAGAAGATCTTGACGGTGGCCGGGAGCGCCTCATACCGCTTACGGCGGAGCAACCCTTGCGTCACCAGCGCCTCAGCGAGCCGGGACGTGCCGAGGACCGCCCGGTCGGGTTGACCGGACGACCCTCGGCGCAACGATGGAACGTCAGGGACGCTGGCCGGGACGGTCCACGACGCCCGCCGCCAGGCGGACGGAATAGCTGTCGACGGCGCCCTTCAGGAAGCGCCCGCCGTCCGGCATGGTGTGATCCTTGGCGACGGTGGTGCGGTGGCCCTTGTAGGCGTAGGTGGACGGGTGCAAGAGGATCTCGTCCTTCGCCCAGCCCTCGATGAGGAACGAAACCGAGATCGCCTTGTGTCCCGCCCCGTCCTTGGCGGCCCGGTCCACGGTGACGCCGGGGATCTTCGCCATCGCGCGGTAGGCGGCGGCCGTCTGCGCCGGCGGCAGCGCGCCGTTGTTCAGCAGCAGCGACCCGAGCAGCTGGAACGCGCCCCCGTTCGGTTCGTTCGGGGTCTCCTGGGCGCGGGCCCAGGCCAGCATGCCGTCCGGGTCGGTGGGCAGCTTGGCGACGGTGGCGTAGTCGATCGGCGGCATCCCCCCGCCAGTGGCGGAGGTGACGAGCTTGCCGTGGTCGTACAACGCCATGCGCCTGCCGTCCGCCCGGACCCAGTTCCGGTCGACCTGCGTCTTCAGCGGCGACCCCGGCCTGACGACCTGGCCGCGGCCGGGGGCGCCGCTGCGCCGGTAACGGGTCTCGGTGTAGACCCACTGGCCGGGACGCGGCGCGGTGAACGGCTGCTTCAGCGCGAACGTCGCGGCGACGTTCAGCACCCGCTGCGTCTCCGTCGCCGCCACGGGTGCCGGCTGCTCGCCGCTGCCGCCCGTGGCGACGGCGGCGCCGGCGATGAGCGCCCCGGCGACGCCGCCCGCGGCGACGAGGCGGAACGTCGTCCGGCGGGACGGTCCGGAGCGACGGGCCTCCGACGCCGTGATCCGCTCGTAGGCGGCGCGTCCGGCCGGGTCGTGGGCGGCGCCGTCGAAGGCGCCCGGCGGGCACGGGTCGGCCGGGGCCATGATGCGGCGGACTTCGTCGAGGTCGTTCATGCCTGGTGGCTCCTCTGCAGCGGGGCGGCGGGTGCGGGACGGTCGGCGGCGTCGATCTCGGCGAGGGCGTCGGTCAGGCGGCGCCGGGCGCGGTGCAGGCGCACGGAGAACGTCTTGACCGAGCAGCCCGCCGCGGTCGCCGCGGCCCGCGCGTCGAGGCCGTCCCAGCCGACGAGCTGGAGGACCTCGCGGTCGCGGGCGGACAGGCGCCCGAGCGCGGCGGCTATGCG
Organism: Actinomadura sp. NPDC000600; assembly: GCF_040492135.1. Lineage (NCBI taxonomy): Bacteria > Bacillati > Actinomycetota > Actinomycetes > Streptosporangiales > Thermomonosporaceae > Actinomadura > Actinomadura sp. NPDC000600. The sequence continues at coordinate 92,176 of NZ_JBEUPD010000003.1, forward strand.
CCCGCCTTCGGCCAGACCGGACGCCACGTCGGCGGCCGGGGCGGGGGCGTGCGGGCGGTCGCCGCGCAGCCGGCTCCACAGCCGTGTGCGCCTGCGGTGGCCGCGCATCTCGTTGGCGAGGACGTTGCGGGCGACGTTCAGCAGCCATGGGAACGGGCGGTCGGGCGGGATGTCGCCGCGCCGCCGCCAGGCGACCAGGAACGTCTCCGCGGCGACGTCCCGGGCCGTGTCGGGGTCGATCCGACGCGCCGCGTACCTGAGCACGTCGTCGTAGTGCGCGTCCCACAACCGGGTGAACTCCCCGTCTGGATCCGGCACGCCGGCTCCCTTCTCTCGGGTCGGTGTCGCCCAGAGATGTCCGGCAGGGCCGTTCCGCCTACACCTTGATCGGGACCACCGGAAGACGACGCGCGCCCGAGGGGCCGCCCGTCCAGACGCTGAAGACGAGCACGATCAGGGCGGCGAGTTCTGAACAGCGGCGCGGGGGCGCCTCAGGACGAGTTGCGCGGAGCGTGGAGAGGGACCTTGGCGGCCTGCGCGGCCATCGCGGCGATCTCGCGGACGTCCATCGACGCCAGGGGTTCGATGCCCAGCAGGTAGCGGCCGTAGGCCATGCCGAGGGTCTGGCTCAGCAGCAGGGCGGCGCGCTCGCGGACGGCGGGGTCGTCCGGCAGGACCTTCTCCAGAGCGGGGACGATCTCCTTGTCGAAGATCGCCTGGACGCGGGCCGCGGCGTCGGGGTGGGTGGGGGCGGTGCGCAGCAGGACGGCCTCGGCGGTGTTCTCGCCGGCCTCCCATCGGGCCAGGAAGGCCTGGATGTAGGCGGCCGCCACGTCGTCGGCGCCGCTGAGGTCGGGTACGGCGAGGTCGATGGCCGAGGCGGCGGCGTAGAGCTCGGCCTTGCTGCCGAAGTACCGGATGACCATGGAAGGGTCGATGTCCGCGTCCGCCGCGATCGCCCGGATCGTCGTGCGCTCGTAGCCGTCCTCGGCGAACCGGCGCCGGGCCGCGCCGAGGATGGCCGTCCGGGTCGCCGCTGAACGCTCGGTGAAAGCCATGCCCGCCAACATATGCCATCAAGCGTTGGCAAACACGGCGGTCCGGGTCTAGAGTCCAACACCAGTTGGCCATCAACTGTTGGCAAACGGCCATTGGCACCTGGAGTGACCATGAACGCTGTTCCGAAGTCCACCGACGTGCTCGTGATCGGCGCGGGGCCCGTGGGGCTGTCCCTCGCCGCCTCCCTGCGGCAGAAGGGAGTGGACGCCGTCCTGCTGGACAAGGCGGCGGAGGGCGCGAACACCTCCCGGGCGGCCGTGGTCCATGCCCGCACGCTGGAGGCGCTGCGCGAGCTCAAGGTGACCGACGAGCTTGTCGAGCGCGGGATCATCGTGCCGCGCTTCACCGTCCGGGAGCGGGACCGCGTGCTGCTCACCGTCGAGTTCGGCGACCTGCCGACCGAGTTCCCCTACACGCTGCTCGTCCCCCAGAACGTCACCGAGGAGATCCTGCTCGCACGGCTGCAGCAGGAGGGCGGCCTCGTCCACCGGCCGTTCGAGGTGACGGGCCTGGAGCAGGACGGGGAAGGGGTCACCGCGACCCTGGCCGGCGGCGAGCAGATCCGCGCCGCCTACGCGGTCGGGACGGACGGCATGCACAGCATCGTCCGCGAGCACGCCGGGATCGCCTTCGAGGGCGACGCCTACCCGCAGTCGTTCGTCCTCGCCGACGTGCACCTGGACTGGGCAGGCGGCAGCGAGGAGGTCATGCTGTTCTTCTCGGCGGAGGGCGTCACGGTCGTCGCGCCGCTCCCCGGCGGACGGCACCGCATCGTCGCGACCGTCGACGAGGCGCCCCCGGCCCCGACCGCCGCCGACGTCCAGACGCTCCTGGACGCGCGCGGCCCCAAGCAGCACCCGGCGCGCGTCAAGGACGTCGTGTGGAGTTCCCGATTCCGCGTCCACCACAGGCTGGCGGCGCACTACCGCGCGGGCCGCGTCTTCCTGGCCGGCGACTCCGCCCACGTCCACAGCCCGGCGGGCGGGCAGGGCATGAACACCGGCATCCAGGACGCCCTCAACCTCGCCGGCAAGCTCGCCGCCGTCCTGGGCGACGGCGCCCCCGACTCCGTGCTCGACGAGTACGAGGCGGAGCGCCGTCCCGTCGCCGAGCAGGTCGTCGCGTTCACCGACAGGATGACCCACGTCGCGACCGTGGGCAGCCCGGTGCTGCGCGGGATGCGCAACACCCTGCTGCGCACCCTCGACTGGATCCCCGCCGTCCACCGCGCGATGGCGATGAACCTCTCCGAGCTGTCCACGGACCCCGCTCGCCGCTGACCAGGGCGAAGCTGGGACGGATGCGCCGCCTCGACGCGGCCGAGGATGAAGCCCCCGGCTAAATCGTTTGCCGCGGCCGTCCGGGGCGGCGCAGCATGCGGGGATGCGGTACTCGATCAACATTCCGAACTTCGGCGACTTCGCCGACCCGCGGACCGTCGCGCGGGTCGCGGAGGCGGCGGAGCAGGCCGGGTGGGACGGGCTCTTCGTGTGGGACCACGTCGTCCACGTGAGGAGCGATCGCAAGTCCTTCGGCGACCCGTGGATGCTGCTGACCGCGGCGGCGCTGGCGACCAGCCGGATCAGGCTCGGCACGCTGGTCACGCCCGTCCCGCGGCGGCGTCCGCAGCAGCTGGCCCGCCAGGTCGCCACGCTGGACGTCCTCAGCGGCGGACGGGTGGTCTTCGCGGCGGGGCTCGGCGGGCCGGTCGCCGACGAGTACGGCGCGTTCGGCGAACCCACCGACCCCGCCGTGTTGGCCGAGCGCCTGGACGAGGGGCTCGGCCTTCTCGAACGCTACTGGTCCGGCGAACCCGTCACCCACCACGGGCGCCACTACCAAGTGGAGGACGTGGCGCTGCTCCCCGCCACGGCCCAGCGGCCGCGGCCGCCGGTCTGGATCGCCGGCTTCTGGCCGAACCGGCGGCCGATGCGGCGGGCCGCCCGCTGGGACGGCGCCGTCCCGCTGTTCGGCCCCGGCTCGCACGGCCGCGCACCCGCCGTCGAGGACGTCCGCGACCTGGTCGACTACGTCCGGCGGCACCGGGAGGGCGAAGGCCCCTTCGAGATCGTCGTCGGCGGAGCCAGCCCCGCCGACGCCCGCGACGTGGTCGGCCCCCTGCGCGACGCCGGCGCCACCTGGTGGGACGAGCGCCGGCTCATCGGCACCGAGGACAACGAACGCCTCGCCCCCGTCCTCCGCCGCATCGAACAGGGCCCGCCGAAGCTCTAGCGTCCCCGCTCCACCGAGAAGTGAGGTCAGCGCCGGTAGGCGAGGACGTCATGGGCGACGGCGTCCCGTTCGGCCGCCTCCTGCTCCGCCGCCTGCCGTTCGGCTTCGATCCGGGCGTCATAGGCGGTCCGAGCTGCGGCGATCGCGCTCTGGTGCTGCTCCGTCCACACCACGAGCGACCGGATCGTGTCGTGCAGGGTCGCGCCCATCGGCGTGAGCGCGTAGTCGACGCGCGGCGGGACGGTCGGATGGACGGTGCGGCTGACGAGCCCGTCCCGTTCGAGGTGCCGGAGCGTCCGCGCGAGCATCCGCTGGCTGATGCCGTCGATCCGGCGGCGCAACTCGGTGAAGCGCAGGGACCGCTGGTCCAGCAGAGCGATGACGAGCAGGGACCACTTGTCGGCGATGCGGTCGAGGATCTGCCGGACCTCGCAGTCGTTGCGGGTGTCCCACTGCAGAACGTCCTCGTCGGCGGCGGTGACCCCGCAGCAACCCGGGGACGCGAAAGTTCCGTCTTCCATGCTCACTCATGGTGTCGGACGCTCCAGCCGGTAACAAGAGATAACCGACACCCACCAGGAGAACCGGCGCCTCGGCTGAGAGGACCCGGTTCACGCCCACATCCGCGCCCCGCATGGACCTCGATCAGGGCCCGCCGGGCCTGGGATCAGTCCTCGTGGCAACGGGCGTGCCGTGGTCGGTACGCCCGTTGTGTGAGCGGAAGGATGCTATGTGATCGGCGCCTTCCAGGTCGCCTCCCAGGTCTGGGGTCCGACGATGCCGTCGGCGTTCAGCCCCTTCTCCTTCTGGAAGGCTATGCAGACCTCCTCCGAGTGGGTGCCGTAGATGCCGTCGACCGCAAGGCTCGTCCAGCCGCGCTGGCGCATCTTGTCCTGCCAGGTGCGGACGTCGTCACCCTTCATCAGGGCGAGGAACCGCCCTGGCCACGGCGGAGCCTGCACGGCTGCCTGAACACTCTGATCAGTCACGTTGATCACCTCATCGTGGATTGTGTGAACAACCGTTTGTCCGCTTCGGTGGGCTGCCGGTAGCCGTTGCTACTCGGTGGCGGCACCGGTGCCGACCCGGGGGTCGTTGCCATCGCCTGCGTAACGGCGACCTCCCGTGGCGTCTTTGGATCGGGGGTCCCGTGCACGCGTTCCAGCACTTGGCGGCCCTGCTTGTCCACGAAGTTGGTGAACAGTTCCTGCGAGTAACCGAACAGCACCGCCCAGGCGATGATCTGGCCCGATGTGTCGAGGGCAGTCAGTCCCGGGACGACCTCGCCTCGCAGGAGCATGAGCCCGAGCACGGCCACAAGTGCCCCGGTGGGAAGTTTCAGGAAGGCCAGTGCCACGGGAATACCGTAGGAGGTCGCGGAGCCCTGGACTTTCCGTAGAGCGGCTGCCGCTGCGATACAGGCCGCGGTCACTCCAGCGATCTCGACGATGGCGTAGTCCCCTGGCGAGGCCACCGAGCCGGGCGAATTCGGAGGCGGCGGGCTGACGGTCTGGCTGGGACACGCGACCTTGTTGAAGGGTGTGAAACAAAGGGGAACGGCCGACTTCCAGATGGCCCCGGCCACGGCGATGGCGACCGCGAGGCAGGAAAGGCCGAGCGCCGTCATCCAAACGATACGCGCAAAGTTCACGGCGCGCAGCCTCTCCTTCAGAGAGGCCTCGCGAGCGGCATCGACCGCGTCCAGCACGGTCGACAGTTCCGGGACGAGGTGCGCGGAGTGGTCGGCGCCGCGCGTCACCGGCCACCAGTGGTGGCGGCCTGCTCCATTGTGGGCGGCGCGGTGCGCCGAGTGCGCCTTCTGCAACTCCAACGCGGCCTTCTCGGCGGCGACCCGATGGGTGTCGTTCGCAGGAAGATGCTGCTCGATGATGGCTAGTTGGTCCGCCAGGTGGGGTACGAGGTCCTCAGGGGACAGAGTCCGCAACCACATGGTGCGTGCGGAATTGACGTGCATCTGCGCCGCGTCCACCTGTGCCGTCGTCCGACCTCGAGGATTCTCGTCGGCGTTGATGACGCGGCGCGCATTGTTCAACGCCAAACTGGCATTGGAGATTAGTTGTCTATGCTCTGAGGAGTGAAAAGTTGCAGCCTTGGAGGGCAACTGAGCAGCCAACTCTAGGACGTTCGCCTTCACTCCCTCACAGAGCACCCAGTTGGATTTTTCGCGAATTCTTTTAATTAGCCAGAACTTGTACTTCTCTCGTAGTCTGCGGCGCCACATTCGTATCCTTCCCTTCGGCATGGCACTCTCTGCACCGCCCTGAGGGTCAGGCTATTCGCGTGCGACGGCCGTCGCGATCCATGGCGTTTACATATTGGCCCATGGCCGTTCAAATCGCCCGAAGCGGCAAGCGTGCACGTCGAGCGTGCCTGCCTCGCCCCGCCTGGCCGGGCTCTGTTCCGCGTGCTTCGTGCAGGGCCCGGCCGTCTTCTGGGGTGGTTTCCGGTGGTCGTCGGCGTCAGTCCTGGATGGTGATCTCGGTGGTCACCGGGGCGGGGCCGAGGACCCAGGTGGCGGTGATCTTGACCTTCGTTCCGATCGGGGTCGACGGGTCCACCTGGATGGGGAAGGTCCGGCCGAGTTCGGAGGACGACAGCTGCAGTTCCGGCGGGACGGTGACGCCCGGCGTGTCGCTAGTCAGCTTGATCACGGCGCCGAAGGGGTGCCAGATGTCGCCGAGCCCCACCACGCCGTAGTTCGGCCAGTAGCCGGACTTGTTGCGGATCTCCCTCACAGTGCCCACGGAGAACTTCTTGGGGGTCCCGATCAGGCTGGAGGTCGCCTTGTCGTTGCCGAGGTCCGCCGTCATCTGGACGTACCGCGGGTTCTGGTCGGTCGAGACGCTGATCGGGAAGGTGGCGCCGGTGGCGCCGGCGGGCACGACGACGTACGGCGCGGAGTAGGCGGTGTCGTTCCAGACCGGGTTGTTGCGGATGTCGACGGCGAGCCCGCCCACGGGCGCGGGGGACTTGATCTGCACGGTGCCGGTCACCGTCGTGCCGGTCAAGGCGATCGCCTGCCCGTACTGCTGCTTCACCCAGAAGCCCGTCACCACCTGCTCGCGCCAGTCCGGCGGCTCGACGGTGATCGCGGTCCGCGCCGCGGTCCCGTTGGCGGACGCCTCCAGGGACGTGACGGTCGTCGTGTCCTCCGACTGCACCCGGATCGGGAAGGTGACGGACCGCTGCCCCTCCGGCACGGTGACCTTGCGCCCGGTCGACCTGGCGTAGTTGGGGTCCTCGAACTCGTTCAGGTCGCGTAGCGCGACGACGGTGCCTCCGGCGGGCGCGGGCTCGGTCAACGTGACCTTCTGGAGCGCCTCCTCGCCGGCGCTGATGGTGGACGGTGAGACGCTCGTCGACTCGACGGCGGTGGTGGCCGCCTGCGCCGCGAGGGGTGTCGCGAGGCCGAACAGGAGCGGCGCGGCGGTCAGCACGGCGACGCGACGGCCCACGGCCGCCTTGGAGAGGTTTGCCATGAGCCCCATCCAATGATCATGGACTGCCGACCGCCAGGTCAGGAAGCCGCACGTCAGACACTCGTAATAAGCGGTCGGGCCGGGACGAGGAGGACGGGGGGCGGGGTGCGCGCGGGGGTTGGGCGGACGGTTACCTGGTCGTGATCCGGTGTGTCCGGCTCTGTAGACTCGACGAGCAGAACGCCTGACCCCGATCCGAGGAGCGCCCACCCGTGGCTCTTGTCGTGCAGAAGTACGGTGGCTCCTCCGTCGCCGACGCCGAAGGCGTCAAGCGGGTCGCCCAGCGCATCGTCGCGACGAAGAAGGCGGGCAACGACGTGGTCGTCGTGGTCTCCGCCATGGGCGACACGACGGATGACCTCATCGACATGGCCAAGCAGGTCAGCCCCCTGCCGCCCGCCCGTGAGCTGGACATGCTGCTCACCGCCGGCGAGCGGATCTCGATGGCGCTGCTGGCCATGGCCATCGCGAACCTGGGCCACGAGGCCCGCTCGTTCACCGGCTCCCAGGCCGGTGTGATCACCGACGGCTCGCATGGCAAAGCCAAGATCATCGATGTGACGCCGGGACGGATCCGGACCGCGCTGGACGAGGGCTCGATCTGCATCGTGGCCGGGTTCCAGGGCGTCTCGCAGGGGACCAAGGACATCACGACGCTCGGCCGCGGCGGGTCCGACACCACGGCCGTCGCGCTCGCGGCGGCGCTGGACGCCGACGTCTGCGAGATCTACTCCGACGTCGACGGCGTCTTCACCGCCGACCCGCGCATCGTGGCCGCCGCCCGCAAGATCCCGAAGATCTCCTACGAGGAGATGCTGGAGATGGCGGCCAGCGGGGCGAAGATCCTGCATCTGCGCTGCGTGGAGTACGCGCGCCGCTACAACATCCCGATCCATGTGCGGTCCTCGTTCAGTCAGAAGGTGGGCACGTGGGTCGTCGACAGCAGCGAGATCGAAGGACAGGACATGGAGCAGGCGATCATCTCCGGCGTCGCGCACGACCGGAGCGAGGCCAAGATCACCGTGGTGGGGGTGCCGGACAAGGTCGGTGAGGCCGCCACGATCTTCACGGTGCTGTCCGAGGCCGAGATCAACATCGACATGATCGTGCAGAACGTGTCGGCGGCGTCCACCGGGCGGACCGACATCTCCTTCACGCTGCCGTCCACGGACGGGCAGAGCGCGCTCACCGCGCTGAACAAGCTGAAGGAGAAGATCGGCTTCGAGTCGCTGCGCTACGACGACCGCATCGGCAAGGTGTCGCTGATCGGCGCCGGGATGCGCTCGCACCCGGGCGTCACCGCGTCGCTGTTCAGCGCGATCGCCGAGGCCGGCGTGAACATCGAGATGATCTCCACCTCGGAGATCCGGATCTCGGTCGTCGTCGCCCAGGACGACATCGACACCGCGGTCGCCGCCGCGCACCGCGCGTTCGACCTGGACGCCGAGCAGGTCGAGGCCGTCGTCTACGGCGGCACCGGCCGCTGACCGCACGCCTCAGCGGGCCGCACGGACTCCGTGCGGCCCGCTTTGTCTTGTTCGTCCTGTGGCGCGTGACGCTGACGCCGCGCGTGGGCGGTGGCAGGGTCTTTTAGGGAACCGGCCGCATTCCCAGGGAGTTGGACGTGCGGACACGACTCGACGGCGAGAGGGTGGGTGCGACCATGGCCCTGACTGCCCGCGGCGCGATGACCAGGGGAACGGGCGGGCCGACGCTCGCCGTCGTCGGCGCCACGGGGGCCGTCGGGTCCGTCATGCTCGACCTGCTGTCCACCCGCCGCGACGTGTACGGGGAGATCCGGCTGGTCGCCTCGCCCCGGTCGGCGGGACGGACGCTGCCGCTGCGCGGGGCCGACGTCGAGGTCGCGCCGCTGGCACCGGAGGTGTTCGACGGCGTCGACATCGCGATGTTCGCCGTGCCGGACGACGTGGCCGCCCGCTGGGTGCCGATCGCGACGAAGCGCGGCGCCGTGGCGGTCGACAACTCCGGCGCGTTCCGGATGGCACCGGACGTCCCGCTCGTCGTCCCGGAGGTGAACCCGGAGCGGGTGCGCCGGCGGCCGCGCGGGATCGTCGCGAGCCCGAGCTGCACGACGCTGTCGATGATCACGGTGGTCGGGGCGCTGCACCGCCGGTACGGGCTGCGCGAGCTCGTCGTCTCGTCCTACCAGGCGGCGTCGGGCGCCGGGCTGGAGGGCGTCGGCACGCTGTACGAGCAGATGGAGAAGGTCGGCGGCGACCGGACGCTCGGCAACCGCGCGGGCGACCTGCGCTGCGCGGTCGGCGAGTTCGGACCGTTCCCGGCGCCGCTCGCGATGAACGTGGTCCCGTGGGCGGGCGAGGTGCGCGACGGCGGCTGGAGCTCCGAGGAGCTCCAGATCCGGAACGAGTCGCGGAAGGTGCTCGGCCTGCGCGACCTGCGGGTGACGGCGACGTGCGTCCGCGTCCCGGTGGTGACGGGTCACTCGCTGTCGGTCCACGCGGTGTTCGAGGAGCGGGTCGACCAGCGGGAGGCGCAGGCCGTCCTCGCCGGGTCGCCCGGCGTCGTCCTCTGCGACAACCCGGAGACGCAGGAGTTCCCGACCCCGGCGGACGTGGTCGGCACCGATCCCGCCTGGGTGGGACGGGTGCGGCGCTCGCTGGACGACCCGAAGGCGCTCGACCTCTTCCTCTGCGGCGACAACCTGCGCAACGGCGCCGCGCTCAACACGGCCCAGGTCGCCGAGCTGGTCGCCGCCGAGCTCACCCCCTGAGCGCCGCGAGGACGGCGGCGGTGTCCAGGTAGAACGGGCGGAACTCGCTGACCAGCCCGTCCCGGACCGTGATCCACTGCAGCACGGAGGTCTCCACCTCCCGTCCGGTCGCGCGGGCCCGGAAGACGCAGTCGTTGCGGACAGCGACCGTGTCGCCGTCCACCGCGCAGTGCTGCTCGCGGAACGTCAGCTCCGACCACGCCTCGCTCATCACGGCCATGAAGCGCTCCATGCCGTCGTGGCCGCGCCACGTCCCGCCGTAGGGGAGGCTGGGCGCCTGGTACATCGCGACGTCCGGGGCGAGGTGGGCGGCCATCACGGAGAAGTCCCCCTTGCCGGGGCCGCCCGCGGCCAGGTAGTCGGCCTCCGCGGCGTAGAAGCATTCGAGGGTTTCCAAAGTGTTGATCATGCCTCGTGAACACCGGTACGGGGCGCCGGGTTGCGGCGCGCGCCGGATCGTGGCATGAGCGGTCGGCCGCACTCGGGCTTTAGGGTGGCAGTCGTGACCGAGACGAAGGCCGTGAAGTCCGAGCAGACGCGCGCCCTGATCGTCGAGACGGCGCTGCGCCTGTTCCGGGAGCGGGGATACGAGCAGACGACGATGCGGGCGATCGCCAAGGAGGCGGGTGTCTCGGTCGGCAACGCCTACTACTACTTCGGCTCCAAGGAAGAGCTGATCCAGGCCTACTACGACGAACTGCAGGACGAGCACGTTGCCGCCTGCCGGGCCGTCCTGGAGGCCGAGACCGAGTTCGCGCCGCGGCTGCTGGGCGTCCTGAAGGCCCGGGTCGACACGATGGTCCCGTACCACGAGTTCGCCGGGAAGTTCTTCAAGTTCGCCGCCGAGCCGACCAGCCCGCTCAACCCGTTCAGCGCCGAGTCCGGGCCCGCCCGCGATTCGGCGGTGGCGATCTACCGCGAGGTCGTCGAGGGCTCCGATCTGAAGATCGACAAGGAGTTCCGGGCGGAGCTCCCCGAGCTGCTGTGGATCTACTCGATGGGCATCGTGCTGTACTGGGTGCACGACAGCTCGCCCGGCTGCCGCAAGACCTACCTGCTCGTCGAGCGGACGGTCCCGCTGGTCAACCGCATGGTCGCGATGTCGCGCATCCCCGGCTTCAAGTCGGTGACCCGCGAGCTGGTGGGCATCATCCGCGAGGTCCGCGCCTGACCAGGATGTCCCAGTGGTCCTTCTCGCGGGCGAAGACGACGCCCTCGGGGGACCGGTAGAGCCGCGCGCCGTCGCCCCGCACGCCGGTGAACGGGTAGCGCCGCACCGCGCGGTCGACGCAGTCCCCGGTCGCGATGTCGGCCTTGTAGCCGTTCGCGTGGCTGTACGTCCCGCCCGCGTGGCCGTGCTCGGTGCCGCCCGTGACGGTGACCTCGCAGCCGCTCGACTCCGCGAACGCGATCAGCGCCCTGATCGTCCCCCACCGCATTCCATCGAACGACGTGCAGGTCCGGACCGTCCGGTCGGAGCAGTCTCCGGTGGAGCGCCACCCGATGCCGCTCGCGCGCAGCGCGTACTCGGCCATCTGCTGGTCCATGCGCAGCGAGTTCGGCGCGTCCGGCAGGGCATCCCGTGGCGGGACGCTGCGTTTTCGCGAGGCCCGCAAGACGGTCCGGGCCGTGCGCCTGCGCGGAGCCGCGGCCGCCGGAGCGAGCAGCCGCTCGGCCGGGGACGCTGGTCCGGCGGCCGCCGCGGGCGGCGAGCCGGAACGGGCATGGGGCGCGGCGTGCGCGCCGGGTGAGGCGAGCGCGAGCATCGTCGCGGTGATGGCCAGCGCGGTCGCCCTGGCGGCCAGACGGAACGCCGGGTGGCGGGATATGTCGGGCGCCCGCCGGCACTCGGCCGGCATGGCGCACTGGATGCTGCATGGCCGTGGCATGTGCGGTCCCCCCGATAGGTGATGTCGGGGGGTGCCGATGTCAGGTGCGGCCGATCGAGGGATGCCCGAGGTCTCGATCTTGTAAACCCGGGACGGGCGGAACGGCCCGCCCGCCCCGGGGATAGATCACGACATGCCGAGATGTTTCCGAGCGAAGCCGATCTCGGCGGCCATCTGGGTGATGCGCTCCTCCACGACGAGCGAGCCGTGGCCCGCGTCGTACCGGTACACCTCGTGCGGTCTCCCCAGCTCGGCGAGCCGCCCCAGGTAGTTGTCGATCTGCCGGATGGGGCAGCGCGGGTCGTTCTCCCCCGCCAGCACCAGCACCGGCGCCCTGACCTGCGCGGCGTAGGTGATGGGGGACGACTCGCGGTACCGCTCCGGGACCTCCTCCGGCGAACCGCCGAACAGGGACCGGTCGAACGCCTGGAGGCTCTCCATCTCGTCCTCGTACGCGGCGACGTAGTCGGCCACGGGGACGGCCGCGACCGCGACGCTCCAGTCGTCCGGCTGCGTGCCAATGCCGAGAAGGGTGAGGAACCCGCCCCACGACCCCCCGGTCAGGACGAGCCGCTCCGGGTCCGCGAGGCCCGACTCCACCGCCCAGTCGCGGACGGCCTTGATGTCCTCCAGCTCGGTGAGGCCGACGCGCCCTTCGATCGCGTCGCGCCATTCGGAGCCGTAACCGGTCGAGCCGCGGTAGTTGACCCGGACGACCGCGAACCCGTGGTCGACCCACGCGGCCACGGTGGGGACGAACGAGTCGTCGTCCTGCGCGGTCGGCCCGCCGTGGACGTCGAACACGGTCGGGTAGGGGCGGTCGCCTTCCGGCTTGCTGACCAGCGCGTGGATGCGTCCGGCCGGACCGTCGACCCACACGTCCTCGACCGGGACGGACGGCGGCGCGGTGGGCCCGGGCGGGGTGAGGACGACCGCGCCGGACGTCGAGCGGATCACCGGCGGCTCGGCGGCGGACGACCAGGAGAACTCGACCGTCCCGTCCGGCCGGACGTCCGCCCCGCCGAGCACCCCGCGCGGTGTGTCGATCCTGGTCAGCGACTCGTCGGCCAGGTCGTAGCGGTAGAGCTCGTCGCGCGCCTCGTACGAGTGGGAGACCAGCAGCGCCGCCCCGTCCGGGTACCAGGTCGCGCCGACCTCGCCGGGCAGGTCGAGGACGATCTCCTGCTCGGTGCCGGCGACCGGGTCCCAGATGAGCATCTCTTCCCGGCCGCGCCGCTCGTGGTTCACCAGGAGCCGCGAATCACCGTCGACCGGAGCGAACCCGGCGCCGTAGACGCCCTTGCCCGGTCCGTCCCAGAGGTCGGCGACCGGGGAGCCGTCCTGCCGCATGACGCGCAGGGCCATGTGACGGCTGTCGCCGTGCTCGCTGTGCCCGATCGCGACCAGCGACTCGTCCCGCGAGAGGCCGGCGACGTGGGCGTCCTCGGCGTGGTGGTAGAGGACCTCCGGCGCCGCCCCCGGCCGGCAGAGGTAGACGGTGTTGCCCTCCTCGGTCGTCCGGCCGACCACGGCGAGGCCGCTGCGTCCCAGCGCCAGCCCGGACGGATACGCCGGCTCCAGCTCGGGAACGGCCGGAGCGCTCTCGGTCTCCCCGAACGGCACGCGCTTCCACACGCCGAACTCGTCCCCGTCCGTGTCGGCGAACCACCACACCCATTCGCCGGTCGGGTCGATGGTGCCGTACCACGTCCCGTTGGGCCGGTCGGTCACCTGGCGCTGCTCACCCGACTCGCGGTCCCAGGAGTAGACCTCCCAGGTCCCGCTCAGGTTCGAGCGGTAGATGCTGCGGCTCGGGGCGTCACGCGCCCAACGGGGCAGGCTAATCCGGGCGGCCCGGAAACGCGCCTTCCAGCGCTCGTCGTCGACCATCCCCCCAGTATCCCGGAGCCCCCCGGCAGGATCACGGGGATAAATCCCCAAGCCCCCAGGCCGTTGACGGGGTCAGGGGGCGGGGACGCCGGCCACGAAGGTGCGTTCCTGGGGGGAGGGCACCAACTCCACCGTGGTGCCGGGGCGGAAGTCCTCGCCGAGGACGGTGGTGATCGCGTCGGTGAGGCCGGCGGCGAGGGAGGCCATGATCTCGGGGGCGTCGGGGCGGTCGAAGGCGGCTGCGCGGACGCCCATGACCAGGGAGGCGTTCGTGTCCACGGCCTTGCCGCCCTGGGCGAGGCGGCCCGCCGGGACGCCGGACAGGTGGACGGTCGCCAGGTCGCGGGCCCACTCGCCGTAGACGCCGACGATCGCCTCGGTCAGGGCGGTGACGAGCTCGGATTCCCTGCCCGCCAGCTTGTCTTCTGGCAGGTGGGCGGTCAGGTGCGGCACAGTGGTCCCCGTTCTCTTTGAACCTAAAAGCTTTGATTGCAAAGGTACTTGTGGAGGGTGCCGATGTCCACCGAACCGGGCGGTCCGGCCGTCGACGAGGCCGTCCGCGCCCTGCTGCTGCTCATGCCGCGCATCGTCGGACGCGCCAAGCGCCTGCCCATTCCCCCGGCGCTCCAGGGCCTCGACCTGGCGCCGCGCCATCTCGCGCTGCTCGCCCATCTGGAGTACGACGGCCCGGCAGGCGTCAACGAGCTCGCGGCCCGGTTGGAGGTCGCCCCGACGACCGTGAGCCTCATGGTGAGCGAAATGTCGCGGCTGGGCGTCCTGGAGCGCACCGCCGACCCGGCCGACCGGCGCCGCCGCATCGTCGCCATCGCCCCCGACTTCGCCGTGCCGATCGGTGAATGGCTCTCCGGCAGCGCCTCCGCCTGGGAGCGCGTCATGCGCGGTCTGGCCCCCGTCGAACGGGCCACGGTCCTCAACGCCCTGCGCGCCTACGAGGCCGCCTTGGAGCAGAGCCTCGATCGGGAGTCGTCGTAGGGGCTGGTCAGCGGGCCTTGTTCTTCCGTGGCCGGGACGGGTGGTGCCTGGGGGAGGCCGGGCGCTTCGACGAGTTCAGGGTCCAGTGGACGGCGCGGGCGACGCGCTCGATCGTGCTGATCCCGTAGGCCATGGACGGGGTGTCCTGGGTGAGGACCGCGATCATGTAGTCCTCGCCGTCCCCGTCGAAGCTGCCGATGCTGTGGACGCGCCAGTGTCCCCCGGGACGTGGCAGCCAGCCGTTCTTCACATGCCAGGTCACGTCGGCGGGGTGCCCGGCGGGGGTGCCCCATCGCTGCGCCGGGACGACCTCGTGCATCAGCCTCAGCGCGTACGCGCGGGCCTTGGCGGGCAGGAGCGCGTTCGGTGCGGTGAGCCGCTCCAGCAGCTTGATCTCGTCGTGCGCGGTGATCTGGGTGAGGCCCCAGCGGCCGCCGGGGTCCGGCTCGGTCTGCGTCATTTCGGCGCGGTCGAGGAAGCGGGCCATCCGGGCGTGTCCCACCGAGCGCCACAGGGCGGAGGCCGCGCCGTTGTCCGAGCGAGTGATCATCCTGCGGGCCTGCGACTTCTCGTCCGCCGTCAGCGGCCGTTCCTCGTCGACGGCCTGGCGCAGCAGCGCGCCCAGGATCGTGACCTTGACGACGCTCGCCGAGTCGTAGTGCCGTCCGGCCGCGACCGCGCAGCGGATGCCGCGCACCCGGTCGTACACGGCGACCGACTCGATGCCGGCGCGGCCGCGCAGCGCCTGCCTGATCCGGGTGCCGAGCCGGTCGGCGGCCTTCGGGGACCGGGACGACGAGCAGGGCCCGTCCGGGGCCGCGGCCCGAGCGGGCGCGGCGACCGGCATCAGGGCGGCCGCGAGTGCGAGCGCGGCGATGGAACGTGACACACGGCCACGCTAAGGATCAGGGGCGCGGGGCCGCGGCGTCCGCCGGCCGGGGTCCGGTAAAGATCGGATCAGGGAGTGGTCAGCCGGCCGAGCAGCTCGTCGATCGCGGCGCGGACCTGCCGGTCCATGGCCCGCGCGAACCCGGCCTCGACCGTGACCTGGGCCCCCGGGCGCAGCCGGGCGATGGTGTCGGTGAGGGCCCCGAGGTGCCGGTCGTCGACGGCCTCGTCCAGGCGCCCGACGACATGCGTCGTGATCAGCCGGACGAACATCGCGGCGAGGTCGTCCATGCTGCGCTGGAGCTCCTGGCCCGCCGACAGCACGGCGTCCAGCGGAACCCCGGCGCGGACGAGCGTCACGGTCGCGTCGAGCTGGCGGCGGCTCCAGTGGGTGACGCGGTCGCCGTCCACCTCGATGTGGCCGAGCTCGACGGCCCGCGCGACGGACTCCGGGCCGACCTCGCCGGGGAAGAGCGCGGCCAGCTCGTCCAGCGTCATCGTCACCGGGACCTCGTTCGACCACGGGGTCGTGACCGCCTTCTCGACGCCGAGGACGGCGCCGATGTCGCGGCCCTGCTCCCACGCCGCGAGCAGCTCGCGGATGCCCTCCAGGGTGTGCCCGCGGTCCAGCAGGTTCCCGATCATGCGGAGGCGGGCGAGGTGGTCCTCGGAGTACAGGCCGATGCGTCCCTCGCGCCGGGGCGGGGGCAGCAGCTTGCGCTCCTGGTAGTAGCGCAGGGTCCGGACCGGGACCCCCGCGGCCTTGGCGAGTTCGCCGATGCGGTACTCGCGGGCGCCGGCGCCGGCATGGCCGCCCTGTTCCTCCGTCGGCTCTTCGGTCACGGCGGCCAGCATAGTTCGCGGCCGGACCCGGCCACGTCCCGTCTCGCACGGCGAGGGAACGCGTGCGCGTTCGCGCACGTCAGATCCCCCGTCGTCATCGACGACCCCTGACAGAGAGGCGAAAGATGTTGAGAACCCGTTCCGCGGCCCTCGCGCTCGTCGGCCTGGTCGCCGCGTTCGGGCTGACGGCCTGCGGTCAGGACCGCTGGTGCGAGCACGACGCGACCGACACGAAGGTCAGCGACCGCTTCTGCAAGAACAACACCCCCGGGTACGAGTGGGAGTCGGACGGCGGCGGCCACAAGAAGAAGCACTCGACGAAGCACAAGACGAGCAAGACGAGCAAGAAGACCAAGTCGCGCCACTGACCCCCTGGGCGCCGGCTACGTGACGCGCCGCACGGTCCTGGTGCGGCGCTGCCGGCGCCGGGGCGTCTCGTCGGCCGCGCGGGGCGCGTCGGCGGCGAGCAGGTCGGCGAGCGAGCGCGGGAGGATGTCCTCGCGGCGGTCGGCGAACGGTGAGCGCATGGTCCCTCCCGGGGTCAGGCGGCGGTGGTCAGGTCGGGATAGGCCTCGTACACGGTGGTGAGGGCCCAGCGCATCCGGGCCGTGAAGGTCTCGGGGTGGTCGCCCGCCTCCTGGGCGACGGCGGCGACCCACGCGGAGCTGTCCCCGCCGCAGGCCCCGAACCGGTCGTCGATCGCCGTGCGGACCTGCTCGGCGGAGGGGTGGTCGGACGCCTGCAGCGGGGAGGTGAACAGGATCTCGGCGAGGTCGGACGCGGTCATCGGCATGGTGCTCGGCGTGGTCGACATCGAACTGCCTTCCTGCTGCAGGAGACTTCCTCGTCACCCTTCTCTCTGAGTACGACTCTGCATGCCGCGCGGATTCACCGCCATAGGGGAAAACCCCGATTCTCTACCCCGGCCGATCCTTAGGAGGACGTCGGGAATGCTCCTGACCTGGGCGGATCTCAGGGTCGGGCCGAGAATCCGGCCGCGAGCGCTTCGCGGAAGGCGCGCACGGCCGGGTGCGATCCGCCTCCGCGGCGGGACGCGGTGAACAGGCGCCGCGTCCGGTGCTCCTCCGGCAGCCGGACGACCGGCACGGCGGGCGGGCGGCCCTGCCACACCAGGCCCGGCAGCAGCGCGGCGGCGTGGCCGCGCTCGACCAGCCGCAGGTGCAGCAGCAGGTCCGTCGACTCGAACCGTACATCCGGCTCGAACCCGGCCTCCCGGCACAGCCGCGTCGCCCACCGCCGCGACGCCGTGCCCTCCGGCTCCATCACCCACGGGCTTTCCGCCAGGTCGCGCAGGGCCGCGTCCGGCGTCCGCGGCGGGAGGGCGAGGCGGATCTCGTCCGTCCCGAACTCCTCGTGGTCGACGCCGGCGGGGCGGGGGCTCGGGTCGCCCGGGTACTCCTCGGTGATCACCAGGTCGAAGTCGCGGGCCGGCAGGGCGGGCAGGGCGCTCTCGGGCTCCCGCTGGGTGACCTCGATCCGGAGCCGCGGATGGGCGTCGCGGAGGACGCTGAGCGCGTCGGGGACGAGCGCCAGCGCGGCCGTCTGGAACGCGGCGACCCGCAGGACCCCGGTGATGCCGTGCAGGGACGCGGCGAGGTCGGCCTCCGCCCGTTCGAGGCGCTCCAGCACCGCCTCGGTGTGCGCGACGAGGATCTCGGCCTGCGCGGTCAGCCGGACGCGGCGCCCCACCGGCTCCAGCAGCGGCACCCCCGCCTCCCTCTCCAGCACGGACAGCTGCTGCGAGATCGAGGACGGGCTGTAGGACAGGGCCTCGGCGACGGCGGCGAGCGTCCCCCGGTGCTTCAGCTCGCGCAGGAGCCGGAGCCGGTGCAGGTCCAGCATGAACGCTCCATTCATCGGTATGAATGACGATTATCGCTCGGAAACATTCGCTGGACCGATCGGATGCCGTACGGCACCGTGGTCGCCATGGCCACGGCTCCCGCCTCGCTTGCCCGTTCGTCCTGGTACGCCCGCCCGGCGGCGCGCGACTGGACATGCCCGCCCGCGCCGCGCGACGTCGCCGCCTTCCATCGGACGCTGCCCGGCCACGCCCCGACGCCGCTCGTGGAACTGCCGTCCCTGGCGGCAGAACTCGGCACGCGACGGCTGTTCGTCAAGGACGAGTCGGCGCGCCTCGGGCTGCCCGCCTTCAAGATCCTCGGCGCCTCGTGGGGCGTCCACCGCGGGCTCTGCGACCGCCTGGGCCTCGCGCCTGCGGACACCTCCCTCGCGGCCCTGCGGTCCAT
The DNA here is from genome assembly GCF_040492135.1 of Actinomadura sp. NPDC000600. Taxonomy (NCBI): domain Bacteria; kingdom Bacillati; phylum Actinomycetota; class Actinomycetes; order Streptosporangiales; family Thermomonosporaceae; genus Actinomadura; species Actinomadura sp. NPDC000600. Next base: position 110,492 of record NZ_JBEUPD010000003.1, read on the forward strand.
GCGGCCGGATGTCCGGCTCGTCACGGCGACGGACGGCAACCACGGGCGCGCGGTCGCGGCGATGGCCCGGCTGCTGGGGCTTCCGGCGGACGTCTTCGTCCCGTACGGCGTCCACCCCGAGGCCGTGGCCGCGATCAAGGCGGAGGGCGCGGCCGTCACCGAGGTACCGGTCCCCTACGACGAGGCCGTGCGGACGGCCGCCGACACCGCGGCGTCCGATCCGTCGGCGCTGCTCGTCCAGGACACGGCCTGGCCCGGCTACGAACGAGTGCCGCAGTGGATCGTCGAGGGCTACTCCACGCTCTTCACCGAGATAGACGAACAACTCGCTGACGCTGGGGCTGCCCCAGCAGGTCTTGTGGCCATTCCAGTGGGAGTTGGGTCGTTGGCCCAGGCGGCTGTGACTCACTACCGCTCCGGACGGTCTGCCCCTACGTTGCTCTCCGTCGAACCCGATGCGGCGCCCTGCGTATTGGCGAGCCTCCATCAGGACAGGCCGCTGACCGTCGAGACGGGATCGACCACAATGGCGGGCCTGAACTGCGCAACTCCGTCGACCCTCGCCTGGCCCGTCCTACACTCCGGCCTGGACGCCGCGGTAGCGGTCACCGACGCGTCCACAGCCCGCGCGGCGCGCGACCTGGCCGCTCTCGGGGTTCCGGCGGGGCCCTGCGGTGCCGCCTCCCTCGCCGGCGCCCGCGCAGCTCTGACACCGGACCGTCGCCCGCTCCTAGCGTCCGGCCACGGGGAGACGATCGTCCTATTGGTCACCGAAGGACGAGCCGCTAATCCCGCTTAGCGATATTTCGCCGAATAGGGCAGCGAATTCGACCTACGCGTCGGTAACATAACCTCACCGCATCCGCCCGGATCGGTGTGCTCTCGGCCAACGCTCCCGGTCGCGACCGGGGACGAGCAACGAGAGGGGACGCGCCATGCAGCCCACTCTGGACCAGTTCCTCACCGACCACCTCGACGAGATCACCGCCGAGGTCGCCGGGGAGATCGCCGAGCGCGTCCCCGCCTACACGCACCTGCGGCCGCGCGAGATCCTCTTCCTCGTCCGGGACGCCCTCGCCGCCTACACCGGCGCCCGCGAGACCGGCGCCGTGCTCGACGCCTTCCGCGCCCTCGGCGCCAGCGAGGCCCGCGCCGGGCACGACGTCCGCCACTTCGAGTCCGCGCTGCGCACCGGCGCCCGCGTCCTCATCCGCCGCACGGCCGGCGCCGCCGCCCGCCTCTACCCGCCCACGGCCGAGTACGTCGACGTCATGGAGCAGGCGTTCAGCGCCGAGGGCCGGATCGTCCAGGCCGCCGTCGAGGGCCACCACCGCGCCGGCCGCCGCGACGGCGTGTGCCGCCTCTACACCCTCGTCTCCGAGAACTGACCCCGCACGCCCCGGCGAACGGCGCGCGTTATTAACGCCGCCGGACGGCTCTCTCGTTCGGGGACCGATGGTCAGCGCTCATCGTCCTTCGACAGTTTCCGCTCCCTACGGCTTCCCGCCGCGGCGGTGATCGAGGCGCTCCTTTGTGCGGCCTCGGCTTGGAGCAGGGCGACGAAGGCGGCCAGCGCCGGATGGCCCGCGGCGTGCTCCTTGACCACGACGTAGATCTCGCGCTGCGGGATCGGACGGACGACCGGGCGCCAGGTCAGATCGCTGGTGGCGGTGGCGCTCAGGGCGAGTCGGGGGAGGACGGTCACGCCCAGCCCGGCGGCGACGAAGGCGACGGCCGAGGAGTAGTCGTGGGCTTCCACGGCGAAATGCGGGCTGAACCCGGCCGCACCGCAGGCGTCGAGGACGATCTCCCGGCAGAGCGTGCTGGGCGTCTCGTTGTCGATCCACGGCTCACGGCTGAGCCGGGCCAACTCCACCTTCTCCTCCCCGGCGAGCGGATGGCCGGGCGGGAGCACCACTCCATAGGGGTCGTCGAGCAGGTGGATCGCGCGGAACCCGGCCGGCACCCCGGCGGTGCCGGGCAGCACCAGGATCTCGGCGTCGGCGCCCTCGTTGCCGAGGCCCTTGCCGAGCCGCAGATCCACCCGCACGTCCGGGAAGCGGCGGCTGAAGTCGACCATGACCGGCGGTATGAGCGTCGCTCCCGCCGTGGCGAAGTAGCGGATCACCAGGCGCCGGGTCTTGCCTGCGCGAAGGTCGGCGAGGGCGGTCTCGGCCTCGGAGATCTGGTTCTGGATCCGCTCGGCGTGGGTGGCCAGCAGCCGTCCCGCCGCGGTCGGCCGGACGCCCCGGCCGATCCGCTCCATCAGCACCGTGCCGGTTTCACGCTGGAGAGCGGCCAGGTGCTGGCTGATCGCCGAGGGCGAGTAGCCCAGGTGCGCGGCGGCGGCCTGGATCGAGCCGGTCTCCACGACGGAGCGCAGCACCATCAGCCGGTGAACGTCGAGCATGAGCCGACAATACAGTGAGACTTCATCGTCGTTAACAAATCATCGCTTGTGCTGATGCTTTCTTGGGCGGCAGCCTGATGCGCATGAATCGGCAGGTAATCGGCCTGGGCGTCATCGGCTTGGGCGCCATGGGCTCTGAGATGCTCGGCATCGCGATCGACCATCCCGAGTACGAGGTGGTGCTGGCCGCCGACCCGGCCCGGTCGGCGCCCGGTGGCATCGCGCATACACGGGACGCCCAACGTGTGATCGACCATCCGGACATCGACGCGGTCTACATCGCCTCGCCGCCCTCGACCCATGCCGGCTACGCCGTCCAGGCGATGAAGGCGGGCAAGGCCGTCTTCTGCGAGAAACCGCTCGCCGTCGACCTCGACGAGGGCGCCGAGATGGTCTCGGTCGCCGCGGAACTCGAGGCGGTGAACGCGCTCAACTTCGTGCTCTCCGACCGCGCCGCCTCGGTCGAGGTCGGTCGGGCGCTGCGCGCCGGCGAAGTCGGCACGGTGCTGGGCGTGGACGTTCGGTTGCTGTTCCCGGAATGGCCGCGCGCCTTCCAGCGAGAAGCCGCCTGGGTGGCCGGTCGGGAGCAGGGCGGCTTCTTGCGCGAGGTCGCCTCGCACTACCTGTTCCTTACCGACCGCCTGCTGGGCCCGCTGACCCGGTCGCACACCCGGATCGACTACGGGCCCGCCGCCGAGACGACGGCGAGCGGGCTCCTGGCGGCGGCCGACGGGGTGCCGGTACGGGTGTCCGGGCAGGTGGCCGCCGGGCCGGAGACTTACGAGTGGACGCTGTACGGATCCAAGGCCTCCTACCGGATCACCGAATGGGGGCGGCTTCTCAAAGGCGACGGGGCCGGCTGGCGGGAGGTCACGCCGGACGGTCCGCGGGGTGATGAACGGACCCGGTTGACCGAGTTCGCCAGAGCGGTCCGGGGTGAGCCGACCACGTTGGCCGACTTCTCCGCCGGCCTGCGGGTACAGCGGCTCATCGAGGGCTTCCACCGGTGAAGGCGATCGTCGTCTCTTCGCCGGGCGGTCCATCGGCCCTGAAGTTCAGCGAAGTGGAGGAACCCGGGCCGACCCGCGACCAGGTGCTGGTCCGAGTCGCCTATGCCGGGGTCAACTACATCGACGTCTACCAGCGCTCAGGCGTGTATCCCCGTCCGGTGCCGTTCGTGCCCGGAGGCGAGGGCGCGGGGCAGGTGGTGGCCGTGGGCGCCGACGTGGCGGGAATACGGCCCGGGGACCGGGTGGCCTGGGAGGGCGTGCCCGGGTCATACGCCGAGTACGTCGCCGTTCCCGCGGCCAAGGCGCTCCCGATACCGGACACCGTCGCCGACGAGGTGGCCTCCGCCCTCCCCTTGCAGGGAATGACCGCGCAATACCTGGCGACCGCCTCCTACCGCATCGCCCCCGGGGACACCGTGCTGGTCCACGCCGGCGCCGGCGGGGTGGGGCTGCTGCTCACCCAGCTCGCCAAGGCCCTCGGGGCCACCGTCCTGACCACCGTCTCCTCCGCCGCCAAGGCGGCGGCCTCCCGAGACGCGGGCGCTGACCACGTGCTCGGCTACGACGGATTCGCCGCGGAAGTACGGCGGCTCACGGACGGTGCCGGAGCCCACGCGGTCTACGACGGAGTCGGCGCGAGCACTTTCGACGATTCACTGGAGGCGCTGCGGCGGCGGGGGACGCTGGTGCTCTTCGGTGCCTCCAGCGGCCAGGTGCCGCCGGTGGAGCCGCAGCGGCTGGCCCGGGCGGGTTCGGTCCTGCTGGCCCGGCCCACGCTCGCCGACTTCGTCGTCAGCCGGGCGGAACTGGAGGACCGGTTCGCCTACCTCCTCCGCCAGGTCGCCGCCGGCCGGCTCCGCCCGCGCCTCCACGCCTCCTACCCGCTGGCCGAGGCCGCCCGGGCCCACCGCGACCTCGCGGACCGTGCCACCATCGGCAAGCTCCTGCTCGCCCTCTGACTAGCGCCGTCGGACGGCTCTCTCGTTGGGGACGCAGTGCGTCATCTTCAGGCCGTTGACGTCCCGCGAGCCGTTCTGGCCGAGGTTCTTCAACCGCTGCTGGTCCTCGTCGGTGAGGTCCTGCCCGGGCAGCGGGCCGAGGTGCCGGACGTCGTCGGAGGAGATGCCGAGCCCCTCGCCGACGCGCAATCCCAGATCGTCCTCGACGAGGAGGAAGTGCCACACCATCCGCTCCTGGACGGGACGCGCGCACTGCGAGATCTGCTCGACGAGGTTGCGCACCAGGTCGTCGCGCTCCCACTCCTCCATCAGCAGGTAGCGCTGCCCCGCCTGCTTGTAGTCGTTCGCGCGGGCGATGCGCTTGCGGGTGAGCCGCCCCGTGATCTCCGGGCCCTGCTCGTCGTGCGTCGGGTACTCGTCCTCGCGCAGGCCGCCGGTGATGGACGGCTCGTAGTTCACGTGGGGGTTCGAGCCGCCGGCGTCCACGTGGTACGTCATCTGCCCGTCGCGCTGGTTCGTTCGCACATGGGCGCCCTTGGCGCGGTTGACGGGCAGTTGCAGGTAGTTCGGGCCGACCCGGTGGCGCTGGGTGTCGCTGTAGGAGAACGTCCGTCCGACGAGCATCTTGTCGTCGGAGAAGTCGAGCCCGTCGACCAGGACGCCCGTACCGAACGAGATCTGCTCGTTCTCGGCGAAGGTGTCCTCCACGTTGCGGTCGAGGACGATCCGCCCGACCGGCTTCGGCGGGAAGTCGTTCTCCGGCCACACCTTCGTGTCGTCGAGGGGATCGAAGTCCAGCTCCGGATGCTCGTGGTCGTCCATCATCTGGACGACCAGCTCCCACTCCGGGAACTCCCCGCGTTCGATGGCGTCCTTCAGATCCCTTGTCGCGTGCCCGAGGTCGTCGGCCTGCACCGCGGCCGCGTCCTCGGCCGTCATGCTGCGCACGCCCTGCTTCGGCATCCAGTGGTACTTCACGAGCTTGGTCTCGCCCGCCTGGTTCACCCACTTGTAGGTGTTCACGCCGAACCCCTGCATGTGCCGGTAGTCGGCCGGGATGCCGCGCGGGCTGAACAGGTTGACGAGCATGTGCATCGACTCCGGCGTCTGCGACATGAAGTCGAAGATGCGCGCGGGCTCCTGGCGGAACGTCACCGGGTCGGGCTTGAGCGCGTGGATGACGTCGGGGAACTTGATGGCGTCCCGGATGAAGAAGACCGCCAGGTTGTTGCCGACGAGGTCCCAGTTGCCGTCCTCGGTGTAGAACTTGATGGCGAACCCGCGCGGGTCGCGGGCCGTCTCCGCCGAGTCGCGCCCGCCGATGACCGTGGAGAACCGCAGCGCGATCGGCGTGCGCTTGCCCTCTCCCTGGAAAAGGGCGGCGCGGGTGAAGTTCGTGACCGGCTCGTCGCCCCACTTCCCGTACGACTCGAAGAACCCATACGCCGTCACGCCGCGCGCGTGGACGACCCGCTCCGGGATGCGCTCGCGGTCGAAGTGGCTGATCTTCTCAAGGAACTGATAGTTCTCCAGGGTGGCCGGGCCCCGGGAGCCGACCGTGCGCTGGTTCTGGTTGTCGTAGACCGGGTGGCCCTGCCGGTTGGTCAGCACCGGACGGTCGTCCCCCGGCTGTGGCCCCATGCTCGCAACGTCCGTCACGACGCCTGTCTCCTCTCGCAGTTCTCGCTGGCGCCCTACCCGGCGGGGGAACGGCGAAGGTCTGCGCCAGGTAAACCCTGCGAAGAGGCCGGGGACCGGGTCATTCGCCGAGGGCGGCGGCGAGGTCGTCCAGGTGGCGGGAGACCGGGCCGAGGGTGAGCAGCCCGCTCTGCGCGCCCGCCAGCTCGCCCGCGGCCGGGGCGAGCTCGCCATGCGCGCGCCGCATCGCCGCATGGTCGCCGACGGCGATGGCGGCCTGTGCGGTGAGGCACCACAGGGCCTCGAACATCAGGTCCCGGGGCGGGTCGGGGACGTCCCGCAGCGCCGCGGCGGCCTCGCCGGGACGGCCGCGCGCCAGCAGCACCAGGGGGCGCGCCCAGGACAGGTAAGGTCCCCAGTCGGCCGGCTCGGTCTGTGCGGGACGCCGGTGCTGGACGCGCAGGCACAGGAGGGCGAGCGGCAGCAGACCGCCCTCAAGCCCAGGCATCCCGCAGCCCCGCATGTTCTCGGCGGCGCCACGGTAGGCGTCCTCCGCCTCCTCGAACGAGGCCTCACCGGACGCGGCGAGCCGCAGAGCCCGGTACCAGGTCGTGAACACGCCGACCAGCGGGCGCTCGTGCCGCTCGGCCAGGCGGTCGGCGGCGGCCGCGTGCCGGTCCGCCCCGCCGAAGTCCCCGAGCGCGCCGCGGGCCTGGAGCCGGACGAGATGCCCGAGCACCTCGTAGCTCGACAGGCCGCCTCGCTCCGCCAGGTCCACGAGCTCGGCGCCGATCCCGTCCCGGCGCGGCGCCAGCCCCGCCCGGTCGAACGCCTGCATGAACGCGCCGTTCAGCGCGAACGCCAGGAGGGCCGGATCGTCCAGGTCGCGGGCGATCCGCTCCGCCTCCCGCGCCGCCTCGCGCCCCCGGTCGCCGCGGGCGCCGCGCGACTCCAGCGCGATCGTGGCCAGGAGCCGGGCCCGCGCGGCCTCGTGCCCGCGCGGCAGCCTGGCGAGGGCGCGCTCCGCCGCCGCGACCACCCCGGCCGCCTGGCGCGGATCGTCCGACCTCGTCCAGATCGCCGGGACGTCGAAGGCGCCGATCACCCGGGCGGTCAGCTCCGCGTCGCCCAGTTCCTCGGCGGCCGTGATCGCCGCGAGGCGCTGCTCGCGGGCCGCCTCCAGGCCCCCGGCGCCGGTCACCGCGAGGTTCCGCAGGAGCCCGACCGTCGACTCCAGCCGGGCGCGCGACCCGGACGCGACCGTGCGGTCATACGCCTCCGCCGCCTGCGCCCACACGCGCGACGCCGCGTCCCGGGAGGGTTGCAGGTGGTCGGCCTGGCGGAGGATGTCCTCCTCTAGGCGGCGCAAGGCTGGGCTGGGGTCCAACCCCAGTTGCTCGACCAGAAGCGTACGGGCCCTATGGAGCACGGCCAGCGCATCACCTTGGCGGCCCGTGCGGTACAGGGCGAGCGCCAGTAGGCGCCAGGCGTCCTCGCGCCAGGGATGCTCGGCGACGTGCGCGTCCAGGTCCGGTACGGCCTCGGCGGCCATACCTTGCGCGAGCCGCGCTTCTGCCCTCCGCTCGATGGCGCGCAGCCGCAATTCGGCCAGCCGGGAGTGCTCCGCCCGCGCCCACGGCTCGTCGGCGAACTCGGCGTAGGCGGGGCCGCGCCACCAGCCGAGCGCCTCGTCCAGCGCCTCTGCCAGCTCCGCGGGTGGACGGTCGGAGGCCACGACCCGCTCGAACCGCCAGGCGTCCACGGCGTCCGGGGCGGCGCGCAGCGCGTATCCCGGCCCCTCGGTGACCAGCAGCCGGGGCGGCGTGCGCGGCGGGCGGCCGGGTTCGAGGACGCGCCGCAGGGCCGCCACGAAGGTGCGGACGGCCCCCACCGCGTCCGACGGCGGGTCGATCCACAGATCGTCCACGATCCGGGACACCGGGACCACGCGCCCGCGCGCGATGAGCAGCCGGGCCAGGACGGCGCGGTGCCGCGGCCCCTTGAGGGCGATCGCGTTCCCGGCCCCGTCCCAGGCGGTCACCGGCCCGAGCACCCCGAACAGGACCTCCACGCCCACCACGGTATAGCGCTCATCGGATGCTCATCCGCGCCCGGCAGCCTGGACGGCATGCCAACGATCAGCGATTTCGACTACCAGCGCGTCCCCGTCGCCGAGGGCGTGTCCCTCAACGCGGCGGTCGGCGGATCGGGCTCCCCGATCGTGCTGCTGCACGGCTTCCCGCAGACCCACCTGATGTGGCGGCACGTCGCCCGCGACCTCGCCGCCGACCACACGGTCATCGTCCCCGACCTGCGCGGGTACGGCGAGAGCGACAAACCGTCCGACGGCTACTCCAAGCGGACCATGGCCGCCGACATCGCCGCCCTCGCCCGCGCCCTCGGCCACGACCGCTTCGCCCTCGCCGGCCACGACCGCGGCGCGCTCGTCGCCTTCCGCGCCGGCCTCGACCATCCCGACACGATCACCCATCTGGCCTGCCTGGACGTCCTGCCGACCCTGGACATGTGGGACGTCATGCACGGCGCCTCGGCCGCCGTGGGCTTCCACCTGTACCTGATGGCGCAGCCGCCCGGCCTGCCCGAGCAGCTGATCGCGGGGGCGTCGGACGCGTTCTTCGGCCACTTCCTCGACGTGTGGACGAACGACCCGGCCGCGATCCCGCCCGACGTCCGCGCCGCGTACCTGGACGCCTGCCGCGCCGCGATCCCCTCGATCGTCGCGGACTACCGCGCCTCCGCGGGCGTCGACGTCGACCACGACCAGGCCGACCGCGACGCCGGCAACCGTCTGCGGATGCCGGTCACCGTCCTGCAGCAGGACTGGGGCGCAGCCCTCGGATACGACGCCGTCGCGCTGTGGGGCGCCTGGGCGGCCGACCTCCAGCACGAGACGGTCACCTGCGGCCACTTCATGGCCGAGGAGGCGCCCGCGCAGGTGGCCAAGCACCTCAGGGCGCTCCTGGCCCGATAGGGCGGGACGTGCGGGGCGGCCCGGCTGTGCGAAGCCCCTGCCTGATCAGGGCCCTGCCTGATCAAGGCCTTGCGCCTACCCGGACCAGGGCGGGCCGCCCTGCGTCGCCGCCCACACCCACACGTAGATGATGAAGCCGGTCGCGACAAGCCCCAGCAGGAGTTCCCAGTTGGGCGGCGACTCGCTCCGTCCACGCCTACGGCTCATGGCGATCCGTCCGTTCGTCCGGTGTGCTCTATGAGACGGACCTAGCCGGATGCGTCCCGGTGAATCCCCGTAAAAGGCAAACTCACCGCAGATAGTGCTCGAAGCCCTTCGCCAGCGACTCGGCCATCCGCTGCCGGAACGCGGCATTCGACATCTTCGCGGCGTCACCCGGGTCTTGCATGTTCCCGCATTCGATGAACACGACCGGGACGGTGGACATGTTCAGCCCGCCGAGGTCGTCCCGCCGGTCGAGTCCGTTCTTCCCGACATAGTTGGCGTAGGGCACGTCCGTCCCGGCTCGGTAGGCGTCGCGGACCGCCTTCCCCAGCCGGACCGCCTTCCCCAGCCGGGCGGACGGGGCCACGATCCCTTTGTTCCCGCCCACGGGCAGCGGCAGGATGACGTGGAACCCGTGCTTGCCCGCCGGGACCCCGTCGCCGTGGATCGACAGCGCCGCGTCGGCGTGCGCGCGGTTCCCGATCGCCGCCCGCTCCGTGACGCAGGGCCCGACCCCGGTGTCGCTGTCGCGCGTCAACCTCACCGTGGCGCCCTTGGCCCGCAGCACCTTCGCCAGCCGGTTCGACACGTCCCAGGTGAAGGCGTGCTCGGCGTAGCCGTTCGCGGTGGCGGTGCCGGTCGTGTTGCAGGCCTTGTAGCCGTTCCCCACCCAGACCTTCTTGTTGATCACTTCGGGATGGGCGGCGTTCCCGCCGTTGTGCCCGGGATCGAGCACGATGACCTTTCCGCGGAGTTCTGAACCGCCCTTCGAGGACGGTGCCGGCTTGCTCCCCGCGACGGCCGGGCCGTGGCAGGCGACCAATCCCAGGCAGAGCAGTCCGGCGCCCACGAGCTTCCACGGACGCTTTTCCACAGGACTGCCTCTCCCTCGACTGCGGCCTTCCACCCCGGATTTCTGCACCTGCCTCCCCGACGCTAAACGGAACGGGCGGGAGGTCGCCCCTCCCGCCCGTTGCGTTTCCTGGACTCAGCTCTTCGTGAACTGCGCGATGGCGCCGAGCACCACCGCGTCGGTCAGGTAGCCGAGGTGGGTCTGGCAGGGCACGTAGTGGTTGTTCGCGCCGTCCAGACGGGTGCTGGTGTAGGGGATGATGATGCCGTCGCAGGGCGAGTACCAGGTGGCGTACTGGGTGCTGCCGGGCGTCTCGTCCCCCGCGCTGATCTGCTGGATGAACGTCGACCCGGGGAGCATCTGCCGGCACGTCTCGAAGATCGTGCAGGCGCTCGCGTAGGTCGTCCCGTGGTTGGCGCCCGCGATCGACGCCAGGTGCGCCACGTTCGGGTTCCCGTTCAGCACCTTCAGGTAGTACTGGCTGACCAGGCCGCCCATGGAGTGGTTGACGATGTCGACCTGGGACGCGCCGGTCCGCGACTTCACCTGGCTCACGTACGACGCGAGCCCCGCCGCGTTCTGCTTGTTGTCCCCGTAGGAGTTGTACTCGTACGCGAACAGCTGGTCGCTGCTGTAGCCCGCGGCGCGGAACACTGACATGGCGGTGATCCAGTTGGACGCGCTGCCGGTGTACCCGTGCACGAACACGACCGGCCGCGGTCCGGCGGCCTGCGCCGGCGCGAGACCGACTCCGAACGCCGCCAGCGCCGCGATCAACGCGGCGAGGGAGCCGAGAAGCCTTCTCATGGAACCTCCAGGGGTGGGACGAGCCAACGCCCGGAGTCTGATCGCCTCCGCGCCCGCGGGCATCGGCGAAATCACCGGCCTTCGCGGACGCCGCGGCGGGCGGCCTCTCGGTTCGGGTCACGCGCCCAGGTTCGGCAGGATCCGCGCCAGGCGGCGGGGGAGCCACCAGTTGGCCTCGCCCACCAGCACCATCAGCGACGGGACGAGCACGAGCCGCACGACCGTCGCGTCCAGGATGACGCTGAACGCGAGCCCCACGGCGAGCATCTTGATGGCCACGGTGGGCGTCACGGTGAAGCCCAGGAACACCAGCGTCATGATCAGCGCGGCGCTGGAGATGACGCGTCCGGTGATGGCGAGGCCGGTGCCCACGGACTCGGTGTTGTCGCGGGAGACCCGCCACGCCTCCGCGATCCGGGAGAGCAGGAAGATCTCGTAGTCCATGGACAGCCCGAAGACGATCGCGAACATCATCATCGGCACGTAGGACTCGATCGGCACCGGGCCGGGCAGGCCGAGCAGCCCGTCCCCCCAGCCCCACTGGAAGGCCGCGACCAGCGCGCCGTAGGACGCCGCGGTCGTGAGCAGGTTGAGGACGACGGCCTTGAGCGGCACCAGCAGGCTCCGGAACACGACCATCAGCAGCAGGAACGCCGCGACCAGCACGATCCCGATGATGATCGGCAGCCGCGCCTCGACGGTGTCGCGGAAGTCGAACCCGCCCGCGACGGCGCCGGTGACGTACCCCTTGGCCCCCGTGCCGGCGAGGGCGTCCGGCAGCGTGCGCTCGGTCAGCGCGGCGAACAGCTCGCCGGTCGCCGCCGTCTGCGGACCGGTGGCCGGCGTCACCGTCGTGACCAGGATCTTCTTCTCCAGGCCCGGCGCGGGCCGGGTGAAGGAGGCGATCCCCGGCGTGTCCCGGAGTTCGCGGTCGAGGCCACCGGTGATCTGGTCGGCGGACGCGGTGGCGCGGCGCCCGTCGACCACGAGGGAGAAGGTGCCGTTGGCCCCGGGCCCGAACCCCGGCCCGCTCGCGCCCGCGATCCAGTCGTAGGCCGTGCGGGTCGTGCTGCCGACGGGATCGGCCCCCTCGTCGACGTGCCCCAGCCGCATCCAGAAGAGCGGCACCGACATCAGCGCCAGCAGCCCGGCCCCCGCGATCAGGAACGGCCACGGCCGCCGCGAGACCAGCCGGGCGTAGCGGAGCCAGCGGTCCCGCTTGCCCGAGGACTCGGCGACGGGACGGCGCACGCGGAACCGGTCGATGCGGTGCCCGAGCAGCGCCAGCGCGGCCGGCGTCAGCGTCAGGGCCGCGGCGGACGCGACGGCGACCCCGACGGCCCCGGCGAAGCCGAGCTTGCCGACGAAGGCCAGCCCGCCCGCGTACAGGCTGAGCAGGGCCACCGCCACGGTGATCGCGGCGATCAGCACCGCGTGCCCGGCGGTCGCGGTGGCCCGCACGGCCGCCTCCCGGGGGCGCCCGCCGTCCATCAGGTCCTGCCGGAACCGCGTGATCAGGAAGAGCGCGTAGTCGACCCCGACGCCCAGCCCGATCATGATCGCCAGCCCCGTCGCCGAGGTGCCGAACGTCAGCACGCCCGCGATCATGCCCAGGATGCCGATGCCCGTCCCGACCCCGACCAGCGCGGTGCCGATCGGCAGCAGCGCGGCCAGGACGCTGCCGAACGCGAAGAGCAGGACCAGCAGGGCGGCGCCGAGAGCGACCGCCTCGCCGAAGGGCTGGACGGGAGGCGGGCGGACGACCTGGTCCAGGCCCCCGCCGTACGCGACCCCGACGCCGTCCGCGCGAGCGGGCTCGGTGGCCTGGTCGAGCCGGCGGGTGTAGGGGTAGCCGAGGGTCATCAGGTCCACGTCGAAGGACACGACCGTGTAGGCCGTGCGGCCGTCCGCGCTGGTCACCAGGCCGGACGCGGTGATGGCGTGGGGCAGCGTCTTCAGGGCGGCGATGGTCTGCCCGACCGCCCGCCCGCGGTCGGCGATCGTGCCGGAGCCGACATGGAACACGACCTTGCCGGTAGGCCACGCGGCCGCGGGGTCGGTGGTCCTGAGCAGTTCCGCCCCGACGGCCGACGGCGTCTCCGGCAGGCTGACCTCGTCGTCGTAGGTGGCGTTGACGGCCCTCTGCCCGCCCAGCGCCGCGCCCAGCAGCACGAGCCAGGCCACGAGCACCCAGACCGGGCGGCGCGCGCAGAACGCCCCGATGCGGGCCATCGCAGAGCCGAGCGGCGCAGCCGAAGCCACAGGACCCCCAGAAAGCCGACAGACCTACCCGCAGTCATGCCGCCCCCCTTGCGCCCTAGTCGCGACCGGCGCGTTCTTGGACGATCGCTGCACGTCCCATGACCTCGCCGGGGTGCCGGTCAGCGCTCACCATCGACCAGAAGGCTCGCGGGGGCGCCGCCGCGCTGGAGCTGCTTGCGCGAGGTGATCCCGAGCTTGCCGAACGTCTTGCGCAGGTGCCATTCCACGGTGCGCGGGCTGATGAACAGCCGGGCCCCGATCTCCGGATTCGTCAGGCCCTCCCGGACGAGCCGGACGATCTGCGCCTCCTGCGGCGTGAGCTCGCTCGCCGCCTCGCCGGCCCGTTTGCGGACGTTCTCCCCCGTGGCCTGCAGCTCGCGGGCCGCCCGCTTGGCGAAGGCGTCCATCCCCATCACGGTGAACGACTCGTGGGCGATCCTGAGCTGCTCGCGCGCGTCCCCCTTGCGGCCTTCGCGGCGCAGCCACTCGCCGTACAGGAGGTGGGCGCGGGCCAGTTCGCCGCGCACACCAGTCCGCCCTAGCAGGTCGATCGCCTCGCGGTGCTGGTCCTCCGCCGCCGTGCCGGTGCTGAGGAGGGCCCGCGAGCGCGCGTGGACGCCCAGCGCCCAGTCCGTCCCGGCCGGGACCGTCACCTCGGTGAGCCGCCGGAGGGCCGCGGCGGCGCGTTCGGGCTCACCGCTCCCGGCCGCCGCCTCGATGTACTCCACCAGCGCCCAAGGTGCGCTCCCCACGTCCGCCGGACGGTCCTCCCCGGCCTCGGGGACGGCGGCCAGCGCCTCCTCGTACCGGCCGAGGCCGTTGGCCAGCAGGGCCTCGGCCCACGCGCCGACCGTGAGCCCGTTCCCCTCGCCCCGGCGCGCCGCCTCCGCCGCGACGGCCCGCCGCAGCGCCGCGCCCTCGGCCTCGCGGCCCCGCCAGGCCGACACCAGCAGCGCGCCGTACGGCGGCGCGGGGCTCCCGATCGCCTCGGAGAGCGCCGTGACCTCCTCGACCAGTCCCTCGGCGGCGGCCAGGTCGCCCGCGAACACGTCCACGGCGATCCGCTGGGTCAGCGCGAGAGGCAGCGCCGTGGTCTGCCCGGACTCCCTGGCGAGCCGGACGTGCCGGGCGGCGAGCACGTCCCACGTCTCCAGATCCCACAGCGCCGCGGCCATGATCCCCGCCGGCCAGAGCCAGCGCAGCCCGTCCTCCTCCGACAGGCCGGGGCCGCGGAAGATCCGCATCGCGGCCGCCAGGGCCGGCGCCCCGGCGGCGAGGCCCTCGGTGATCCGCAGCGCCAAGCCGTCCAGCAGGAGATCGGCCGGCCGCGGCGGCTCGGGCGGCGGCGGAGCGGACCGCGCGGCCGCCGCCTCGACCTCCCCGGCGGCCCCGTCCGGCGGCGGCCCGGCGAACAGCGCCGCGTTGATCGCCTCCAGGTACGTCTCGCGCGCCGTCGCTGGGTCCTGCGGAGCGAGCCGCCGGGCCGCGTCGAGCAGCATGCGCGGAGCCTCACGGCCCCGGTCCATCGTGAAGGCGATCTGCGCCCGCAGCAGCTCGACCTGGCCGCGCCGGGCCTGATCGAGGGGGACGGCCTCCGCGACCGACAGGAGCCTGAGCGCCGTCTCCGGAGACCCGGCCTGGTGCGTCACCCGCGCGGCGGCCAGCGCGCGCTGCTGCCGCCGGACGTGGTCGGGCGTCAGCTCCACCGCCCGCGCGAGGAACGCCGCCGCCGCGGCCAGCCCACCGCGCGCCTGCGCCCGGCCGGCGGAACGCTCCAGCTCCGCCGCGACCTCCTCGTCCGGGGCCTCCGCGCCCTGCGCCGCATGCCACACGCGGCGCTCGGGCTCGTGCTCCGGATCGGTGACCTCGGCCAATACGCGATGCGTGGCGCGCCGGTCCTCCGGCGACGCCGCCCAGTACACGGCGGAGCGCACCAGCGGATGCCGGAACCGCACCCGGTCGTCGATCTCGACGAGCCGCGCCTCGACGGCCGGCGACGCCGCCTCGAGCCCGATCCCGAGCCGGTCGGCGGCCCGCCACAGCAGGACCGGCCGCCCGCCCGGCTCCGCCGCCGCGACCAGCAGCAGCCGCCGCGTCGGCTCCGGCAGCTCCTCCAGCCGCCGCTGGTAGGAGACCTGGAGGAGGCTTGCGAGCGCCCCGATGTCCGGTACCCCGTATCCGCCCGCGAGATGCTTCAGGGTCGCTTCCTTAGGCAGCTCAAGGAGGGCCAGCGGATTGCCCCGCGTCTCGGCCACGAACCGGTCGAGCACCTGCTCGTCCATCGTGCCCGGCATGGAGGAGCGGACCAGTTCCCGCGCGTCCTCGTGCGGCAGCCCCGTGACCGCCATCTCGGGCAGTCCGGCGAGATCGTCCTCGGGCTGCCTCGCCGCGAAGACCACCCCGACCGACTCCGTGTGCAGCCTCCGGGCCGCGAACGCCAGCGCCTGCACCGACGCCCGGTCGAGCCAGTGGACGTCGTCCACCAGGCAGAGGAGGGGACGTTTATGGGCGGCCTCGGCGAGAAGACCCAGGATGGCCAGGCCCACCAGGAAGCGGTCGGGCGCGCGCCCGGAGCTCAGCCCGAGCGCGGCGTGCAGTGCCTCCTGCTGGGGAGCGGGGAGCGCTGCGAGCCCGTCGGAAAGGGGGGCGCAGAGCCGGTGCAGGCCCGCGAAGGCCAGCTCCGTCTCGGACGGCACACCCGTGACCCGCACCGTCCGCATTCCGGGCGCCCGCTCGGACAGGTACTCCAGCAGCGCCGTCTTCCCGATTCCGGGTTCGCCGTGGAGCACCAGGGCCCGGCTCTCACCACCGCGGACCCCGTTCAGGAGCGCGTCCAGCTCCGCGCACTCCCCGCGTCGACCTCGTAGCACCGGCACCCACCCGATCGGTTCGTCCCTATCTGTAATACCTGGTCGGACCGCATTACGGGAGTGCGAGGACGTTCCGATCCCCTGGGGCCCCGTTCCGCCGTTCCCGGGGATCCCCCAGTGACCAGGCCAGGGTCACACCCTGGTTCCCTCCGGGGCTAGTCCGGTGACAGTAGAGGTGAAGGCGAAAAGCGGACACGCACTGCACGCCCCGGCCGCCTGACCGTGCGGCCGCTCAACGAGAAGGGCTCCCTCATGAAGATCGTCGTCATCGGCGGCACCGGCCTGATCGGGTCGAAGCTGATCGCGAACCTGACCGCGCAGGGCCACGAGGCCGTCCCCGCCGCGCCGAACACCGGCGTCAACACCCTCACCGGCGAGGGCCTCGCGGACGTCCTCACCGGCGCCTCGGTCGTGGTCGACGTGTCGAACTCCCCGTCCTTCGAGGACGAGGCCGTCCTGAATTTCTTCGAGACCTCGACCGGAAACCTGCTCGCCGCCGAGGAGAAGGCGGGCGTCGGCCACCACGTCGCCCTGTCGATCGTGGGCGCGGAGCGTCCGCCGGCACGCGGCTACTTCACCGCGAAGACCGCCCAGGAGAGCCTGATCGAGAAGTCGCCGATCCCGTACTCGATCGTCCACGCGACGCAGTTCTTCGAGTTCACCAGGGCCATCGCCGACGAGGCCACCGCCGACGGCAAGGTCCGCATGGCCCCGGTCTTCTACCAGCCCATGGCAGGCGACGACGTCGCCGAACAGGTCGCCCGCGTCGCGACCGGCTCCCCCGTGAACGGCCGCGTCGAGATCGCCGGCCCCGACCGCTACCGCATGGACGACTTCTTCCGCGAGGCCCTGACCGCGTGGAACGACCCCCGCGAAGTCGTCACCGACCCGAACGCCCACTACTTCGGCGCTCCCCTGGAGGAGCACAGCCTCGTCCCCCTGGGCGAAGCCACCCTGGGCAAGCACCACTACAACACCTGGCCCGGCCGCCTTCAGTCCCCGAAGTAACCGCACCCTCCCAGCGAAGCGTCGCCGCCCGCCTGGGGGCAGGGCGGGCGGCGAAGGACGTCATGGCTCTACGGGCTCGGGGTTAGAACGGGGAGCGGCTGCGGGCGCGCCGTCCGGCCTCGCCGCTGCGTCCCACGGCACGCGAGGAGCTGCGGAACGGCTTGCTCAGCAGCCGCCCGAGGCCGCCAGGGGCCGAAGAGCCCGCACGTGATCCCACGCCCAGCGCGCGTTGGGTGCCCCGCTGCGGATGCCGGGAGAGCCTCGGCAGCAGGAACGCCAGAACCAGCAGAACCGCACAGACCCCTACGATCGCGACGATAACCATGAACTCCGCCCTTTCAGCTGCTTACCGGTCGGAGCCGCTTTACCCGCACTAGACCCGGACATGCAGCCACCAATGCAAAGCCGTGCTGAGCTCCCTGGCGTCGGAACCGGTCTCATGCCGCCCGGGCGGGTGAACGGAACACCTCGCGGGCGTGCCAGGCGATGTGCTGCTCGTCCACGTCGGGGAAGGCGTTCTGCGGCGCGGTGATGGGACGTCCGACCAGGGCGTGGACCTGGTCGCGCGCGGCCGGCCCGCGTCCGACGAAGTGCGCCGACACGGTCACCCGCCGGTCGTCCGCTATGCCGAGAGCGCCTTTGTCGAAGAGCTTGTGGTGCAGCGCGCACAGGCAGATGCCATTGCTGATGTCGTCGGGCCCGTCGAACGCCCACCACCGGACATGCGCGGCGTCCAACCCGACCGCGGTCCCGTTCAGCCACCCGTCATAGCCGCAGAACGCGCACTGGTACTCGTAGGCGACCATGACCTGTTCGCGGAAGGCCCGGTCGCGGCGCCGCGGCACCGCGGCCTCGATCGTCTCGAGGTCGATCCCGGCGGCCGCGCAGATGTCCTCGTGGAGGGAGGGCTCGAAATTGACGTCCAGGATGGCGCGGCACAACTGCGGCAGCAGTCGCGGATCACGGCGCAGATCGGCCGCCAGCTCACCGGTCAACCGGCCCCGCGCGGCCTGAGCGCGCAGGGCGCCGACCCGAGGGCCCGGACTGGCTCCTCCATCGGCGGTCTCCACCTCCCACAGGCCGTCGCTGGTCAGATGATGGAACGGGTAAGCGGGACTGGTGGCCCGAGGCGGACCGAACTCCCGCAGCAGACCGGCAAGATGCTCCTCGACCTCGCTGTAGAAGATCGGGGCATCACCGCACCGCTGGAAGCAACCCAGCGCGTACAGCAAGAGCAGAGGCTTGTGCGGCGCCCGCTCTCCACCCCGCGACCACCGCCGGACGCGCGTGACCCGTTCAACCCAGTCCACGCCCGGCACCCTACGGCCCGGACCGCCAGAGAAGACAAGGCCGCGAAACTCGTTCTACGGTCGGCGGCATAGAACGGGTGGATGACTCTCTGGCCACGTCCGCTCAACCGACGACCGCGCACGGAGGGGGCAGGAGTGCCGTTTCAGGATTTCCATGGAGTGCATCAACGCGTCCAGGAAGCCGCCGAGCGCCATCCGGCCGTATTGGACCTGACCGGACTCGGCTTGGAGACCGTCGCGGGGCCATTGGGCGATCTGGCGTCCGTCAGGCGCCTGAACCTCGCGTCCAACAGGCTGACCTCGCTACCGGAGTGGCTCGGATACCTCACCGCTCTCCGCCATCTGGACCTCACCGGCAACAGCTTGAGCACCCTCCCGGAGACGTTGAACAACCTCACCAGCCTCAACCAATTGCACCTTGGTCGGAATCGGTTGACCGCCCTCCCGGAGAACCTGGGCGATCTCACCGCTCTCACCCACCTGTACCTCCACGAGAACCAACTGACCCGACTGCCGGAGACGCTGGGGAACCTCACCGCCCTCAGACGCCTGAGCTTGAGTTGCAACCGCCTGACCGTCCTGCCGGACCGGCTGGGCGATCTCACCGCCCTCACCTACCTGAATCTCAGCGACTGCCGGTTGACCGCGGTCCCCGAATGGGTGGCCGGCCTCAGTGCACTGACCCACCTCGACCTTGGAGGCAACCACCTCACCGAGTTGCCCGAATGGCTGGGGAACCTCACCGGTCTCACCCACCTGACGGTGAGTTCGAACCGGCTGACGGCACTGCCGGACCGGCTCAGCGCCCTCACCGCCCTCACCGACCTGAACCTCCTGGACAACCCCCTCGATGACCTGCCCGAGTGGGTGGACGAACTGCCCGCCCTGACCGAGCTGAAGTTCCGGGGAATGTACGGCTACTTCGATTGCGAGCCAGGCTTCCCGATGCCCGGAGAGTCATCTCGCTAGGTCACCTGAACCGGGGAGGGCGCCGTAGGAGGTGAACCACCTCCCGACCATTTCAAGGGGTCATCCCGACCGGTGGAGCAGCACAGGCTCGGCCGAGAACCTGGCGCTGCGGGGGGGTCGCGCTCGTCACCGAAGTCGTGGGTGAGGATGCCGTAGAGCGCCACCGTGAGGCTTCAGCCACTTCCCGAGGAAGCGATGGGGGCAAGAGATCTGGCACTCGGCCCTGGCCGCCGCCGACCGCAACTTCAGCCCACCATGCGCGACCCACACCCCGCCCACGCCTCCTGGCTCCTGAACGGCGGCGCCGACCTCCAAGTGGTGAAGGAACGCCTAGGCCACGCCTCCATCGCCACAACCGCGCACTACCCACAGAGCGGCCCTGGGAGCGTTCGCCAGAACCCGCAACCGCTCAACCGACCTGCGACCCGTCCCCCGTATCGACTTGTCGACGCAGGCCATAATCATGCTGCGGCGCCGTCCGGGCACCGAAGCACGAGGGAGCGACATGGCTGAGGTGCTGGTTTTCCACCACGGACAAGGACTGACGGTCGGCGTCCTTGAGTTCGCCGAGCAGCTGCGACGGGCCGGACACACCGTCCACGTCCCGGACCTGTTCGAGGGACAGGTGTTCGACAGCCTCGAGGAGGGCATGGGCTACGCCGAGGCCACCGGATTCGGCACGCTCATCGCGCGCGGAACCGCCGCTGCCGAGCGGTTGCCCGCGGAACTCGTCTACCTCGGGTTCTCTCTCGGTGTCCTGCCGGCGCAGAAGCTGGCCCAGACCCGCCCCGGCGCGAAGGGCGCGCTGCTCCTGGAAGCATGCCTCCCTGTGGCGGAGTTCGGCGGCGCCTGGCCCGACGACGTTCCGGTCCAGATCCACGGCATGGACGCGGATCCGTTCTTCGCGGGGGAGGGCGACCTGGAGGCGGCCCGGGCGCTCGTCGATGCGGCGGCGAATGCCGAACTGTTCCTCTACCCCGGCGACAGGCACCTGTTCACCGACAGCAGCCTGCCGTCGCACGACGACCACGCCGCAACGCAGGCCGCCGATCGAGTGCTGGCCTTCCTCGATCGCATCAAATAGCCCGCCATTTCGCCGAGGACCAAGCCCAAAGGCAGCCCGCCCGACTCATCCTCTGTCCCGGCGGACGCGCCGTCCAGCCGTCTTCACCAGCCAAGCGGCCAACCGTCTGGCATCGGCGGCGCCGCCGTGCACGCCGCGGCGTACAGGACCGTCAGCTCGCGCGACCGATCGTCCACAAGTCCCGACGAGTCGTCCGAACAGCAACGCCGAGGCGACCGGCTTCACCGCCCGGCGCGCCGAGGGGACCGCCTGAGCCGCGTCCGAGGCGGTGCCGCACGATTACCCGGTTCTTGCCTGCAACCAGCCGGGGGCCGGCCGCGTGTATCTCAAAACGAAGATGGCTGAGAGGGGAGCACGTGGCGGACGAAACGGCCTTCGCCGAGTTCTACCGCGCGACCTATCCCGGGCTCGTCGCCGAGCTGTACGCCTTCACCGGCGGCATGGCCGAGGCACAGGACGTCGTGCAGGAGGCGTTCACCCGCGCCTGGTCCCGGTGGGGCCGGCTGCAGTCCTACGACCAGCCGCGCGCCTGGGTCGCGAGGGTCGGCTACCGCCTGGCGGTGAGCCGGTGGCGCAGGGCACGCGATTCCGTCGCGATGCTGCGCCGCCACACTCCTCCGCCCGACGGGCCGCCGCCGAGCGAGGCGTCGGTCGCCCTGGTCGCGGCGCTGCGGCGGATCCCGGCGGAGCAGCGGCGCGCGCTCGTGCTTCATCACATGGCCGGCCATCCGGTGGCCGAGATAGCGCGGTCCGAGGGTGTGGCGGAAGGCACGATCAAGGCGCGCCTCTCACGCGGGCGGCAGCGCCTCGCCGAGCTTCTGGACGACAAGGAGGAGATCCCGCATGCCTGACGTCGACAACGCCTTCGACCGGCTGCGCCGGGAGGTCACCGCACACGTCACCGGACCCGAGCCGCGCGAGATCGTGCGCCGCGCCCGACGGCGCAGCAGGAACCGGCTGGCGGCCGCGGCGATCGCGGCGGCCGCCGCGATCGCGGTTCCCGTGTTCGCGATCGACGGCGCGGGCGGCGACCAGAGGACGCTCACCCCGCCTTCCACGACCGCGTCCGCGAAGGCCCATCCCCGCACGCTGCGCCTCGGCGACCTCATCTACGGCACGACCGCGCAGCGGCATCCCGACAAGGGCGACTACAGGAATCTGCGCGACCGATGGACCATAGCGCCCGCCGACGACACCGCCCCGATCCCCGTCCCCGGCTGCCGCGGCCAGTTGGACACGGGCGCTCCCGGCATGGACGGCGTGGTCAAGGTCCTGGACGTCAGCTACAACGGCAATCCGCAGCCCGGCGACGAGGCCACCTCCTCCAGCCGCGGCGAACAGCTGATCGCCTTCTCGGATCCGGGCGCCGCCGCGCGCAAGATGGCCGCCATCATCCAGTACGAGCAGACGTGCCACGGGCAGGGCGCGTCCTTCGCACGCCTGGCGATCGGCGACGAGGCCACCCGCGCGACGGTCGTCCGGCACCAGGCCAGCCCGCCGGTCACGTCGACGGAGAACGCCGTCGTGGTCCGCCAGGGCAGTGTCATCGCCGTCTACTGGGACATGCGGAACAGCGGCCCGAAGCTCACCTCGGTCAGCGACCACCAACGGGACGCGCGCATGATGGCCGACCGCCTGCGCCGTCTCGGGTATGAGAGTTGACCGGTCGGCCGTCACCGAACGGCTCTCCGGGACCAAAGGCTCCGAGCGGTTGAGATCCGCCACGCTCGGCGTCAGCCAGCAGTGGTCATGCTGCTCGGAGGCGGTTGCTGGTGGCTCGCAGGAAGGTCGTCAGGGCCTTCGTCGTCTGCGCGTCGGGTGCCGCTGACATGCCGCGGAGGACGGGTTCGGATTGCAGCATGCTCAGCGGGCCGTCGGCGAATCGGCCGGAGGCCGCGATCGATGAGGCGAGGCGGGCGCGGTGGTGACGCTGCGGGCCGTAATGCGTGAGCCGTCCCTCTCCCTGGGCCAGCAGGCTCAGGAGGAGGGACACGTCCTCCAGCGCCTGATTGGCCCCCTGGGCCATGAATGGGGGCATCCCGTGTATGGCGTCTCCGATCAGTACGCCGCGTCCCTTGCCCCAGTGGCGTGGGATGGCGTGCCGGTGGTTCGGGAAGATCTGCACGTCGTCGTCGGTGAGTTCGCTCAGCAGGTCGGGGACCGGCCAGGTCCAGCCGCCGAAGCGCCGGCGAAGTCGGTCGAGGGGGCTTCCGGCGGGGTCTCCGGGCGTCCACGGGACGTCGAAGAACCACCACACGCGGCCATTGCCCGCCGGCCCGAGGCCCGCCTTGCCCTCCCGGCCCGCGAGCAGAAGTGAGCGTCCGCCGAGATCCAGCGTGGAGCGGGTGAGCCCTTGCCAGGTTGCCGTACCGGTCGGCTTCGGGCCACCGGCGCCGAACAGCGCCGTACGGACGCGGGACCACATGCCGTCCGCGCCGATCAGGAGATCCGCGGTATGGACGGCCCCGGATTCGGTCTCGTTCCGCACGGTTCGGCCCTGCTGCCGGTACCGCGCGAAGCGTTCCCCGAACTGCACCGTCCCCGAGGAAAGCCCCTGGTGAAGCCGGGTCAGCAGGTCGCCCCTCGGGACGCACAGACAGGGGGCGCCGAGCCGGGCTTCCAGCTTCTCCCCGGGCATGGTCATGACCTGCCGTCCGCGTGCGCTGAGCATCGCGAAACCGGACAGCCGCGTGCCGAGCCCGGCGACGTCCACGCCGAGGTCGCGCAGCACGGTCGTGCCGTTGGGCCACACCATGATCGCGCCGCCCGCGTCCCGGAGACCGTCCGCCCGCTCCAGCACCGTGACCCGGTGCCCGGCGGACAGAAGACCCCGCGCGGCCGCGAGCCCACTGATCCCTGCCCCCACAATGAGAATCCGCATCCCGGCCCCTATCCACGACACGGCGTAGTACTACGTTTTGTAGAGTAACGATCGGGCCCCTGCAAGACCCAACATTGGACGCGGCGTCAGCACCCCGACCCCTGCCCGCCCGTCGGGCAGGGGTCGGGGCGAAAGCGGTGACCGAGGAGGAGCAGTCGTCGATGAGTTCGTCTCGCCGGTGCTGGGCAGGCGCTCATCCCGGGGGCGGGTCAGCCCCCTCAGTCGGGGCGGATTCCGTCCTCCTTGAGGCGATAGATCGCATCTTCTGACAGTCCGCAGCTTTCGAAGGATTCGCCTACGAGGCGATTCCACCGCCAGAGCGAAACGGAATTAGGAGATCGTTGAGAGGTGAATAACTGGATAATCTCGAGTTGCCAAAATGCATACACGGATGAAGTGCTTAGTCTTACGCTACCCCCGTCGAGCAACGACAAGGCGAGACGGGGAGAGCAATGGCGCGACGCCTGACCAAAGCCGAAAAGCGACGTAACGCGATCTTGATTTGGTGGGGCGCGGTCATCGTACTCGCGATATCGGCTTGGAAGTCCGGCCGTCCAGAGTTGTGGATCCTGCCGCTACTGACATGGGTTGTGTGCCGTGCCCACACTCTGCGGCGTCGAGACGAGCAGAGGCTTTCCCTGCAGGAATCCCGCGAGCGGGCGGCTAATGGCTTGTACGCACCAGCCCTCCCATGCGGTCTACAAGACCGATGCTCTCCTCAGAATTCTGGGATTTCGCCGCAGCCCCCGGCAGGTGACCGCGCCAGCACCTCGCCCCGGTGCCGAGTCGGCTCCCCACTACAGCGAACCTGCGCCCGGACAGCCGACCATCGAGCGGAAGCAAACGCTCATGACCGCCCTGACGCTAATCGGAACAGCCGCAGGAGTGATCCAGGTGCTCTTGGCCGTCACAATGGCCTGACAGCGTGCCGTTCCGCGCCTTCGACTTTCTCAAAGAAACAGCATCGACCAGGACCTGCGCGCCCTCGTCTCATCGCCTGGCCACACCACGCCACCCTCGTGACCACCGCATCGGGCCGCCACGCCAGACGAAGTGGAATCAACGTCCGTGGATGAAAGACGGCAAAAAGATTTCGAGGTCGGCTCCTTGTTGGAGAACCGATCTCTGATCTGGCATTTCGCGTCCCGGGCGGCCGGATTTGAACCCACGACCTCTTCATCCCGAAGGGCATATTGTACGTTTTCTGCGGCTCGCAGAAAACGCTGGATCTCGATAAAATCCCAGGTAGATGGCCTGTTCGGCTGCCAGTGCGTGATCTTCAGGGTCACGCCATCACTCGCAGTCCGGGGTCAAACGAGGGTCAGATGATCAAGCCTGGGAGGCGGGAAGTCCATGGGGCAGACACGCAAGAGAGTGGGTAAGGACGGCAAGCCACGTTACACGGCCTACTACGACGACATTCGCGGCCAGCGAAGGTCTGCTGGAACCTTTGCGAGCAAGAAAGAAGCGGACAAAGCATGGCAGCGCGCCGAAGTGAAAGTCTCGGAAGGGAGAACCGGAGAACCTGCCCGCGGAAGGCAGCGATTCAGAGACTACGTCGAGAACACCTGGCTCCCGAACCATGAGATGGAAGCGAGCACCCGGGAGGGCTACACCTACGCCATCTACAAGCACCTCATGCCGGAGTTCGGCGGTATGCGGATGGTCGACATCCTCCCCGAGCACGTCCGAGCCTGGATCGCCAAGCTCAAGAACCAGGGCATGAAGCCCGTGACCATCCAGTGCAACAAGATCATCCCCAGTGCCATCTTCACCACGGCACTGGACGACCAGGTCACCTACCTACACCCCTGCCGTGGGGTGAAGTCGCCGCCCATCGCGCGCAAGCCTCTCCAGATCGTCACCCCCGAGCAGTTCGACGACGTCTACAACGCCCTCCCCGAAGGCACCTTCCGCCTCCTGGCCGAGACCGAGATCGAGAGCGGCCTCCGCTGGGGCGAGCTCAGCGAGCTGCGTCCCAAGGACCTCAACCTCAAGACGCGCATCCTCACGGTCAGCCGCACGGTCGTGGAGCTCAACCCGAAGTTCCACCCAGAAGGCGGCCACTTCCTCGTCAAGGACTACCCGAAGGACAAGGAGTACCGCCGCTTCAAGCTCAGCGCTCAGATGACCGAGAAGCTCGAAGAGCACATCAGAGCGGCGCGCCTCACCCGAGACGACCTCTTCTTCCACATGCCGCCCCAGGACAAGCCCCGAGCCCGCATCACCGAGATCCCAGACCCGGAGACCCTCGGCCGAACCGAACCCAACGAGAAGGGCCGCACCTACAACCATGGCACGCTCAGCGGCTACACCGCCGGCCGCTGCCGCTGCGACTACTGCCGAGGCGCCTTCTCCCTCTACCGAGCCGCCCGCCGCGCCAACGGCAAAGACAACCCGCGCCCCCTCCGCACGCGTATGACGGACGGCCACATCCCCAACGACTGGTTCCGCCGCAACATCTGGAACCCAGCCATCGCCGCCGCCGGCCTCGACTTCAGGCCGACCATGCGCGACCTACGCCACGCCCACGCCTCCTGGCTCCTCAACGGCGGCGCCGACCTACAGATAGTCAAAGAACGCCTAGGCCACGCCTCCATCGCCACCACAGAGCGCTACCTACACACCCTCCCCGACGCCGACGAAACAGCCCTCGAAGCCCTCGCCAGAACCCGAGGCCGTTCTACGAACCAGTAGAACCGAAGCAGGCGCCACGCTGGTGGACGTCCAGGAGTTGGCCGATCGCGGAGTCGAGACAGCCACGGTTGGTAAAGGCTCGGGCCATGTCGGTGTGAAGCCGAGCCTGCCGCTCGTGGGTGGGCGATGCCAGGAGAGGAAGGTAATACCTCAACCTCGTTAACGAGAAGGAACATTTTTCCATCTGCTCTGAAATGGTGAGAAGAGAATCTGTGGACGAGTGGGTATGCCACCATTCGCTGATAACAACGACCAAAGCCAGACCAGATGCAGTCACTCCTCGCTTTTGTCAGGGGCTTGGTTTTGTGGTGTGGGCATGGCCCATGAACCTCCTGGAGTAGCGGACGCCCTGCTGATTGCAGCAAGGCCAACGAACGGCCTGGAGGTCCAAGGTTGTTCAGCGCCCCAGGGGTGCCGCCTGGCCTGTTTGTGCCAGGCATCCCCCGGATAGGCTGCTCGCCTGAAAGCGGGCGGAGCAGGCATTAGGCTCTCGGTGGAGAACAAGGGGAGACGATGACTGATGACCGCACGGCAATAGTTCCGGTGTGGACGCTGGCGACTGCTGACGTCGGGGTCCCGACTCTGACCGGGGACGAGCCGATGACGGCTGAGCGCCTGGTTGAACTGCGCAGCGCGCTGGCTGTCCTGGCCGACGCGCCAATCGCCACACTCGAGGTGCATCCGCTGCCCGAGAAGCTCGACCGCGGCCCGGGCCTGCCGTTGGATGCAGCGAGTCCCTTGGCGCAGCACCTGTCGCAGCTCATCACACAATCAGCGCAGCGTTCCTCCGCGGCAACCGCCTCCGGCGAGGGCCTGTATCGCCTGGTGGTCCCGGCGAAGTGCGCCGCCGAGTTCGGGCAGGGCATCGTTCGCCCGATGGCATCGAAGACGGTGGCCGGCGGAATCCATGGTCCACTCGTGAACTCAACGGGCATCGTCGGCAGCGCGACGTTCGTCCCAGTAGGTAAAGCGGCAGCAGCGGGCGCAGCCGGTGGAGCCGGCACCACGGCTGGCGTCGTGGTCGGGGGCAGCGCGGCGCTTACCGTGGCCGCGCCGCTCGTACTCATGGCCGTAGCGGTGGGGGTGAGCGCGCACGCGGACTACAAACGCCAGCAGGCCATCGAGCACATCACAGAACTGCTGGAGCAACTACACGAAGACAAGCTCGAGGACGAGCGCAACCAGCTCGACGGCTGCCGCGACGCTATTGACAAAGCCACCGCTATCCTGCTTGACCAAGGCAAGCTCGGTGTCTCGCTGGGATTGGACTCCGCGTCGTACGCGATCAGCACGGCGTTGGTCGCCGCCGAGCGGCGCCTCGCCAAGTGGCGGAGCGCGCTCGACGCGTTGCCCGACGGCGCGCCCGTCGAGATCGGCACGCTGACCAAGTCGTTCCCCGGCCTCGCGGACGACCGTGGCGGGATGTTCCGCGCCCATCTCGAGCTTGCCGCCCTGGCGATCGCGCTGGAGCGGCGGGTCATCGTCCTCCAGGCCGTCGAGCATGCCCAGAGCGACCCCGGCAACCCGTTCGAAAACTTCATCCGCCAACTCAAGGATCACCAGCAGCGCCTCGACAACCTGGAGTCGGGCATCGCCAGCGTCCTCCTACGCCTGTCAGCGTTGGAACTGGCACGCCCGTCCAGTTTGCGGCCCGTCTTCACGACCAGTGAGGTCGAGCGCCTGATGCGCACGGCGCACAGGATTCGCAAGCTGGGCGACGGCGTCACATTCGACAGCCGCGCGACGGACGTGGCGATCGAGATCGCCCGCGACAAGGACGGCTCGGTGGCCGTGTTCCCTGCGCTGCCCGCGTAGGGAAATGGGGATCCAGGGGGACCGACGTGTAACGCCCGGGAGAATCGTGCACCAGCCATCGCCGCAGCTGGCTTCGGCTGCAGTCCACCATGCGCGACCTACGCCGCGCCCGTGCCTCCTGGCTCTCCTACGGTGGCGCAGACCTCTAGATAATCGAAACACTGGAGCACTCGGGGAGGAGCTCTCTCCCCGGAGTTGTTGGGGCAGTTGATGTGAACTGGGGGCCCGTGCCGATGCGTCGCACCGGTCACCACCTGGTCGGCAGCTCAAGCGTGGTCTCCGACCTGGTAAGACGAGATTTCGCCGCCGGGCAGCCGACGTCAAAGGGAATATACCCCTTACATTAAAACCTGGCTTGGACTCCGCTCTTGCTCACGACCATGCTAGTTGTCACGCCAACTGACATGGTCGTCCGTTCCTGCTTGAGCGTGCTGGCCAGGGAACCTGCTTCGCCCCATCCATGAACGACGCCTTGGGCTTGCGGCGTTCCGGAGGCTTGGCTACCTGGGTGTACCATCGGTGCCGCGCTGAATCCGTTCGGGGTAAACCGGTAGTTAAACCGACATGCTGGGCTCAACGAGATACCACAACTTTTTCTCGAACTCCTCTCGGGAAACTCTCTCTGCTACGAGATCCTTGAGACATTCGCAGCTGGGAACGACGCCCGCGATCTCGCAGACGAAGACGCCGAGAATCCGAACAGAATGGGCGGTCGCGGCGAGCTTTTGCTCGATCGTAGTCGTGATTCCCAGGTCAGAAGCAAGGCGCTTGGCTATCTTCTGGACAACGAGGGGTGCGCCAGCGCTACGAGCGGCGGCTGCAGCTGCCTCGCCAGGAAGCTGGCTGATCTCGGCTTTGATGGCGAGAAGTTCGCGGGCTGTCTGGGCGAGAGGGTGGCAGAGACCGATACTTCGATGTTGCAGGAGTTCGGCCCATAGTTTTCCGCCGATCTGCCGTACCGATTGTTCTGCGATCCTTCCTCGCCAGTCGACAGGAATCTTCTGAACGATGACGATGGCATCCGAAAGGGTGAGAGGAGTCATCTCGGTTGGCGATTTTTCTGCAGGCACCGGCTGGTGGGGCAGTGTCTCAAAGAGGTGATTGGGTGACCCGCCGGACGGCCAGCTTCCTCCCACATTTTTTCGTGGTACGGGCCCGTTCACGTGATCGCTGCAGGTCGCGGCCTTTACTCGGCGTCGGCAACCGCTGCCCTTCTGTGTCTCCACCCCGCAGTAATGAGCCATGAGGTAACGATGCGAATATCCGCGTTGAGTTCCTACTATCGTTAGAGTTAGTTCACTGACCCTGTCCTAATGCTGCTGTTTTGGGGGCTACGTGCGGTGTGCTTGTGGCATGAGGGCGCCCTTGTGGTTTGGGGTCGGAGATTGCTCTATGTGAGCTGCGATCTTCACGATGCCGTGGGTCGGAGGATGGCTACCCAGATGGCCGATTCGGAGGCCCACTCCATCATCTGCGCGGCAACGTGCTTGCATACGCGACGATCACCCCTGCGGCGATCGAGGAGCGGGCGCATCCGAGGCTTCTCGACGGCCGCTCAAGAGGCCCGCTTCCAGTTCCGGCCCCGCCAACTTTCCTGCGGCTGGGGCGATGCGACGACGCGTGCTTGGCAACAGCCGTGGAGCGGGGCGCTGCCGCCGTATGCGGAGCTGACCGGACCGCAGTAGCGCCCCGCCCGCGCTCGTGCAGGCATCGATACTGCGGTCAACACCTCTACGAAGAATCCTTGCTCCCCTCCTCTGCCGGACTACCCTGCCAACGTGACCACCACATCGGGGCTCGACATCCAGCAGCTGTATGTCGACGCCAACCGTGACGGCATCGCCAAACTCGTGATCGGCGCCATCGTCCACACCGAGGGCCAGGTGCTCATCCTGCGCCGCTCTGCCAAGGACACCTTCATGGCCGGCATCGAAGAACTCCCATCAGGTGGTGTCGAGCCTGGCGAGAACCTGCTCACTGCGCTGGAGCGCGAACTCGCCGAAGAAATCGACTGGGCCGACGAACTCCCCCTCGATCCCGGCTTTGTCACTCATTTCGACTACATCTCCGGATCTGGCCGCAGAGCCCGTCAATACACGTTCGGCGTGCCTCACCAAGGTCGGCCCATCGTCCTGAGCAGCGAGCACACCGCCTACCGATGGCTCGACCCTGCTGACCTGGACGACTCCGACGTCACTGCCGAGACCGCTCAAGCGATCCGGGACTGGGTCGGATAATGCATCAACCGCCTGCATGGGCGCTGGACGGCGGCGAACGGCTCACCCTGGAGGGCTTCCTGGGGGCGTTCGGGGAAGCTTGGGCACGTACCGAGCGCCGCTTCCTCAAGTTGGAATGCTGGCAGTCATACCGCGAGGCCGACGGTGTCCGATCGCAGGAGGCATTCCAGGCGGGTGACAGCACGCGCGCGCGCCGTCTGCTGGAGGTAGAGGCGATGGAGGACCAGCCTCTTCGTGACGAGGTGAGGGCGCGGAACCTGGAGTTCACTCGGGTGCGGCTGCTCTCCTATCCCCTCAGCGACTACCTGCGCTACGAAATGATCAATTATGAGGTGCGGAGCCGGCTGGGAGAGCGCATCGAGTTCTTCCTGCCACCGTCTCCCGTCCATAGTTACTTTGACTTCCTGCTGTTCGACTCCCATACCGCCCTCATCCATGACTACGGGTCCGGGCCCGTCGGCTATCAGATCGGTGGCTGGCTCACCCACGCCCGGAAGGCGCTGAATTCCCTGGCCGACATCGCCGCCGACCTGCGCACTCACGGTGAGCGGGCGTGGCCGCTAGGAGGCAGCCGGGACCGCCCTCGCGCCTAATCTGGCGGTGCCATGTCAGGCGGAATGAGGTGTTCCGGCTCATCAGTCTTGCGATCACCGCGGGGCTCCCTGCAGTCGAGTTCCCGAGTCTCGGCTGGTGCTGCAGAGGGGCCCCGTGAAGAACGGGCCCCGCACATCAGCGATCCGGTGGCGTGAGGCAGACGAGCTCGACGCGGTTACGGTTGGCGGTATGGGGTCGAACCTGCCCGCTGGGTGCGATGTGGTCGCGTATGGCGGGAACGCCGAGGACGTTGTGCTGATGCGGGCCTTCGGTGACCGGCATGGCGGGTTCTTCGTGGATGTTGGGGCTGGGAACCCGGTCCAGGGGTCGCTCACCAAGAACTTGGTGGACCGGCTCGGATGGCGCGGAGTCAACATTGAGCCGCTGCCCGAGCGCTTCGAGAGCTTGCGGGCTGCCCGGCCGGGTGATGTGACGCTGGACGTGGCGATCGGGGAGCAGCCTGGTCTGGCGAGTTTCTTCCGGATCGTTCCGGGGCCGGGGAAGACCGGTGGCGGTGGCCTCAGCACTCTGGAGCGGGATGTGCTGGCGCTGCACCTTGCCGATGGATGGCGTTGTGAGGAGTTGCGCGTCGAGGTGACGCGGTTGGAGACGGTGCTGTCGGATTACGCGCAGCCAGGGTTCGATCTGTTGAAGGTGGATGTCGAGGGGGCTGAGGCGTCCGTATTGGCATCGGCGGATCTGGCGGCGTGGCGGCCGCGGGCGATCGTGATCGAGGCGACGGTGCCCTTGAGCTCGCATCCCAGCCATCATGAGTGGGAGCCCGGCGTGCTGGCGGCGGGGTATGAGTTGGCGCTGTTCGACGGGCTGAACCGCTTCTATGCGCGCGACGACGAGCCTGAGCTCCGTGAGCGGTTGTCGGTGCCGGCCAACGTGCTGGACAACTACATCCCGTATCGATGGGCGGTGCGGCTGGGCCTGGCGGTTTAGAAGCTCAGCTCGTCTTCCACTAGCGCCAGTAGGTCCGGATGGTTGTCGCGCAGATGACGGGCTATCCACTGGCCGTCTGTGTCGGATAGTCCCAGCGCGACGGTGTCGATGAAGCGTCGCAAGAGCATGAGCGGCAGCAGTGCGTCCAGGGCCGCCTGATCGACTTCGCCGTAGCCTTCCAGGAGTGGCTCGGTCGACCCGCCGTGTGGAAGGTCCACGGCAAGCGCCCAGGCCAGGTCGAGCATCGGCGGGCCCTGTTCGACGGCGCCGGGGTCCAGGACGCCGGTGAGGGTGTCGCCGTCGAACAGCGCGTTATGGCCGACGGCAACATCCCCGTGGATCGGCGTCATTTGCACGGCTTCGCAGGCGTCACTGAAGCGTTGGGCGAGAGCAGGGTAGGCGCGAGGGGCGGCACGGCGTGCCCAGCCGAGCAGGACGCCGAGCGCGCCAGGGTCGTCCAGCCGCAGGCCGGCGGCCGGGCTGTGCGAGTGCCACGAGCGCAGCATGCGTCCCAGCGCGCGCTGCTGCCCGGGAGTCGGGTGGTCGCTGTGTGTTCCAGGGAGCCGTTCGAGGACGGCCCACCAGGCGCCGCCAGGAACAGTGCCGTAGTCGAGGAGTCGTGGGGCCGGGATGCCGGTCGCGGTGCCGAGGCGCTCCAAGTGCAGGGCGGTCTCCAGGCGCTCGTGGGCGCGGCGCTGGAGTTTGATGACGGTGCGTTCCCCGTTGATGATCCCGTCGTCGGCTTGCTGGATGGGTGGCCCATCGAATGCCGGAGAGGCGGACGCTGACCGCACGGTGCGATCGAGGACATCGCCGGGTAGCCGGTTGGTGGGGATGAACGCCTGTCGGTCAGCCACGTCGAGCGGTGCGCACACACTACGGTGCTGGCGCCAAAGCCGGTCTAGTGGCTCCTTCCAACGCTGTAGGGCGGTTTCGGTGCTGTCCAGCCATCGCAAGGCCGCATCCCCTGGGGCAGGGACGCTGGTCCACAAGCTGGTCACGTGGACCCAGACGGGTAGGCACTCGGGTTGCGGGCCTTGGGAGGACGCGGCGAGTCGCATGGCGATGGCCGTGGCTTGGTCGATGCGTCCGTCGGCGGCGTACTGCAGTACCCGGATGGCTTCCGCGGGGGTGAGTTCCCCGGTGGCGCCGAGCTCTTCGTACTGGCGGGCTGCGCTTTCCAAGAGGTCTGCGGCCTGCGCATGCTCGCCGCGTAGGGCGTGAGCCATGGAGGCGGCCAGGTCGCATTGGGCCACACCGATCAGTTCCCCGACGGCGGAGTTGAGGTCGCGGGCTCGGGGGACGAGAGCGAGGGTGCGGTCGGGGTCATACCACATCAGTGCGAGGGCCAGGTGGCGCAGGGCGCGGGCTTCCCACAACGGCGTTCCCGCGGCCTGGGCGGCTTCCAGCGTGGTCTCGAAGAGGCGGACGGCGTCGGCGAAACGGGCGTTGTGGATGTAGGTGTGGCCGAGCATGTCGGCGACACGGATGCGGTCGAGGCCTTCGTCGGTGGCCTTGTTCATCAGCTCGGCGACCTGCCGGTAGTCACCGCGGCGAAGGGCGTTGTCGGCCAAGCCGAACAGAGCGCTCGCGCCGATCAGCGAGCCGTCGGGTGTGATCGCCGACAGGTGACCGATCGCTTCGTCCAAGTGTCCCGCGACGTGTGCGCGGGTGCCCAGCTCCCAGCGGTAGTAGTCGGCGAATGGGTCGGTGGACTCGGGGGTTGCGTGCCTGCTGACGAGCCTCTGCATCGCCTGGTAGCGGTCCTCGGCGTTGAGGTCGCCGCGGGTGGTCAGCCGGGCGACGGCGGACAGCCGCGTTAGCTCGGGTGCTGCGTCCGGTGCGGGGAGGGACGCCAGGACCTGCCAGTGGCCGGCGACGCTCAGGCTGTAGGCGAGGTCGGCCAGCACCGGCGGCAGTACGCCGTGCTCGATCGCGGCACGCAACAGCAGTAAGAACGCGGCGACAGTCCGGCGGCTCCGCTCAGC
Source organism: Actinomadura sp. NPDC000600 (assembly GCF_040492135.1). NCBI lineage: Bacteria > Bacillati > Actinomycetota > Actinomycetes > Streptosporangiales > Thermomonosporaceae > Actinomadura > Actinomadura sp. NPDC000600. The sequence goes on from NZ_JBEUPD010000003.1 coordinate 144,028, forward strand.
CAGCGAGGACGACTCTTCCTCGTCCCAGATCGACAACGCGACCTTCGCGAGGTGGTTGATGGCGCGCTGCAGGTGTTCGCGACGTTCACTGAGGGTCCATCCATCGGGTGTGTGGGCGTCACAGTCCAGGACACTGCGTCGCAGGTTGTCGTGCAGCCGGTAGGCGGGCCACACCGACTCCTCGCGCCGGACGAACGGGCGGGAGGTGAAGGCCTCGATCCGCCGGCGGCGGATGCCCGGGAGCATCGCTTGCAGCAGGTCGGCATCGAACGCTTCGAGCAGCGCGGCGGCACGCAGGAGGTCACGATCGGTCTCCGACAGGTCCCTCATCGTCCGCAGCACCGGCTCGGGGAACCCGAGTCCGAACACCTCCGGGGGCGGCGCCTGGCCGCGCGCGAGGTACTGCCCATACAGGCTCGCCGACAGGTCCAGATACAACGGTGACCCGCCGGATCCGGAGATCATCCGGTTCCGCACCGCCTCGTCAATGGCGGGGCGGTCGTCCACGGTCAGCCGCGTCGTCAGGTACTCGTTCGCGGACACCGGGTCGAAGCCGTCCAGCCTGAGCTGGACCGGTCCGGCGAGATCAGGCCAGCGATGCGCGCCGCCGTAGGTCAGCCCAAGGGCACGGACCGGGTCGTGCCAGCCCAGCGGCAAGCGGCTGGCCGCCAGGAACGCCACGTTCGGCATCAGGTAGACCAACCGCGACACCAGGTCCTCCAGGCCGCCGCGCTCGGACGGCAGCCCTTGGACGATCTCCAGTGTGTCGAGTACACACACCGCGAGTACGGGCCTCTTGGCTCGGGCGCGTTCCAGGTCGGCCGACAGCAGGACGGGCATGTAACCGAGCATCCGGTCGGGGTCGGGCTCATCGAGGATGGGGTCGAGCGCGGGCAACTCATTGCGCAGAGACTTCAGCTTGGCCTTATGCGCGACGGTGCGTCCGAGCTTGTCCAAGACCTGGTAGGTGACGCTGATCGCGCCGAACCCGCCGAGGAACTGGTCGACGGTCCCGCTCACCTGATCCGCTGCTCGCCGTCCGTCCACCGATCCCTTGCCGAGAAAGGCGGCCAGCGACTCACCCGGATGCTTGCGCTCCCAGTAGAGGGCCAGCGCGACGTCGAAAGCCGGCCAGGAACGCGCCAGACCTCCCAGCCCAGCCCGGACGCGCAGTAGCAACGACTCGAAGCTGGAGCTGTCGGGGTCTGCGAAGTCCAGCACGGCGCACGCCCGATTCTTGGGAAGCCCGTCCAACTCTCCCCGAACCGCGAGGTCAGCGACGTGCCGCGTCAGAGTGGATTTGCCGATGCCGCCCTCTCCGGCCACCGCGAGGATGTTGACCGCAGGCCGCTGGAAGTCCATGAGCGCCGGGACGGGCCATTCACGTGCGGAGTGTTCGATCAGCCAGCGATGACACCGATCGATCTGCTCCTCCCTGTTGGTGAACACCTCGTTGGTGGCGAACGGAGCCTCAGGCCCGTAGCCGAAGAACTGGTCGATGCTCACCCGAACAGCCGACCACATGGGACCGCTCGATGACAACGCCGTCCGCAGCGTGCCCTGTGCCAGGGGTGTCGTGAGCCAAGCGGTTGAGGGCTGTGGGCTGGCCTCGTGTGCTGGAGTACCTCCGGCCGAGAGCGGCATCCCTGGCCTTCAAGGACGAGCTTGAGCCCGTCCAGATCCCTGGAGTCGCGCACAGCCGCGCACTCGGCGTTGGTCGCGCTCTCGCATGCCACCAAGGAGAGGAAGCTACGCACGCTCTTGTTACGCGAGCGAACCAATGCAGGAGGGCCGGACGTCTGGCCCTCCTGCATTTCAAGGTCGCTCTTGCCTACCGCTGAGCGTTGAAGCCGAGCTCGTTCCTCTTCGCCCTGGCGACAAGGCCGGCAAAGCTGCCGATGGAAAGCGAGAGGTGCCCGCTGCTCGGGGCCTTGCTGTCTCGTAGGCCGATGGCGTCGTCGAGCTGGGCGACCTCCACGCACTGGCCGCTCGTCCCATCGCTGGATCGGCTACTTTTGCGCCACTGGGGGGAAGTCACGTCAAGGCCTCCATCAGATGCTTGATCAGGCTCCGACTGGAGTCTACGGGGAGGGCGACCGCCCCTATGCGGTCGAACCTGTCGAGCAGTCCGTCGACCTCGGCGGCCTCTGGGACGAGCCTTCCGCCGGTGGGGGCCTCGACGTAGCCGACCTGTCCCTCCCTGACCTTGATGACCTTGAACGGCCCGTCGAGCCCGGCATTTGCGCCCGCCGTGTTCGGGACGATCCGCAGCATCACGTTCGGCAGCTCAGACACCTCAAGCAGCTTGGCGAGCTGCTCCCGCATGACCGTCCTGCCACCCACCAGGCAGGCCATGGCTGTCTCCGCCAGGAGAACCCACAGATCGGCCGGGCTTTCCTTGGTCAGGATCTGCTGCCGTGCCATCCGCGCTTCCACCATCGCGTCTACCCCTGGCTCGCGCCCCTCAACCAGGAGGGCGCGTGCGTAGGCAGGCGTCTGCAGCAGGGCAGGAATCAGCTGGCCGCTGTAGATCCGCAGCACGGACGCGCGTCCCTCAGACTCCGTGAAGTTTTTGAACCAGTTGGGGTCGTGTCCGAGCCGCGCGTACCAGAGCATGATCGTGAACGTCCCGCCGGTGTTCCACCGCTCGTCGAGGACGACCGCCTGAGCGTCGGTCAGCTTCGCTTCGCAGTTCTCCAGTCTGGAAATCGAGGAACGCGCACAGTTGAGGAGCTCGGCAAGGGCGTGTCCTGACATGCCGTGCTGCATGCGCTGGAAGCGCAGGTGGTGGGCCATCCACGCCCACATCGACGATCGCGGGTCGGGGGACTCGTTGATGTGCATCGTGTCTCCGTCCATCGGACGAATTTCCAGGTGATCCTAGGAATGGCGACACGGTAACTCTCGCGGAGCACGCTTGTCCCGGAAACTGCAGGTCAGAGCAGCGGACGGGAATTCGATTATGTCGGACAAAGCAGAACAAGAACTGCATCCAAGGCAGCGCTGTCATCTTCTGGCGTGGCTGGCTGGCCAGTTGCCGCATCACCACGTACACCCCGAGGTCCTTGGCGCCGGCGAGAGAGCCGTCCTTCGCGTCACGAGCCGTCGGACCAACAAGGTCCGTTTTATCGCCTGCGTCCCAGCCCCTCAGGCAGGGACGTGGGCCTGGGTGTGGTCGCGCGACTGGGCGCTGGTCACTGACCCTCGCGCCGTCCCGGCCATCGCGAAGGCGATGTGCTCATGACAACGTGGATCATTCTCGGTCGCGTAACCCTCCCGGCCACCCCCAAGAGCGTCGGTGAGGCCCGCCGGTTCGCCGCCGCGGTACTGGACGGCAGCGACCGCACCGCCACGGCACAACTGCTGATCTCCGAGGCCTGCACCAACAGCGTCAGGCACTCCGACTCCCGTCATGGCGGTTCGTTCACTCTCACGCTGTATGACTGCGGGAACTCCCTACGCTGCGAGGTCATCGATGCGGGCGCCGCGACCATCCCGACCCGCCACCAAGGCTCCGAACCCCGCGACCACGGCCACGGCATCGTCCTCATCGAATCCCTTGCCGCCCGCTTCGGCTACGACACCGACACTGCCGGTCGCTTGCACACCTGGTTCGAACTCGCCTGACGGCTCGCTCGCGCTGAGGCTGCGCCACCGGCCCCTGCTACTCCCGCTCTGCGGGTTGGTCAGCTGGGCCGAGTGGCGAGCTACGCCTGCGGTGCACGCATGTTGACCAGCACGCTGGGAGTCTCTTCGCGGATTTGTCCAGCGAGCCCGCCGCCACGCTTGGCTGGCGAGGCCGCGCCTCGATCCCAGCTTGCTCCTGAGCCTCCTCGAGCGAGGAAGCGATAGGCACGACTTGCCTCGGCCGTGCGTGCTGGCCCCGAGCGCCCTACCAACGGCCCGCCGCGCCCGTCCGCCGGTGTGGACGGCTCCGTCCGCTTGGACGGCGGCTGCGAAGCAGCGGCGGACGGCTCGTCCGCCGCGCGGCGGACGAGTGGACGGGCGCGGACGGCGTTAGGGCCACATCGAGGCTTCCGTCTCGAGACTGACAGCGGAGCCGGCATCGGCGGCTGCCGGAAGCGAACAGCTGCCGTTCCGAATGTCGCCGCGACTCTGCACCGCTTGCCGGTCGGCTATGGGTGCTCGCGCGGAGACTCCCGCGAAAAATTACGGGAGTCAAGTGTCGCAGAGCCCACTCATCCGCGAGGGCAGATAACGTATCTCCTGTTCTCTGAAAACCATGAATTTCATGGCACTGGACGACATCCTTCAGCACGGCTTCGACTCTGCTGACTGGGAATATCCTCAGTCAGCAGAGTCGAAGGGAAGACCTAATAGAGGGCTGCAAGGTAGGGCCGTGTCGCGACACGGTATGGACCCAGGATGATCCATACCGCGTCCCTTTGCTGAGTCGACCGGGCGCGGTCCGACGAGTACGGCAGGAGGTGGAACACGGACGAGGAGCAGGTCAGCAGGCAGAGCAAGCTGCAACGACGTTCGCAGCTCACAGGAGGGCGTCGACGAGATCGAGAGATGAGGTTCCGAGTAAGTGAAGAGGAGTACAAGGAGATCTGCGAGGCAGCCCATCGAGCGGGCGCTGCCTACGGAACATTTATCGTCCACACCGTTCAGGCAGCCACTCGCCAGCACAGGCTCGGACAGCACCCGACCCTGACGCTATGTGAGGAACTGCGCAGTATTGCGCGACAGCTGAACCGTATTGGTGTGAACATCAACCAACTGGCCCGAATAGCGAACGCAACGGGCCAGGCTCCTCAGGAGCTATCTGCTTCGTTAGCGTACCTGGAGAAGGTTCTCCGGAGAGTGGACGCCTCGTCTGTTGAGATAGGTCGGCTGCTGCGTTGATCGGGAAAGTGACACGCGGCCAAGGCCTCGCCCGACTGCTGTCGTACCTCTACGGACCAGGGAAACGTAACGAGCATGTCGATCCCCACCTCGTTGCAGGGTTCCGCCTGCCCATAGCTCTGGAGCCCGGCGCGGACACCAGAGGCGACCGCGACTACCGGCATCTAGTCGGAGTCCTGACCTCTCCGCTCGACACCCTTCGCCACACGCCGCCTGCGTTGCCGATCTGGCAGTGCTCGATCCGGGCAGCGCCGGCGGACCGACGCCTGTCGGACGACGAATGGGCCGACATTGCTGAGGAGGTCATGCACCAAACCGGGTTCGCGCCGCGAGGCGATGACAAGGCATGCCGCTGGATCGCGGTCCGCCACGCCGAGGACCACATCCATCTCGTTGCCGTCCTGGCCCGCGAGGACGGACGCAACCCGAACCTACGTCGCGACTACTTCAAGGTCGCCCATGCCTGCCACATCGTCGAAGACCGCTACGGTCTGACCCCAACCGCACCCGCCGACCGCACAGCAGCGCCCCGACCAACCCGAGCCGAGACGGAACTCGCTCACCGAAAGAACTGGTCGGAACCACCCCGCAGTACCCTCCGCCGGCAGGTAGCCACCGCTGCTGCCGGAGCTGAGACCGAGGACGACTTCTTCGTTGCCCTTGAGCAGGCCGGAGTGCTGGTCAAGGTCCGCGAGAGCGTCCGCACTCCCGGGGAGATCACGGGCTACGCGGTCGCGCTTCCCGGCCACGCCAACCAAGAGGGCCAGCCGGTCTGGTTCTCCGGCGGCAAGCTCGCCGCCGACCTCACTCTTCCCAAACTCCGCTGCCGCTGGTCGGCTCCCGAGGAAGGCAGGCACTTCGGCCAGCGCTCTTTCAGCCAAGCGAAGCTGACTCACCAGGAGCGAGATGCCGCCTACCAACAGGCCGCAAGAGCCGCCGCGACAGCTACTTGGCAGATGCGCCACATCCATGACCCCGCCGTTCGCGCCGACCTAGCAGCCGCGGCCTCCGACGTCTTACACGTAACCGCGGCCATCACCGGCAACCGGGAACTCGCCCACGCGGCCGACTTTTATGACCGAGCAGCTCGCGAACCCTACGGGCGCCAGTCCCCCGGCACGCCCTATGGTACGAACCTCCGTACGGTTGCGCGGGTTCTGGCTCTGTCCCAGATCGGAAGGGCGCACAGTCATCGCCCGAGCCTCGCAGGCGTCCTCTCTCACCTGATCGTGCAGCTCGCTGCCCTTATCGAAGCGATCGCGGAGCACCGGCAATCGCAGCAACGCTTCGCCCAAGCAACTGCAGCCCGTAAGGCTGCTGCCCAGCTCACCCGACTCCGCCAACCGGCCCCACGGCCGACAAACCCGACGTTGTTCCGGGCGCAGGCCAACGACACACCCGAGCACAACGCTGCGCGACTCGCTGCCGCCGGCTTCCCTCGGCCCTTCCCCAACCTGGAGGCAGACCGTTCCCACCGATCTACCAGGCCTGCGCCCACACCACCGGCGCGCACCTCCCCTCGCCGCCTATCGCAGCAACGACCAGAGAAGTCGGCGCCACACCGATAGCGGTCGTGGCGTAACGACCGACGCCACCGCATACTAACGGAGCGTAAACAAGCGTAACGATACGCAGATGTACGCCAGGGCGGCGTCCGAGATGACGAGCCTGCTCACCCTCATCCCCCCGCACAAGGAAGGCGAAGGCGAAGCCATGACCGATTACAGCCCCCGCACGTGCCCCAATGTCACAGGGAGTGACCCACATGACCTACGAAACGAAAGCTCCCCCGACCGCCCGTAACGACGAACAGACCGCGCGCCTCGCGGCCAACCTGTACGAACACGTCCGCCAACTCAACTACGCCACAGCCGGCCCGCCGAGCCTCACTCTCCCTGGTACTGCGTACACCATCCTCGGCAACCTCAGCGCAGCAACCTACGGCCTCGATCAGGTCCTCGACCAGATCAATCGCTTCTTCCTCAGGGAGCTGCAAGCGGACCGTCTCGGCCACGACCAGGCCGGAGACCTCGCCGACGTGCTGAGCCGCCACGGCCAAGCTCTAGGCGAGGCCAGACAGCACACCCGAGTGCTCTGCGCGGCCCTCAGCGATGCCCAATCAGCCATCAACGCCGTCCATCTCCGCGTAACCCGCGGATGCGAAGCGCCCCCAACCGTCGAAGGGAAAGCACACGGGGACGATGCCGGCGTAGCGGCGGCAGCTAACGACTTTCCCAGACCGATTACCGATCCGACGCTACTCGCGCCGCCTCCTGCCGGCGAACCAGACCGCTTCGTCCGCATTCGTCGCTCAAACACTCCGGAGGGCTGCGCATGAAGCCCATGACCCACGAGGAACTCGCCGCCCTTCCGACCACAACCACCATCGACACGGCCGCCCGAGCCCTCGGCCTCGGCCGAACCCGCGCCTACCAACTCGCTCGTGAGGATCGCTTTCCCTGCAAGGTCATCCGCATCGGCACCACCTACCGAGTAGTCACCGCCGACCTACACCGCTTGCTAACCGTCACCGAGGGATAGCCAGCGGGACTGTACGGTCGAGAGACCGAGCAAGCCCGACAATTTGGTGTTGACGCGACAGGGGCTGCCCTAGTTGCGGGCAGTCCCTGTACAGCGCTCACTGGTAAACGCATCCCCGTGCGCCCCCTCATCCTCGTCGCCCAGTCTTTCGGCCCACCCGCGCACACCCCAGCGATCAGGGTGTTGCGACGAACCGGTTTTGAGCCAGCCCGATGCACCAGTTTCCGGTACCTCGCCCGGCAAGCCGACGTCGGGCGTCATGGCATCCGTCGGTTCGGTGGTCGGCACCTATGACGACGCCATGGCCGGAGCCTTGAGCGGCGGCTTCAAGCCGCGCTGATCCGCCGACAGACATGGCGCACCCGTGACCAGGTCGAATACTCGTCGAATGGATGTGTTGGTACCCGCCACCGTCTGCACTCTGCTATCGGCGACGTACCACCTGCCGAATACGAACCCACCCACTACGGTCCGATGAACCCCCAGCGCCAGCTGCCGCCCCGGTTAATTCGGACTTCACCAAACCGGTACGGCTCACCAACCGAAAGAGCGACAGGGGCGTTAACTCGACACACCCTGGGGCGCCACTGTGTCCGCTCTTTACGGACAGCGCATCCTCAAGAGTTCAACGACCTAGAGAACTTGTGGTCAAATGGTAGAGGATGTGCTGCTGTGGCGCCGGGGCGGCGCTGCGCCCTGGGGAGGGCGACCTGCACAACAGGTGGGGGCAAGATCGTGAAGCAGGGCCACGCGAGCAGCGTAAGGCAGGTTGGCGCCTTTGCCTCGGTACCGGGGGGGCCGGGGATCGGCAAGGTCGGGGAGGTGGATGCGGGACGCGTCCGCGTTGACTACTTCGAGTCGCCAGCCGCGATGATCGCACAGTCGCATTGGGTGGCGGACCACCTGGTCCAACGGGTCCTTCTGAAGCGCGAGGAGCGCATCTGGTGGAAAAGCCCGGATGGTCAATGGAACGCAGGTCGAGTAATACAAGCAGAGCCTGCCCAGCGTTCTTACTTCGTGCGATTCCCCAATGTGGCCTACGACCTACCTGTTCCTGAGGAAGATCTCCACGTGCGGTGGGATCGTCCTGTGTTGGACCCCGCAGCGGATCTGACAGTCCGCGGCGGCAGTACGACGCCGTACCGGGACGCAAGGCTCCCGATCCTTAGAAACCTCGTCCGGCAGCGTGGCGCTTGCGCCGGCATGAGCGCGTTCCTGTCGTCGACGGTGGAGATTTTTCCGCACCAGGTGAACGCCGCGCTCACGGTCCTCTCTGACCCGGTCCAGCGGTACCTCCTGGCCGATGAGGTCGGCCTCGGGAAGACGATCGAGGCCGGGTATGTCGTGCGCCAGATCCTCATCGACAAGCCCGAAGCGTGCGTGGTGGTGATCTCTCCGGCTGCTCTTCGCCGGCAGTGGGTGTCCGAACTCAAGGACAAGTTCCACACCGAGGACTTCCCTGATGCAACGATCGTCGTCAGCAGTCATGAAAATCCCGAGAAGTGGGCTAGCTACAGGCAGGCTGACCTCGTCGTCGTGGATGAGGCTCACGCCCTGGTGCAGGTAGGCCCAGATGAGACGCCTTACAAGGAGTTGCGCGAACTCGCGCACTCGGCCCATCGGCTGCTGCTGCTGTCCGCCACCCCTGTGACGTCCGGATACCTGACGAACCTCGGGCTACTTCATCTGCTCGACAAAGAACTCTACTCGTGGGAGCGGCGCCAGGACTTCGAGGACCGCCACCGCATGCGCGAGGCTCTGGCGGACTCGGTCTACTCCCTGAACCCTGAGTACACGTACGTCATCCGGGACTCCATTGAGGACATCCGAGCACAAGTTCCCGCCAGTGATGTCCGTCTGGCCAAACTCGCGGACGAGGTCCTCAGCATGCTCGATGAGGAGGACGAGCTGATCAACCCCGATGCGCAAGATGAGTTCGCCCGTCGGGTCATTGAGTTGCGTGCTCACATCAGTGAGACGTACCGGATCCACCGCCGAGTGATTCGAAACCGGCGTGAGGCGGTGCTACGAGAGGGCAGCGGCCCGGACGCCGAGGCACTTCCCTATGAGGTGCGCGGCCGCCGGCAACCTGAACTCATCCACTCGCCATCGGCGGTTGCAGAGGCCGGGGATGCATTCGTGATGCGCTGGTGGAGCGCGGTGCGCGAGCACCTGGAGAACGAGAGGATGAGCAATCAACTCTCGCAGTTCGCCATGCCCTTGGCGATTCTCACATCCCGGGCACCCGCGCTTCCCTACGACACTATCGATGCGCTCCGGTGGCGAGTGCAGGGCGACGCCTATGCTGGCGAACGTGCGGGGCTCTCACCGCAGGAGAGGGAACTACTCCTCGGCGTGCCAGTAGTTGCGTGTGAGAAGGCCGTGCTGGCTGAAGCGGAGAAAGACTGGCCTGCGGGCGCCGAGCCGAGCGAGGAGAACCTGAAGCACGTCATCCGAGCACTTCTTCCCGTGCTGCGCAAGGCAAAGCGCGCCGTCGTCTTCTGTGGCCCCGGCCGACTGGCTGACGCGCTCGCAGGCAGGTTGCGCCGTGACTTCCCGAAGGTAGTGACCGCTCAGCACACGCGTACGCTGGGCGCGGCCAAAGCGGCAAGCGAGATCTCTCGGTGGGCCGCCCCCACGCCCGCGCAGGCGGTGCTCCTAGCCGACGACACAGCCGAAGATGGCCTGAACTTGCAGCCAGCCGACTGCGTCGTCCATCTGAGGCTTCCCTGGTCGCCCAACCAACTGGAACAGCGTCTAGGCCGCGTTGACCGTTACCCGGGCCCGGCTTTGCTCGGAGCCGCCGGTCCCGCGCCCCAGATCCGGCTGGCTGAGGAACAGGGCCCCGACGGTTCCTTTACTGAGGCATGGGCCACTCTGCTCGGGGAGGCCTACAAGGTCTTCGACGGTTCCGTCTCCACCCTCCAGAACGCTATAGCCCAGTCGCTCACGAGTGTATGGACCGGGGCAGTTGAGGAAGGGCCGGAAGGGCTGACAGCGCAGAAGCAGGACGTGCTTGCCCAACTTGGCAAGGAACGCGACGAGATCCGCAAGATGGATCTCTTGGAGTCCATCCACGTGTCGTCGCAGCGTCTGCGCAGCGTTCCGGCCGCGCTGACTGATGTCGAGCGTGACTGGTCCGAGACAGAAGAGGCACTCCTTGCGTACACAGACGCCGAAGGAGGGGGGATCAAACTGCATTCCCTCGTTCGCACCATCGAGGGATCCCCGGCGCGGCGTTATCTGATCAACAACGGGTCAAGCCGTCCGCTTCTCGCTCCCCGCCACTGGGAACGGATCAAGAACCGTATCCCGAACGATGAGATCGCTCATGCGATGTTCAACCGGTCGCGAGCGCTGCGCAGTCGGGACGCACGGCTGTTCCGCATCGGCAATCCCCTGGTGGACATGCTGTCTGATGCCGTCCTCAACGACAGTCTGGGGCAGAGTGCCGCCTTCCGGCGGATCGACCCGGACATGCCGCCGGGGCACGAACCGCAGCCGTACTTCGGGTTCGATTTCCTCATCCAGGCAGACACCTCTGCCGCGCTGAAGCATGTCCAAGACAGCGCGGACGCAGCAAGGGCTCTGCGTCGCCAGGCGGATCGGATCTTCCCACCTGTAATCAGGCGCGTCTGGATCGAGGCCGGCACGAACGCGCCCGTGACCATCGAGGGCCAGTTGGCCTTTTTGAATCGCCGCTACGACAAGAGCAAGGGTGACCGCAACTACAACAGTCAGCGCGTCTCGGAGTTGTTTGAGGTGTTCGGAGGTCAGGAGCATGCGGCCACTTACGTCCGTGACGCACAGCGGGCAGCCCTGAGGTTTTTGCATCAACACACGGATCTCGCAGCAGTTTGCCAGGACGCCCAGCAGAAGGCGCTGGAAGTTTCAGCCGTTTTGCACTCGCAGGCCCAGGCTCGGCAGGCGGCTGGCCGACTGCTGCGCGACACTGAAAGCCTGGTCACCGATGCGAAGGTCCTGACTTCTCTCGCCGAGGGGCTGTCGCAGCCGGTTGTCGGGGTCGTGGCGGCTGCCTGCCTGATCCGGCGCGGGTTGGAACTGGCCTACTGATGTCTGACGACGCATGGGTGAGCGCTCAGCACCTACTCAACCAATGGCCCGAGGTGAAACAGGACATACTGGCCAAAGGTGCTCTGCGCCGTCTGGGAGATGCCCTGGCTGGGACGGCCAACGGAGGCACAGGCTGGCTGGACATCGTCTCGCTGACTCGGCAACTGTTGTTGCACCACCAGGCACTGGGACGGACAGGCCGGTTGTCGGTGCCGTTGCGAGAGGGGCTACCCACCGTCGATCAGTGGCGAGCAGGCGGTTGCGACGTGGTGGTCCACGGGAGCCGGGTGCTGGTGCGGGGCCAGGAGTGGGCCCCGGGCGAAGGTGACGAACTTGCGCACGAGGCAGGTCTTGCGCAGGTCCGTGAGGCGATCCTGGGCGAGGACTCCAGTCTGACCCGAGATCTGCAAGCTGCGCCGGCCGATCCATTTTGGACGGACGCTCTCGACTACGAGTACTACCTTTCCAAGGGGCAGCGTCAAGCAGCCCGCGCGGTAGCTCTGATGCCGCCGGGTGAAACCCTTCTCGTCTGCCTGCCCACTGGCCACGGCAAGACACCGGTAGCGCTCGCCGGGGCCATGCTGGCCAGCCGACGCAGCGGCGTGTCCGTGATGGTTGTGCCCACCGTGGTCCTGGCTATCGACATGGAGCGGCGTGTCCGTGAGTTGCTGAGCAGACGTGATCCTGGTGCTCTGCACAAGCGGTACGCCTACTTCGGGGAGTTGGGCGAGGCCGAAAAGGAGCAAATGCGATCGGACATCTCAGTTGGACGGCAGGCACTGGTGATCGCTTCGCCGGAAGCCGTGGTCGCCGGCCTGAGTAAAGCCCTGCGCGACGCTGCCCAGGACGGGCACCTGAACTACGTCATCCTGGACGAGGCACACCTCGTCGAGCAGTGGGGCAACGAGTTCCGTTCAGGGTTTCAGAGTCTCGCCGCCCCGCATCGGGCTTGGCGCAGGGTCGCACCCCCGGGGCGTACCCCAAGGACAGTCGCGATGAGTGCCACGCTCACCGAGCAACAGGTGACAACGCTGCGTGACCTGTTTGGTTCCGGCGAAGGCACCCAGGTGGTTTGGTCTTCCGAGTTGCGCAGCGAACCCGCCTACTTCTTGGATGCCTTCGAATCGGAAGAGGCGCGTTCCCAAGCAGTGCTCCGGGCTGTTGCACGCCTTCCGAAACCGATGGTGCTTTATGTGACCCAGAAGCAGAGCGCCGCCGAGTGGGTTAACACTCTGCGCGCTGCAGGGATGCAGCGTGTCGCCGTGGTGCACGGAGACATCAACGATGCCGGGCGTCGTCGTGCGCTTGAGGGCTGGTCGGGCCGCACGAGCCATGGCCCTGTCGCGACCGAGTACGACGTTGTGGTTGGTACCTCTGCCTTCGGGTTGGGCGTTGACCTCGACGACGTCCGCAGTGTCGTGCACGCCTGCGTACCCGAGACGGTGGACCGCTACTACCAGGAGGTCGGACGCGGCGGCCGCGACGGCAGTCCCTCGATGGCCTACCTGGCGTCCGCCCCGGGCGACCGATTCACAGCTCAGTCCCTGAACGAGCAGAAGATCCTCATGGCGGACACTGCGTGGGGACGGTGGCGGGCGATGTTCACCAAGGGGCATCACCTGCACGGGAACCGCTACTCGCTCGACTTGACCGTGCGGCCACCGCGGATGTCCGTGGGGTACGCCACGCACAAGGACTGGAACGTTCGCCTACTCAACATGATGGATCGCATCGGGCTGATCCGGATCTTCCCACCAACACCCCCGATGCACGAGCCCGCCGAAGATGCTGTGGACTGGCAGGCGCGGATCAAAGAGTTCTACGAAACCGCCCGGGACCGGATCGAGATCGAATTGGTGGAGGGACAGACCAACAATCCAGAGCACTTCCGCGTCGCCTACGAGCGCATCCGCTCGAGTGTCAAGAATGCCCAGCGCAACTCTCTGCGCGTGATGTTGACGGTCTTGGATCACGAGCGGTGCATTGCTGACACGCTGGCCGAGTATTATTCGATCGCGGGAAACAACGGTGGGCGCCACTACACCATGGCAGCCTGTCGTGGCTGTCCTGCGTGTAGGCGTCAAGGACTTCCGCCTGAAGGAGCGTCGTCTCACTATCGCAAGCCGTTCTCGCCGGATCCGGCCGCTGTCGAGTGGGCCCTGTACGACAGCCCTCTGGCCCACCTGCATCCTCAGACCTCGCACCTCAGCATCTATTGGCAGGACCCTGCGCAGCGCGCAGAGCACTTGCTACCTGTGCTGGTGAAACTGGCTCGGGCGGGCGTCTCTCATTTCGCCGGACCCGGCCTTAGCACGGAACTGGCCCGGCAGATACAGGAACAGGCACCAGGAAATCCGGTGCTCGTCGATTACGACAGCAGCCTGGTGAGCGGTGGCACGCCGGCCACCGTCGCCTGGGTTGCCGATGAAGCGACATCGCTCCTCGAAGAAGAACTTTGGTATCGGCTTGAGGACGGGGATCCTGTCTACCTCCTGATCCCTCGGCAGGTGGAGGACCCGACCAGGGCAGGGGTCCCCTTTGTGACCACTCATCCGTCGTTGAACATCCAGCACGTGAGAAGCGAGTTCAGGTAATGGCATTGCTCAACACGCCCGTACCGTATCCCGGCGAAATCTGGGCCGTCGTGCGCTTCCTGGCCTCGCAGTCCGGGTCGGTGGACTTCGACACGCTCCGTACCTTCCTCAAGCCGCACAACCGCGAGTCGAAGAAGCCCACCACAGTTCACTACGCCCTTGCCGCCCTGCGGTCACTTGGGCTCGCCGAGGAGAGCGGTGACGGTCAAGGCTGGGTCCTGGCGGGTGACCTTGCGGCGCTCTCTTGGGACGACTATGCCGCCTTCCAACGCGCACTGCGGTCCGCCGTGCTGGGGTTGCGCGGGCACGTACCGGCCGAGACTGCCGACGACCTGCGGCGGGCTCTGGTATGGAGCCTGACCCGCGATCCGTTCTCGGAGTCCTTCAATTGGGCCGTGGTGGACAGTCGGCACCAAAGGGACGCGCCTGACGGAGAGTTGGTCTTTGTGAACGACACTCGGTGGCCACCATTCATGGCCTGGGCGACCTCCCTCGGGTTGGGAGCCCCGGCACCGCACATCGCCCAACGCTACATCCCGGACTGCACGCGGGCCGTGCAACAGGTATTGGAAGAGCATCTTCCGCCAGGGGTTCCTGCTGATGCCCTGGGCGTCCTGCGTCTGTTGCGGGAACACCTTCCCGTCCTTCCGGGGGGAGGCATCTCCAACAATCTGGGCTATGGTCTTGCGGACGAACGGACTGCTGGCGCGGCAGTCTCCTTCGCTCTGATGCGAGGCAAGTACGAGAAGTGGCTCGTCTTGAGTAGTGACTCGGACGCGCAGCAACCGATCAGGGTGCAAGACCCCGAGCAGTCGTCCATGCGCCTTTGCTCCTCCATCGCCCGACAGGAGGCGGCCCATGTCTGACTTCCATCGCTACGTCTGCTGGGACGTGGAAAACGTGCTTTCCACGATCCAGACGGAAGCGGTTGTCGCCTCGCCTGCCGTCTTCCTCTCCACGCACACGCGGCTGGGCATCCAGCGTTGCCGGATCAACGGTCGGTCGTTCAGCAGCACGGGTGAGAGCGTCACTGAAGAGGATATCCGGGACGACTTCCTAAACCGGCGCACGAACACCGGGACGTTGCTGCTGCCGGTGGTCGGTGAATCTGGATCCGGAAAGTCCCATCTGGTGCGCTGGGTCAAAGAGAAGATCGAGCCCTCTAATAACCGAAAAATCATCTACCTCGAGAAGTCTAAGACAAGTCTGCGACATGTTATCGAATCCCTCCTTGAGGGAGTTGATGACGAAGAGATCGAACAGATCCGCAGGGATATCCGGCAGGTCACCGGGACTTTCACCACTGCCTCGTTGGCGCGCCGTCTCATTAGCCAGTTGAGTGTAACTCTTGCTGACCTCGGCAAGGACTCGGTCCCTGGGAAGAAAAGGCAACTCGTCGGACCGAGAGGAATCTCCCTGCTCCTGCAGGATCCGCTTCTGCAGGAGCAGATGCTGGAGCCCGGCAACTTTATCCCCCAGTTCGCCGAGCATTTCCTCAGTGACCGAGAGTCCGGCGAGGAGCGCCCTCCACGGTTCTCTCTGGACGACCTTCCCTTGAGCCCAGATGCCATCACCGGCGACATGGCAGCTCCTACGCGACAAATCTTCGGCATGCTGATGTCCAGACCTGAACTCCAGGTGCTGGCTGTTGAGTTGCTCAATGCACACTGGGACAAGGCTGTTCAGGAACTGTCGTCACTGGGAGGCGGCCGTCTTCTGGGAGCGATGAAGAAAGTACGCGAGATCTACGCTCGCGATGGCAAGGAAATCGTGCTCCTGGTAGAGGATTTCGCCCTCATTCAAGGTGTCCAGGGCGACCTGCTTGACGCGATCACAGAAACTTCAGAGCGCTACGGGAAGACGGTCCTCGCGCCCATGCGGACCCTCATGGCGATCACGAGCGGATACTTCCATGACCTTCCAGAAACCGCAGCGACCAGGATAAGCACGTCAACCGGAGGATTCGTCTACAACCTGGACATTGTCCTGGGAGAAGGCAAGACGGGAACAGAGGAGATCACCACTTTCGTCGCGAAGTACCTCAACGCTGCCCGGGTGGGGCGTGAAGCGCTGGAGCGTGCCGGCGGTGATGTAACCCCTAATAGGTGCGAAGACTGCACCGTAAGAACCTTGTGTCACAGTTCTTTCGGTGCATCCGCCGACGGGTTCGGCCTCTATCCTTTCAATCGTGCGGCTCTGACCCGTGTCGTTCACAGTGTGGCTCCACAGGAAAACCCCAACGCATTCGTCCCGCGCGCCGTTCTGGGCAACGGAGTCATTCCGATCCTTAACGACGCCTACAGGTCGATCGGGAAGGGCGAATTCCCGAGCACATTTTTCCAGGAGAACTACAAGTCCGTCAGGGGCGTCGACAAGGCACTGCCCAACAGCGTCAGTGAAGAGGTCGATGCACGCGACCACCTGGACGCCAAGCGCCGACGCAAAGCACTGGAGTTCTGGGCTGATGCCCCAGACCAGCTCGTTAATCTGCCGCAGGGCATTGGTGAGGCATTCGCTTTGCCGGAGTTGGACCTAGACGGTCAAGGCGCCGACCCCGTCGACTCCTTGACCGCAGGAGAGGCGTCCAAGCCTGCGATCGCCCTTATCAATTCACCAAAGACTCCGACAGTTGCCCCCGCTCTCCAGCGTAAACTTCAAGTGGTGGAAGACTGGGCGGCTAGTGGTTCCCGCCTCATCACCGAGGTGGCAAGCATCGTCCGCACCATGGTCTCCCGATCGGTTCTTTACAGGGAGGACTGGCTTACGCCTCCCATCAAGCCGATTGGAGTCAGCGATGCGGAGGGGGCTGGATGGACCAACAAGGCCAACACAGTCTCGATCGACGACGCCAGCGCCGAGAAGCTCAACAAGGGCGCAGCGATTATTCTGAAGCGAAATCCCTCAAACGGTGAGTTCTTCAAGAGCCTGATCCGGGTTAACGCGCAGGATGTCGACGGGATGCGACCCCAAGACGTGGTCAGACTCGCCAGCATGGCCGAGACGCACCGAGCGGACTTGCGTGAACGGGTCGCGCTCAACGCTGAACATTCCGATAAGGACCTGGTAGCTGGACTACGCGTATCTCTCCTCGGGGCTGCCTTTGCCGGGCAGGTTGTCCCAGGTATGCCGATCGAGGCCCTTTATATCGCCGCCTTCGACATGGGGCGGGCGTGGGCGCGTCCGGATAACTCTTCGCGCACCGAGACATGGGTGAAGCGGCTTGAGGCGCACTTGCAACATCGCGCAGGGCTTGTCGAGGCTCTGCTGAGTTCTCTGGGGCTGGGCCAGGGCGCGGGTGCCGTCCACGTCCTTGACGCCGCACGTGCCGTTGCCCTCGTGAGGGAGGCCGCGCAAGAGTGGGACCTGTCGAGCGTTGATCTGCCTATGTGGGCCAAGGAGGCCGCACTTCCGTTTCGCTCCGGATTGGATTCCGCGGTACGTGGTCAACTGCAGGAGTTGACCGCTCTCATCCACGAGATCCGAGAACACTTCCCCAAGTCGAACGGTCCCGGTGACCGTCTTGTCCTACAGGTGTCCACGGCTCTGCAGATGGCCAACGCTCAAGGCCTCACAGGACCACAGGGGCCTGAGTTGGAGATGCGGGCTGCAGCCGTCGAAGAAGCCGACTGGAATTCGGTGTCCGTGCTGGAGAAAGAACTGTCCCGCGTCACCGACAACCTCCAAGACCAGTCGACCGAGAACCTTCTGGCTGTGGTTGCCCCACCACGGTCACCGTATCTGCGGGAGATGCTCAACTACCTGAAGACCGCCAACGCCTTGCTTGACACGGCCCTCGCGGCAGCGCGGATGCAAAACCAGAACGCGGTCAGCGATGCTGCGGACCAGTTGGCAGGACTGCTCGTGGAGTGGCAACAGGCCGTAGATGACTCCACATCCCGGATGGAGGCAGGCATATGAGCAACGTGACGGTTCTGGAAAAGGCCCAGGAGTTGCAGAACACGGTCCGCAGCATTGCCGAAAGCCAGAAGGAGCGAGACGACCAGGAACGGGTCCTCCGCCGTATCGATGAGGTGCGGACAGCGTTGCAGGCAGCTCTGGTGCAGCAGCGGACCGCGGTGCTGCTACACGAGCGCACCGGCCTAACTCTGGATGTGTCCGGGTTCAACACTGCACGAGCCAAACTTGCATCGAAGTCGCGCGGCGGTCTGCCCGGAGACCGGGCTTTCGTTGATGCCAGGCGCGCCTTGGAGGCGTTCACCAGCGAGTTGGGTACCTCCCTCAGGCAGCTTTGGAAGTCGTGGGCCACCGCACGCATTCATGAGGTATCCCCTGCTCGCTTCGCCACCCTCAGCCCCGATGAGCGGCGGGAGGCGAGTGGAATCTATGACTCGATGAAGGCCAAGGTAAACCGCCCCAAGGTCGACAGCGCCAGCATCCTGGCATTCTGCAAGGATCGCGAAACGCTTTTGGCCCTACTTCAGCATGCGCCGACCGATACGCCAGAAGGTCTCCTCGAACTCATCAACCGGCTTGATGCAGGCGGAGTCACTCTCCGAGAACTCACGGAGGCGGACATCGCGCTGCTGCGAGCGTACGACCAGGATAATTGGTACACCATCACTCGGAAGGCGAACTGACTACCTGTGGCACCAACAACACCGCAGCGCGCTATTTTGGGTAAGGCACTTAATGCCTTGGAGGAGCGGGAGTTGCCCCTTCTTGAGTGGGGCGTCACCGACGGTGCACTCTCCGAAGAAGAAGTGGCTGACGCTCTGTGGTCGGTACTCGATGACGAGGACGCGGCGTCTTTGTTCTCTGACGCCGACCAGTTGAAGGAGGTACTGCTCAACCAGCAACTTCTCTTCTACGTTCCCTTCGGTGGACCCGGACGATACCGGACGAGGTTCGCCGAGGGGGTTCGTCTGACTGCCTCTCTGCGACAGATCTTCGCCCCTTGGCCTGGGACGGCACTGCAGGCCGACTGGTGGGAGAAAGGCAGGCATCTGGTCGCCGACTACCGTCTGCACGTGTCCGAGCGCCGCTATCCGACGCGTAACATCTCAGCCGCACAGGCGATTGCCGAGATGGAAGCGACACCGGGATGGACTGAGAAGCATTCCACGGTGGCCGGCGTGCTGATCGGTTCATACGCACTCTCACGCTTCCAGGTCGACGCCACCAAGGCAGTCACGAATTCCTTGGCTAACGGGGGTTCGCGTGGCGTTGTGGTCGGTGCCGGTACGGGTAGCGGCAAGACCCTCGCGTTCTACCTTCCGGCTTTTGCTGCAATGGCCAACCACAAAGGCTCGGGGGTACATACTCTCGCGCTGTATCCGCGCATCGAACTGCTGCGCGACCAGTTGCGTGAAGCGATCAAGAACGCCCTTGAACTACGGCGGCGAGGTCTGCCCAGTCCCCGAATCGGGGTGCTTTACGGACGTACACCGTACCGAGGCAGTGATGTAACACATGGAACCTATGAGTGGGCCGCCGCACAGGGAGGGGCCCGTGTCTGTCCCTATCTGACCTGTCCGACAGGGGACGGCGGCGCCATGCTCTGGTCCGACAGCGACAGGGTCCGCAACGTTGAGACGCTGCGGTGCTCCGTGTGTCAGAGGGAGATACCTCGCGACGTCATGGCTCTCACCCGAGAGTCGATCAAGAAGGCTCCGCCCGAGCTGCTTTTCACCACAACGGAGATGCTCAACCGTAACAGTGCTGGGGCGAAGTTGAGCAAGACTCTCGGCTGGACGGGGTACGGCCCCCGCGTCGTCCTGCTTGACGAGGTGCACACATACTCTGATTCCACAGGTGCCCAAACAGCCCTGCTGCTGCGCCGTTGGCGTCACGCACGCCGTGGCCCCGTCGCCTTTGTCGGGCTCAGCGCCACCCTGCGCCGGGCCGACCGCTTCATGGCGGAACTCGTCGGACTACCGGCGGAAAGCGTCACACTCATCGAGCCACACAGCAGGGACATGGAATCGGAGGGCCGCGAGTATCACCTCGCGCTGCGCGGTGATCCTTTGTCGGGCACGAGCCTTCTGTCCACCACAATCCAGACGGCGATGCTCCACGGACGTCTGCTCGACAGAAATCGTCCGCCAGGCACGACGTTGCACGGCACCAAGGGATTCCTCTTTACCGACGACCTGGACGTCACCAACCGCCTGTATGACGACTTGCGAGACGCGGAGGGTGGGCAGTACGGGAAAAGCCGTAGGAAGCAGGGCGCCGCGGTCCTTGCGGCTCTGCGTTCCATAGACCTGCCGGCGGAAGAGGAGCGTTTCCTCGCGGGCCAGTCCTGGAACCTTCCGGAGTTGATCGGGCACAACCTCAGTTCTGATCTGAGTCAGCGTCCTTTGACGATCGGCCGAACCACCTCCCAGGACGCAGGCGTCGACGGGGACGCCAACCTGGTCGTTGCGACGGCCTCTCTCGAAGTTGGTTTTAACGATCCCGACGTCGGGCTGATAGTCCAGCACAAGGCACCTCGCGATCCAGCTTCCTTCCTGCAGCGCCGGGGCCGGGCCGGTCGTGAGAGGGGCACGCGACCGCTCACGATCGTCGCACTGTCCGACTTCGGGCGAGACCGGCTGGCCTACCAGGCCTACGTGTCCCTCTTTGCTCCCGAGGTAACTCCTCGGACCCTGCCCGTGCACAACCGCCACATCATCAAGATCCAAGGTGCTCAAGCCTTCATTGATTGGCTCGGCAGCCGACTGCGTAGCCGACGGCTCTGGGTGAGCGCCCGAACGCTGGCTACAGGGGACACCTGCCCCGACTATGCCGATGAGCAGTTGCCCGACGCCCGCAGCGCGATCATTGGGGACCTGGAGAGACTCCTCGAGGGGGACGAAACTCTCCTTCGTGCACTGGCCGAACATCTACGAGGGGCGCTGCGCCTGAGCCCCGACGAAGTGCAGGCCCTGTTGTGGGAGCAGCCCCGGTCCTTGCTGTTGGCAGTCGCTCCGACCCTCTTGCGGCGCCTTAGTGTCGGCAAATCGCCAATCCATCAGGATCCTGGCACGGACGACCGGCGGGCTTTTCTCCCTGAGTTTGTCACGACTTCCCTCTTTGCTCCGCTGAATCTTCCGGAGGTGAGCTTTGCGCTTCCCTTCGCCACGTCCGACGACGAGGAGACACTCCCCGTCGGCCGGGCGCTGCGTGAAGCTGTGCCTGGCCGTGTCAGCCGCCGCTTCGGGTTTCGGGATGATCGCCACCGTACCTGGCTCGATGTTCCCACCGGGGTCGATGATGCAGTGATCGATTTGAGTAAGATTCTCGACGCGGCGGACCGGCAGGGCCGTTGGCACACCGGCCGCGCCGACGTGAAGACGGTCGAGGTCACTCGCCCGCGCCGCATCAATCTTGCACAACCAGACAAAGCGATTGCGACTTCCTCGCAAGGAAAACCCTTGTGGGCAACCCAATTCATGGACAACCCTGCGGGTGCTCCGGTAGCAGCGGACGTACCCAAGGTGCCTGAGTGGCGTGATCGAGTTTTGTCAGTCGGGTTCGCTACTCACGCTTCAGGCAACCCCATCGAAGTGCGCCGCATGACCTATGGCGCTGTGGCTGAAGTGATCACGGGCAGGCCTGCTAAGCGGCACAAGGTAAAAGTCAGTTACGCCCTCGAAGGAATGAGGGCGGCTATGGGCTTTACCTCATCCGTCGACGCTCTCCGGATTCAGGTCAAGGCCCTGGAGACCTCGGAGCCGGGCGTGGTGGAGCATCTGAACTCTCCCCAGTGGCGTTCGAAGGCCTTTATGAACACCGTCCTGGAGGACCAGCGGATCGCCGATGCAACTAACTCGTTCCAGCGCGGATGGTTGTCCTTGGTTTACCTCTCCGCGTTCGCGCTCGAGGGACTGGAGGGCACCAAGCCCGAGACAATCCACGCGGGACTGTCGCAGGGCGCGTGGCGGGCTAGCATCACGAAGGTTATCCCGCTGCTGTACAGGCAGGATCCCTCTGCCTCGCCAACGGATGCCGGCAGTACTAGCGACCGCGTCATCAGCAATCTGCAGGAACTCAGCAAGAACCCCGATGTCGTAGCCGTACTGGACGACGCTGGCTCATTGCTGTTCGGCGAGAACCTCCAGGACCGCACGGCTGGTCTCGCACGCCGCGCCTACCGGGACACCTTGGCTGCCGCAATCCTTGAGGCGGTGACCCGAGCCTGTCCCGACGCACGCGAACAGGACCTGATGCTCGACGTGGTACCGGGTTCCGGCTCGACGCCAGATCACATCTGGATCAGCGAGACGTCCGAGGGCGGCCTCGGCGTGGTCGAGAAGTTGGCAGAGACCTACGGGCGTGATCCTGCCCGCTTCTGGAGCCTGGTGAGCGCGGCTCTGCGTCCCAACAGTTTCGAGCAGACCGATATGCGGCTCACGAATCTGCTGCGTCATGTGGTGGAGGCCGCACCAAACGGCGAGTTGGCACAGGCGATGAACGAGATGCGGGCTGCGACGTCGGCTCAGGACAGTCGGGATGCACTGCAGCGCATACGTTCCGCCTGGAACGAACTGGACGGTGCGCCGCGGCACGGTGATGTCGCCTCCCTAGCGATGCGCTTGCTTCGCCGCGGCTCCGACAGCCTGACCGATGCGACGGCCCTTGCCCTGGTGCAGGCATGGGATCAGTTGGAAGAAACAACCGGGATCGAGGTCGACTCCCGGGTCATCGCCTACGCCGTGGGCGCGTCCAAGATCCAATTGCCTCGCAAGATCAGCCCGGACCAGGCCTTCAGCATCCTCTGGCCTCGGGGGGACCAGGCACGGAACTACCATCTGGACTCCTACCAGCCATACCGTGCGGTAGACAGTCCGCAGATCTTGGATCGGCTTCTGGCAGCTGCCGTGCACACGAAGGCATGGCCGCGCCTGGATGCCACATCGTCGGATTGGCAAACCAGGTATGCCCAGGCACTGTCGTCGCATCCTGCAGTCGAAGTGGTCGTTCCCCTCGACCAACCTGATCTGCTGCGCCATGTGCTGCTGAACATCCCCGCCATGCGTGTGGACCGCGGAAATCTCACGTTGTACGGCGAGGTGACCCAGGTGTACAGAGACCGTCGTGATGTCGTCGTGAAGGCCATTATCAGGGAGGCCGAGCAGTGACTGTCCCGGCCCGTACACTCCGCACCAATGCGCGCAGCGCCCTGCGTGCGGACTCGCTAATTCGGACGGCACTGCTAGCCCAACTGTCGGCGCCCGGCGGTGAAGTCTGGCTGGTATCTGCATGGGTTAGTGATGTGGACCTGCTTGACAACGCTGACGGCGCCTTCGACTACCTCCTGGGCGAAGACCCTCCACTGGAGTGCCGACTGTCCGAGTTGCTGCTAATGCTGGCGAACAGTGGCACCGCTGTTCGCGTGGTGACGCAGGACACTCCTGCGAACGCACCCTTCCTCGAACGCCTCGCCTTGGGCCGTGAGGAGAGTACCGACCTGGAGGTGTTTCTGGATCAGGTAATTCACGAAAAGAGCCTGGTGGGCCCGGGGTGGATGTTCGAGGGTTCCATGAACTTCACGCGCAACGGCCTTGCTCGAAACAAAGAAAAGATCACCTATTGGTTGGATGAATCAGCTGCGGCGCAGGCAATAGTGGACTATCGGCATGAATGGATGACACGTGGCGTCTGAGGAAGAAGTAGCGGAACAGGCGAGCGGCACTCAGGAGTTCGTGGACTACTTTCTTCACCCGGACCGGAACGACGTTGGTAATTACCCAGATACCATCATGCTGTTTCGGAATGCGGCCGTTCATTACCGTAAGTCGCCGATGGTGCTGCCCTGGTTGAATAATAAGACTCAGCGCATGGCCTACTATGTGATTCCTCGCCGACGCGAACACCTGAACTCTGTGCGCGACCTTCTCGTTGCGTTTGTCGGCCCCTCGTTTGCGAAGTACGGCTACGACACGCCAGCCGCGCTCGACAGGCCGCACGAGACTGCGATCCTTGAGCGCTATGGGGCAGGAAGCACCTTCGTCGTCCAGGCGACCACCGACATCGCTGAGAGGAAGCGCCTGCGGACTGCTCTGGAACGCATGGTGAAGATGGTGGAGCGGAGTCCCGCGCGGTCGTGGTCCCCACCCAAGCCTTTGGGGCGTCTTCTGGCGGATTTCGAGGCAGCTCTCCTCAGTGGTGCACCACAGACCGCCAAGGCTCTTCTTCAGCAGATCGACCGCCAGGGCGGCCTCTCGCCGACCAATGTCAAACATCTGGAGATCAGACTTCTAACTGCCCAGGGAAGAGCAAACGAAGTCTTGGCACTGCGCGGGCTGCGCGAAGTGCTGCTTCAGGACCCGCCGGTTCCGGTGAAGGATATGGTGCTGTCGGCTCTCTACACTGCGTACGTTGAACCCGCGCTTGCTGAAGGTGACCTGTTTCGTGCCGTAGACGCGCTGCAGGCGCCCGACAGTCAATTCTCGTTGCTGGCAGACGGAGACCTACTGGCTCTCAGCGAGCAGGCCGTCACGGTGTTGCTCGTCGGCATGCACGGACGAGGCGATGGGGCAGAACTATCCCGAAGCATCGCGCTGCTCGACGCCGAGGGCCGCGGGGATACCATCCCTGAGACGCTGGCCTCGTATCGCCACCAGTCGGTGCATGCAGACACCGTGACAGCGGAGTTGGCTGACCTCGAGTCGGTAGTCACGACGGAGCCCGAGCCCGAAGAGACGCCGGGCAAGCTACCGCTCAACACATGGGCAGACATAGTCAAGGCGGTCGCTCAGGGCGACAAGACTGCCTTCGAACTTTGTCGCGGAATGGACGTCCGCCGAAGCGACATCTCGATCCAGTTGGAGGCAGTGTCTGACACGGAAATGGCAGACGTCTTCGCCGACCTCACCGATCCCGAGTACGAAGCCGTGTGGCAGTATGCACTCGGGCCGTTTCTGCAGGAAATCACCCGCTCAGAGACCTTCTATCCGCAGGCGCTGACCACAGTAATGCGAAGCATTGTGAATCAGCGCTGCGACCCTGCGAACCTCGCCGTCCTCGACCTGCTTCTGGAGCTGTTTCTCCGTACCGCCCCGAACACTCAGGAGTATACCGAGTTCCTGGAACAAATGAGCATCGGATTCGACCAATGGGTGGCACCGGAGACTGCCGGACAAGCCCTCGACTTTGTCGACCGACTGGCGGCCTTCGCTTCCCCTGCGCCAGAGGTCCGTACTCAGACGGCACAGATGCTGCTAGCTCCTCTGCGCGCCCATGCGCGGCGCCTCGATGAAGCATACCTCTGCACTGCCCATTCCCTCAGTGATGAACTCGGCCTGAGCTTGGAATGGCCAGAGCGGACCTCATCGGAGAGCGCCGACGACAAGCCCATTGTAGGAGCGGCGCAGATCCTCATTTATGGCCTGGACGAAGGTGTACTTCAGCGCGTCCAGAAGCGCATTGTCCAACGGTTCCCCCAGGTCGAGGTGGTGCTCTCGGCGGAGAAGGTCGCGTCTCGGCGCCTCAAAGAGGCGGCACGCAATTCAGACTTCAGTGTAATGATTACTCAGTGCGCCGCACATGCGGCGACCCACTGTATTGGACAGTATGCCAAGAAAGTCGTGTATCCCCGGGGTGCAGGATCTGCATCCGTAACTCACGCAGCCATCAGCGCTCTGGACGACTTGGCAATCCGGCAGCAGAACCTTTCGTCACGGCGACGGCGCTAAGGCCCAGCACAGCTCCGGTGAATCCGAAATCGCGCCCATTCAAGGATTGTGTTTTAAGTCCTAGGAAACCCTGCGAATACTCTTCTGCTACTCTCGCTGCTCCAGCAACCTTGCCGAAAACTTCTGCCCCCTGCCATTTCGCGAAACCGCCGCGCGTTGAAGCACTCAATAAAGGATCAGAAGAGCGGGTCCTGGTCGACGATGACGAGGAGGCCTTTGGTCAGCCACTTCACGTCGTTGGGAGTGTTCTGCAGGCCGTTCCACTTGCGTTCATCGTCCCTGCCGAAGTGCCAGCTTCCTTCGGTCCAGGCCGCTACGACCTTGATGTTCCTCAGCTTCTCAAGGATGTGGTGGCGGTCGAGCTCTTCGGCCGGCTCGTCCTCGGTGAGCTTGTCCATCACGTAACCCATGGCCTGGATGCCGACGCCGTGAGTTAGCCGCGACGTGCGGGGCGGCTTGCTCCAAGCGTCCGGGAAGACGTCCCTGACCAGGCCCCAGAACGTGTTGAGGTGGAGCAGCATGCGTTCGACGTCTCCGCCGCCTTGCTCGTCGCGGTACTGGTAGAGCGCCCCCTCGTACATGCTGTTCTCGATCATCTTCAGGACGCTGTTGTCCTTGATGTAGCCGTCCGGCGAGGTGGGGGTCGCGATCGCCTTGTAGAACGGGCCGGCGCCGGTCCCGTTGAGGCGGGTCATGAGCACCGCCGGCAACTGGCGGCGGGCGTATGCCGGCGGCAGGTGGCCTCTGGTGTTGGGGAGCAGTTCGTGGATCAGGCCCTTGGGCAGCGGCTTGGTGTTGTTGACCAGGATGAACTGGGCTCGCTGCTCAGCCTCGTTGTCGGCGATGAAGCCTACGGCCGCGACGGGAAACGTGTCGATCTCTGCTTCCCTGATGGCAGCACTGCGCTGCTGGCCGTCCACCAGCCAAGCGGGTTTCTGGTCCTCGGGAAGGTTCTCGTCCACAGGTATGACGAGTTCTCCGGGCACCGAGTAGCCCTCCCCTGTCTCAGGGGTTGTCCCGGCCTCGAACTTCACCCTGCTGTCGAATGCCAGCACGATCGCGTTCGGCAACATCGCCGAGGGTGACTCAAGATAGCGCTTGATCGCTTTGATGTGGTTGGCAACCTCCGGACGCTGGTAGCCGTGGAGCTCCTCCTCGTCATCACGTCGGATTCGAGACACAGCCGCAAACTCATGCAGGCGCTTGCCGTCAACCGCGAAGCAGTAGATGCGGCGATCCCCCTGCCGGACCTCCAGCGCCGGAAGACGAAGCGTGTGCTGGTCGGTCATTGGTTCTCCTGACTAGGCGCACGGCCGATGTGCTGAATCTTAGCGGCGAAGACCGCAAGGTTGTGGAAGCCGCGGCTCTTGTTCCGTTCCGTGCCTCGGAATACGGCTATCTCAATGCCAAGCTTGCTGCACAGTCCACAGTTGCATGTCTTCCATGGTTTCTCTTGAAGGAGGATCTCATACTTGGGGATACGAGACTTCTTGGCGCCCTTCTTAGGATCCAGCTTGTCGCCTTCAACCAGTTGCTCATACTCGCGGAGGACGTTCAGTACCTTCTCCAGGGAGGCCGTAGTGTCACCCTCGTCGTAGGCTCGCAGTAGGCGAAGTGTCTCGCGCTCGAGGCGCTTGGCTTCGGCTTGAGACACCTCGCCAGCTAGCACTTTTCGCTTCAAGGACGGGTTTCCATCCACCTGAGGCACCCGGATCGCCATGTAAGCGCCATCAGCGGTGTGGTAGTTGTTCTTGTCGTCCATGAACGACTGGCGAAACGGCGATGTGCTGTCGAAGCTGGTGACCCCGAGAGTGGCGAACTTTTCGATGGTACCGACCCGAGTGATCCCCAGCAGATGCAACTCTGCGTTCTGTCGCACCTTGTCTATCTCGTAGAGGCAGTCCAAGATGTCCTCGGTCCGCAAGGGCACCATTCCCCCGAGCGCTATACGCCGGTAGCCCATCTCTTCGAGTTGGTGGACGCTGTCAGCGTAACTGGCGGGACTCCATCCCTGGGCAGCGCCCACCGGGACGATGGGATGCTTTCGCTTCTCCACCTCATCGAGAAAATCGCGCGCGTACTTAAGCGTGATCCTGCGGCGTTCAGCCCACTTCGATGCGACGGTGGATTCTGTGGCGTTCCGGTCGTAGTGAAAGATCACGTGGTCAACGCTAACGCCTTCATCAAATCCGCAGCGTTCATAGAAATCCACCACATCGGGCACGCTGTACGGCGGTTCGATTTCGTCAATATAGTTGAAGGCGCCACAATCGCCCAGCGTGGTGACGCCATCCGGGAGCCTGAAGTATTTCTGTACGCCCAGCCTGTGAAGCCGTTCTCGCTGCGGCATCGTGTACTTCCCGGATCCCCTCACCGAGCCGTCCACGATAGCTTTGCTGACCAGGATCCCGTGGTAAGGGCGCTTTGCTAGAACCTCATGCGCGTAGCGGTCGTCGCGCTGCCGTACACGGTACGGAGAGTATTCTTCATTGCGGAAGTCGAAGGTCGGGCTGACCTGGTCTTGGCTATCTGGGAAGAAAAACTTCAAAGGAGTTCCCTGCGTGCGCTCTGGTACAGACGGATCAGGTAGTTGGAGAGCTCTTGGACATGCTTCCCCACATTCTCAATCTCGTTCCAGCGATGCCCAAGACCCTCCCAGGTCCCAGTGGTCCAGTGACAGTGCGGCGCGATGAGTTCGAGGTGTTGGCGAATCTGCTCGTATGCATCATCACGCTGAGGGTCAATAGTACCGAGGATGCGATCCATGAGGCGCCCCATTGCCTTGATTCCAGCACCATGCATCAACCGGCTTTTTTCCGGTGGTTTGCCCCATGCTTCAGGGAAAGTGTCCCGGACTGCCGTCCAGTAGATGATCAAAGCCTGAATGATTCCGTCGTAATCCGTTTCGCCGCGGCCGATGTCGCGATATGGAAACAGACAGCCGGAAGAGGAGGTGAGGCTTTCTTGGATCATGTCGACGACGCCAGTGTCGGTAACTACCGCACCTGGCTGGCGACTCCCGGCACTGGAGGCTCGTTTGATCATCCCTTGAAAAGGAGATTTTTTGTCGGTGTTCAGCACATCGCATAGGCTCGATGGAGCCTTGCGTACCGCCAGGCGAGCCGGTAGGGGGCTGTCCACCTCGGGTAGCAATTCGGTGACCAAGCCGCGAGGAAGTGGGCGCGTATTATTGATGCGCACAAACTGATCGCGCTGCAAACTCACTGTATCGGCGACAAATGCCGTGACTGGGACCGGCAAGTCTCTGCGTTTAGCTCGCGCCAAGGCCAACGCGCGTTGCTGTCCATCGACGATCCAGGCGGGCTTCGGCTTGCCCTCCCTCGGCAGGGGAAGGAACAACCGGCCAGTGTCGGAGGCGCCATCATCTGGGAGCCGGTTGCCGCCGCGGGTGGCTTTGAAACGGACGTCAGGCGAGAGCGCCATGATGATCGGGTTAGGGAAGATCGGCAACGGGCTGTCCAGATACTCGACGATCTCCTGGATGTGCTTGCGTACCTGGGGGCGCTGATAGCCGATCAGCTTGCCTGCCTCATCGCGGCTCACGCGGGAGATGTCGGCGAACTCTAGGACCTGCTCGGCCTTCAACATGAAGATGTAGAGCGGGTAGTCCTTGACCTGGATGATCCGAAGTGCTCGCACCTCGATGGACGGCTCGCTTCTGGGCATGGACATCAGGACCAGTCCTTGAGCGCGTCTTCCTGCATGATCTTCTGAAACAGCCCCTTGAAGCGGGCCTGTTCGCAAGAGCGCCCAGAACTGCGTAGCCGGCGCAGCAGCTTGGTCGCAGAGACGGGTCCTGCTTCCTCTGCCATGGCTGCGCGAATGAAGGCGAACACCTCATCGTCGCTAAGCCTGGCACCCGGAGCCCGGGAGATTGCTGGGGGAGCCGACTCCCTCAGCTCCTTCATAAGGGCGGCAAGCGTCGGCCGCGTGAACGGCTTTTGCTGCTTTCTGGCCATCTCCAACACATGGCGGGCGGCCCGTGCATGCAAGGAGAGCAGGCTCCCGCCCACTGCAGGCTGGACCGCCGCAGAGACAGGGACGATGAAGTTCTCCAGGCCCGGGTACCGGTGGCCAGGCCCGATGATGACAAAGTTGTCCGGATCGACTAGCTTCTCGGCCGCCCGCTGAAGATCGGGAGCGCACGGCCTCAGATAGGCGTCCGACATGACGGCAATGACGGCAGCGTCCGGGCTGCTGGCGGCGAGGTCGGTGAACGTCCGAGGAGCACCGGGGGCGGGGCCGGGCCACTCGGCCAAGGCCCCCCACCACCTGCGGGCATCGTCGGTTGTGGAGGCGACAGAGTCCTTCTGTCCGAAGGCGAAGGTGGCCGCATAGGCGGCGATGGACGCGTCCTCCGGCATCAGCCCGTATCCGGCGGAGCAAACCCACATCGAAGCAGAGGGGCCAACCACTGCTCCAAGTTGTTTCGCCACCTGCCAATACTCGCCGGCGTACAAGTCGGCTGCGCGGGTGGTCGCTGCTCCGGCCGCGAGGCGGCTGATCCAGTCGTGACAACGCGCTTGTGTGTCGTGGTTCTGGGGAAGTTCGCGTGCCCGGAGAGTGGAGGAAAGCGAGCCTCGCTTGCGGTTAGCGCAGGTGACGACCAGGTGGACAGACTGTTCGCCTGGAGTGCTCGTGTTGTCGCCCATCGCCTATGCTTCGCCGGCCCGGCGGGTCCAGGACACCGCTGCGTAGGCGGCATGGTTGTGGATGCTCTCGTCGTTGAGTGCCCGAATCCGGTACGCGGCGATGGTGTCCAGCGTCCTCAGAACCTGGGCCACGTTGCGGACCATGTCCTCGACGAAGACAGGATGGTCATAGGCCGCCATGGTCACATGGCGCTCGTCCGGCCGCTTGAGGACGGCGTAGACGGGCGAGGACGCGGCCTTCTCCGCGATGTCGATCAGGTCGTCAAACCAGAGCCCGCCTTGTGGATCGGTCGGCTCAACCACGATCGTGATGTGGCCACGCTGGTTGTGAGCGCCCCGATCACTGATGGCCTTGCTGCATGGGCAGACACTGGTCACAGGTACCGTGACGGCCATCGTGACCCGGCTTTCCGCGGGGGCGCTGAAGGCGGCCAGTGAGCACGCATAGTCAACAAAGCCGCGCGCCCCGGTCACCGGGGCAGACCGCTCAAGGAAGTAGGGGAAGTCAAGGCTGACACGCGCTGTGGGACTGGACATACGTTGCCGCAGGTCCTCGGCGAGGGTGCCGATGCTGCCGAGGCTGAGTTGCTCACGAGCCTCGTGCAGCACCTCAATGAAGCGGCTAAGGTGCGCTCCTTTGACTTCTGGGCCGAGGCTGACCGACATGGCGGCGGTGCCGACGGTCTCACGCTTGGCGCCCTGGCCGTCGGCGACCAGGACGGGATAACGAAGCCCTTCTACGCCGACCTCGTCAAGTGGGACACCACGCGTGTCCGGCGTGGCCTGAACGTCCTGCAGAATCACTCTTCCCCCCGGTAGACACAGCCGGAAGTGCAGGTCTCACGCACTATGACGGCCGAGAGCGGCAACTTGTCGACCAGCCCGTCCCAGATCCACTTAGCAAGCACCTCACTGGTCGGGTTCTCCAGCCCTGGCACCTCGTTAAGGTAGTAGTGGTCGAGTCGTGCGACCAGTGGCTTGACGGCGGCCTTGATCTCCGCGAAGTCCATCAGCCACCCCATGGCCGGGTCGACTTCGCCGCTTACGTGCACCTCGAAGCGGTAGCTGTGGCCATGCAGTCGAGCGCACTTGTGGCCGTCGGGCACGTTCGGCAGCCGGTGGGCAGCCTCGAACGTGAACTCGCGGAAGATCTCCATCAACGTATTCCCAGGGTCTTGTGGGTCTGGACGCTCAACTGCCACTGCGGATTGGCGAGGCAGTAGTCGATCGCCGCCTGTGTGTTGACGACGAGGTCAGGACCGTCCATCGGCTGCAGGAGCAGCCGGTCGAAAGCAAGGTGTTCAAAGCGTTCGGGCTCGGCCCCGACCTGGGGATAGACCAGCTTCAGATCATTTCCCGAGGTCAGTACGATCTCAGTGCCGGCTTTGGGGCTGACACAGATCCAGTCGAGACCCTCCGGGGCGGGGCGTGTTCCGTTGGTCTCGATTGCGACCTCGAACCCTTCGGTGTGCAGGGCGTCCACAGCCTCGCGGTCCAACTGCAGGAGTGGTTCGCCGCCTGTGCAGACCACATAAGGGCGACTGCGCGGGTGTGCGCGTCCCTGCCAGGTCTTGGCGACGGCCGCTGCGAGGTCGGCGGCTGTCTGGAACCGGCCGCCGCCTGGGCCGTCGGTTCCGACGAAGTCAGTGTCACAGAACTGGCATATTGCCCGATGGCGGTCCTTCTCGCGGCCGGTCCACAGATTGCAGCTGGTAAATCGGCAGAACACGGAAGGACGCCCCGCGTGGCTCCCTTCGCCCTGAAGCGTGTAGAAGATCTCTTTGACTCGGTACATAGGGCCCGTCAAGCCTTTGCTGACGTGAAGGAGGGGTCCGCAAGGCCGAGTTCGGCGAAGCCCCGACTGCGAAGCAGGCACGAGTCGCACGTCTCGCAGGCGCGGCCGTCGACGGGGTCGTAGCAGCTGTGCGTCCAGCCATAGTCCACACCGAGGGACAGACCTCGCTCGATGGTCTGAGCTTTGGTCAGATCGATCAGCGGGGTGTGGATCTTGAGCTTCTGAGTGCCTTCGACGCCGGCCTTGGTGGCGAGGTTCGCCATGCGTTCGTACGCCTCGATGTACTCCGGTCGGCAGTCGGGGTAGCCGCTGTAGTCCATGGCGTTGACACCGATGAACACATCCGATGAGCCCAGGGTCTCGGCCCAGGCGAGCGCGAACGACAGGAAGACGGTGTTACGCGCAGGCACGTAGGTGATCGGGATCTCCTCGCCCAACTCGTCCGCATTGGCGTGGTGAGGGACATCCAGGGATTCATCAGTGAGTGCCGAGCCACCGAAGACGGCAAGATTGATGTCAGCGATCACGTGGTCGGTCGCGCCCAGCTCGCGAGCCACCTTCTTCGCTGCGTCGAGCTCCTCGGTGTGCCGCTGTCCATACCGGAAGCTGAGGGCGTATGTCTCGTATCCCTCATCCCGGGCGATCGCCAGCACGGTGGTCGAATCGAGGCCACCACTCAGCAGGACCACTGCCCTGCGCTTGTCCGTGCTCACCTGTCGCTCCCCCATCCTGCGCACTGCGCGGAAACTGCAGCCTCATAGCCAACCGGTCGAGTGTAGTTACGTGCGCGGGACGCCCGCAATTCGTCATGCGTTAGAGGTCTCACATGCCGCTCACGTACGAGGCCCTGCGGGTGACCGCCGCAGGGAGGCCGGAAGGTAGCGACGCGGCGACTCACTGAAACTGCAATGCAGCTGTAGGCGGTCCGAGAGCACTTAAGGGCGACGGTGCTAGACCATGTCCGGCGGAGCAATCTCCGCGCGAGCCAGTTCCTGCAGGTTAGCGGTGAGGTCTCGCCGGTCGATGTGGGGGCCTGGTGGGGTGCTGCCGACGACGCGCAGGCGGACCCTAGCCAGGCGCTCGAGGCCCATGTAGCGGCGGGCCTTGGTCCACTCGTCTGTCTGCTCCATCTGCACGGCGCCGACGAGGCGGAGGATCGCGGCCCGGTCGGGGAAGATCCCGACCACGTCGTTTGCCGCAGGATCTCCTTGTTGAGGCGCTTCCGGGGGGCTGTTGGACCAGATCTGCCGCCACAGGTGGCGGGAGAAACCGGGGAAGGTCGGGCAGGTCATCGCGGGCAGCGAGCAGGTGTTCGGCGGCGGTTGGGGTGCCGCCTCAGTGAGGTGATAGCGCGGGCGTGCTGGGCGTGGACTTCTTCAGCGGCGGGCTGATCGAAAATGGTACGCAGCAGCGTGGCCACCCACGGCTGCGCCGATTTGAGGATGGGGGTGAGTGGTTGCGTAGGTAGTGGGTGCGGCCCGGTTGCCAGCCCGCCCCGGCCAGGGGTAATCCGACCGCGTTGACCAGGCCGGCGTGGGCGTCGGAGAGCATCAGTTGGACGCCGGTGAGGCCGCGGGCGACCAGCCTGCGCAGACAGACCAACCACCCGGCTCCGTCTTCGGCCGAGAACCTCGAGACCGAGGATCTCGCAGTGCCCGTCAGTGTTGACACCGGTGGCCACCAGCGTGTGAACGCTGACGATCCGGCCGCCTTTCCGCACCTTCTGGGGCTGTGCGTCCACCCCCACGAACGCAAAGGGCCGCCCTCCAGCGGCCGGTTGCGGAACTCGGCCACCTGGGCCTTCAGGCACCTTGGACATCTTCGAGACTTGAGTTTTGAAGATCCCCTTGATCCCCATCTGCTCCAGCAGCTTGTCCACCCGCCGCAAGTTGGCGCCCAGCAGTCATAAGGTCGCCCACCACCGCCGCCCGCTGGGCCCGCCGCTACCGCGATCAGGGACCGCTCCAGGTGCTCGCACTACAGCCCCCGCCGCCCAGCCCGGCGCACCGAACGCCGCATCAACGGCCCGCGCGTCTTGGGCCGGACGGGCCCAGCCCGGATCCGCCTCCTGGCTGGGCCTGTGCCCCTCTACCGTCCACCACGTCTTGCACCAGTACGGCTGCCCGCTCCAACACACCTGGACCGGGCAACAGGCCATGCCATCCGTCACCACCTTCCGCCGCTAAGAACACGATGCGGCCCCGGCGACCTGATTCACGTCGACATCAAGAAACTGGGCAAGATCCCGGGCGGACGAGACAGCCAGCGCACCGACACCGGCGCCCACCGCAGCGGCGGCAAACGCGTGCTGGTCTACTGCTACCTGCACACCGCCATCGACGACCACTCCCGCCTGACCTACCCCGAAACCCTGCCCGACAAGACATGGAATCGGCCGGGGCGGTACTGGCAGCGCGCACTCAGGCGTTACCGTTCTCAGTTATTGTTCGATTCTC
The DNA here is from genome assembly GCF_040492135.1 of Actinomadura sp. NPDC000600. Classification (NCBI taxonomy): domain Bacteria; kingdom Bacillati; phylum Actinomycetota; class Actinomycetes; order Streptosporangiales; family Thermomonosporaceae; genus Actinomadura; species Actinomadura sp. NPDC000600. Next base: position 178,669 of record NZ_JBEUPD010000003.1, read on the forward strand.
CGGTACGTCTACCGGATTCTCGGAATATGGATTCGATCTCCAGTGCGTTAGTGAGACTTGGCGGCCTGTCCATTGCATGTTTTATACGCGCGAATGGACTATCCCTATCGACTAGATAGACGTTTTGATCGAAACGTGGACTGTTTATCTCCTCTGGAATGAGATCGAAGCCGACTTGGCTCAGTGCCTCTCTGATGCTCGAGACTAGGCGCCGCGTTACCTTCCTTTGAGAAATCCCCTTGTCTCTGGCGTATGCGAGTCCCACCTCTCCCAACTGGAACGCCTTGAATCCGAATTCGGACTCTCGCGTCATTCGTGTTAGATCATTTAGCACGACGATTACTCTCCGTAATTTTGGCCTCGGCGGGGGGCGCATTGGTCATGCTCTCACATCTCAAGGGCGAAGTGAGAGGGCGAGGGAGGGGTGCCTGAAATTATGGACGGAAGGAAGATGAATTTCGGTCATCGGAGAAGAAAAGTTCTCGTCAAGTCGAATCCAGACATGATGGGTATCAAAATGGACTCGGGGTCGGGCACGTTGGGTTGACGATTGAGGAATGCGACTGGTAGGGTCAAGTCATTACTAAAATCGCCATTCTCGTGCTTCAAATTTGATGGCAATAGGACTTCTGTCCGTAAAGTGGCACGGAAAACTGTCCATAAAAACTTGAAGTAGAGTTGCCCGCAGCACTCTGAAGTTTTACTTAAGCCTGCTTGGGTGCTGACGGTGTGCTCTGGCCGTCGCGTGGCACCGCGGCTGGCCGCGATGGCCCGCGTCGCTTCGTGATGGCCCACGGCGTCCTTGGGGGAACCTGCACGCTGCTAAGTGCAGGCCTCGTCGGGGCCGAAGGTAGGAGAGCGCAGCAACGGTTGCGTCTGCCCAAGGCCCACAGCGAGGACGCCCGCGTGGCATGGCAGTGGAGGGGCGTCTGGGTGAGTGGGGGCAGACGGCGGGCGGATGGGCTGGGGATCTGAACCTGCGGCGGGTGGAGGTGGTCCGGTTGGTGCTGGTCCGGGGCGGACGGTGTCCGTGGGGGGCGGTGGAGTTCGCGGACGAATGACGGACAAAAGATCTTGAGGCCGGTCTCCTGTGTGGAGAACCGGCCTCTGACCTGGCGTTTTCTGTCGGGGTGGCGGGATTTGAACCCACGACCTCTTCGTCCCGAACGAAGCGCGCTGCCAAGCTGCGCTACACCCCGGTGGCGGCTGCCCGGGAGTTGTACGTCCTCCCGGCGCCTAGTCCACCTTAGCGGATGCTGGGGAGTGGTGCGTCCCTGATTTTCGGGCTGTGAAGGCGGTCACGGCGCCGTAGGTGGTGAGGGTGATGTCGGTTAGGGCGGTGGTCTCCAGCCAGGTGTGGAGGTCTGCCTTGGTGCCTGGGTTGCCGAAGACGCCCTGGTGTTGGAGGAGCTTGATCAGGGGGTCTCGGCCGGCGGCTTTTACGAGGGTGGTGCCTTGGAGGGTGCCGCCTGGGCGTAGGACGCGGGTCAGTTCGTGTAGGGCCGCGCGTGGGTCTTCTAGGCAGTGGAGGCCGTTGTAGGTGAGGCAGGCGTCGAAGGTGGAGGTGGGGAAGGGGAGGTTGTAGATGTCCGCCTGGACGAGGGTTGTCGTCTTGCGGCGGGCCCTCTTGAGCATTGTGGGGGAGATGTCGGCGGCTACGTGGCGGGGGTTTGAGCGTATGGCCAGGCCGCCGCCGCAGGGGATGTCCAGGGTCAGGGCTGAGGGGTACTGGGATGTGATCAGGGTGTGCAGGTGGGCTATGTCGTAGTTCCAGAGGGCGCGGGCTCCCAGGCGGGAGAGGGCGCGGTTCTGGACGGCGTAGTCGTACAGGGAGGCCAGGAGCGGGGCGGTCTTCCAGTTCACCGTCGGGGGACGAGGGTGAGCAGGGAGGCCTCGGGCGGGCAGCAGAAGCGCATGGGGGCCTTCGGGGACGTGCCCAGGCCGGCGGAGACGTGGAGCCAGGAGCCGCGGTGCTTGTGGAGGCCCTTCACGCGGGGGCGGTCGATGCCGCAGTTGGTGGCGAGGGCGCCGTAGAAGGGGACGCAGACCTGGCCGCCGTGGGTGTGGCCGGCGAGGAGGAGGTCGTAGCCGTCGGCGGTGAAGCGGTCGAGGTTGCGCGGTTCCGGGGAGTGCATGACGCCGAGGTGGACGTCGGCCTGGGGGTCGACGGGGCCGGCGATCTTGTCGTAGCGGTCCCGGTTGATGTGGGAGTCGTCGATGCCGCCGAACTCGACGTCAAGTTCGCCCACCTTGAGGCGGCCGATGCGGTTGTTGAGGTCGAGCCAGCCGGCCGCCTGGAGGGAGGAGCCCAGCTCGCGGTAGGGGAGGTCGGGCTCGCGGCGGCGGCGTTCGTAGTCGGTCTTGCTCGTGCGCCAGATGTAGCGCAGGGGGTTCTTCAGGACCGGGGAGTACAGGTCGTTGGAGCCGTAGACGAAGACGCCGGGGCGGTCGAGGAGGGGGCCGAGGGCGTCCAGGAAGGGGCCGATCGCGTCGCGGTGGGAGAGGGTGTCGCCGGTGTTGACGACGAGGTCGGGCTCCAGGGCGTCCAGCGAGCGGACCCAGTGGATCAGGCGGGAGCGGCCGGGGGTGAGGTGCGCGTCGGAGATGTGCAGGATCTTCACCGAGGGGCGGCCAGGGGGCAGCACGGGCACGTCGAAGCGGCGCAGGCGGAACCAGTTCCGCTCGATCAACGAGGCGTACCCGAAGGTCGCGGCGCCCGCGCCCAGCACTCCCAGCGGCACGGCGTGGATCTTTCGCACGGCTCTCCCTTCTCCGGGTCCCATGCTTTCAGACATGGGCGCCGCTCGGTAATCCTGATGAGCCGGAAGCTCGCGGACGGGCATGATGTGGGGCATGACCTTGAAGGAGAAGCTGGAGTCCGATCTGGCGTCCGCGATGAAGGCGCGCGACGAGTTGCGCACGCGCACGCTGCGCATGGCGCTCACGGCGGTGAAGAACGAGGAGGTCGCCGGCAAGCAGTCGCGCACGCTTTCCGACGACGACGTCGTGAAGGTGCTCACGCGGGAGGCGAAGAAGCGCCGGGAGGCCGCGACGGCGTTCGGCGATGCCGGGCGCGAGGAGCAGGCGCAGGCGGAGCGGGACGAGGGCGGGGTGCTGGAGGGGTACCTGCCCGCGCAGCTGACCGACGAGGAGCTGACCGCGCTGGTGGCGGACGCGATCGCCGAGACGGGCGCGTCGGGGCCCCGCGCGATGGGGCAGGTCATGAAGTCGGTGAATCCGAAGGTGGCCGGGCGTGCCGAGGGCGGGCGCGTCGCGGCGGAGGTGAAGCGGCAGCTCGCGCAGTAGCGGAGCGGAACGAGAAAGGGCCCGGCATGGCGCCGGGCCCTTTTCGCGTCAGTGGCCCGAGGGGGGCCGCGCGTTGTTGGGGCGTCTCTGGGCCCCGTCCTTCTTCTTTCCGTTGCTCACGTAGAGGATGACGGTCGTGCCGGGCGGGACGGAGCTGCCCGCGTCCGGCGAGGTGGACACGACCGTGCCCTTCGGCTGGTCGGAGTCGACGGAACCGGACGCGACCTGGACCTTCAGGTCGGCGCCCTGGAGCCTCGCGGTGGCGGCGCCGACCGTGAGGCCCTTCACCTGCGGGACGGTGGCGCTGTCGCCGAAGTCGCGGGACGGGGTCTGGAAGCCGGGTGCGGGCTCGCCGGCCAGGGCGTTCTGCATGGACTGCTGCCACATGCCGCCGGGGATGTCGGCGCCGTAGACGCCGTAGACCTTGTACTGCCAGGGGCCGCGGAAGTCCCAGTAGGCGGTGGCGGCGGCGAGGTTCGGGGTGAACCCGGCGAACACGGCGCAGGTGAACTCTTCACAGGTGCCGGTCTTGCCGGCGGCGGGACGTCCGATGCCGCGTCCGGCCGCGGTGCCCTTGGTGAGGACGCCCTGCAGGATCGAGTTCACCTTGTCGGCGACGTCCTGGTCGAGGGCCTGGTGGCAGTCCTGCTTGGGCAGCTTGAGCTTCTTGCCCTGGGGGTCGACGACCTCGGTGACCGAGATGGGCGCGCAGTACTTGCCGCGGGCCGCGAAGCCGGCGTAGGCGGCGGCGAGGTGCACCATGTCGATGTCGTTGACTCCGAGGACCTGGGCCGCGATCGGCTGCAGGGGGTCGCCGCTGGCCTGCTTCATCCCGAACTTCTCGGCCATCTTCACGGCGTTGCAGACGCCGACGCGCTTCTCCAGGACGGCGTAGAAGGTGTTGACCGAGTGCCAGGTGCCGGTCTTCAGGTCGAAGTTGCCCTTCTCGCTGTCGCCCGCGTTCGACAGCGTCCAGGAACCGCCGCCGACCATGGCGTTCTTGACCCTCTTGCCGTCGAACAACCCGGTGTAGCGGCACGGCTGGAACCCGCTGACCGTGGTGGTCTGCGGCGAGTTGATCGTCGTGCTGACCGGGATGCCCTGGTCGATGGCGGCGGCGAGCGTGAAGATCTTGAACGTCGAGCCCGCCGAGACGCCGCTTCCGCCGCCGTGCGCCCCGTCGGCCGGGAGGTTGAGGGTCGTCCTGCCCTTGCCGGCGCCGAACCGCTTGCTCAGCCCGATGGCCCGGACCTTGCCGGTGCCGGGCTCGACCATCGCCTCGGCGCCGACGCGGTTGCCGCCGGGGGCGACGGTGCCGCGCAGGGCCTTGTCGACGGCGTGCTGGTCCTGCATGTCGAGGGTGGTGCGGATGGTGTAGCCGCCGCTGTTCAGCTTCTTGACGACGTTCTGCTGCTGCTTCGGCTTGAGCTGCCGGTACTTGCCGTCCGACAGGATGTTGAGCATGTCGTACTTCACGTACTCGCAGAAGTACGGCGCCTTGCTGGTCTCGCAGCCGCCCACCGGGTCGGTGCGGTTCAGCTGGATCGGCTTGGCGGCCTCCGCGTCGGCCTGCGCCTTGCTGATGTGGCCGAGCTGGGCCATCCGGTAGAGGACGACGTCGCGCCGCTTGCGCGCGTCGTTGGGGTTGCGGATGGGGTCGTAGGCCGTGGGGTTCTGGGTGATGCCCGCGAGCAGCGCGGCCTGGCCGAGGTCCAGCTTGGACGCGGGGATGCTGAAGTACCGCTTGGCCGCGGCCTGGACCCCGTACGCGCCGGCGCTGAAGTAGGCGACGTTCATGTAGCCCTCAAGGATCTGGTCCTTGGTGAGGCGCTGCTCGATGTCGAGCGCGTAGCGGAGCTCGCGCAGCTTGCGTCCGACCGTGGGAGCCGTGACCTCGCGGTACTCCTCCTCGGTCTTGGCGCTGTCGACCAGGAGGTTCTTGACGTACTGCTGGGTGAGGGTGGAGCCGCCCTGCGTCTGCTCGGACTCGACGTTGGTCGCCAGCGCGCGGATGGTGCCCTTGAGGTCGAGCGCGCCGTGCTCGTAGAAGCGCGAGTCCTCGATGTCGATCATCGCCTGCCGCATGATGGGGGCGACCTGGTCGAGCCGGACGGATTCGCGGTACTTGTCGAAGAACGTGGCGATCTGCTTGCCATGCGCGTCGTACATCACCGTCTTCTCGGACGGTGGTGTCGTCTTGAGCTGGCTGTCCATGTCCTCGAAGTTGTTGGCCGCGTCACGGGCCGTCAGCCCGGCGCTGCCGACGGCGGGCAGCGCGATGAGCGCGACGATGAGGCCTGCCACCACCCCGGCTCCGAGCAGCCTGAACAGCGTGGACGCGGCCTGGGCCCGATCGTTATTCGCTACGCGCACGGGGTCTAGGGTACGCGGGACGAGCAGTGCATTCGGGACAGGTCCCCCAGGCTTCGTGCTTTCCGGGCCGACTGATCAGGATCCCCGCCCGTTATGCCCCCATCGTGACAACCGGCGCCGTCCCCGGCGCGTCAACTACAGGTAACTAGTCCGTTCCGGCGGTATGGCCCCGGTGGGCTATATCGAGAATGGGCCCAACGGGGGCTGTTGAAACGTCCCTCGCTTCCGTAAGTTCTTCCCCACGGCTTTCGTTTGGCGGCCTGACGTCCGCGCCCGTCCGGCCAAGGAGCGCAAATCGACACAGACCCTAGGGGAGTGGGGCCAAGATGTGGATCACGGATTGGACCGCCCGCGCCGCCTGCCGTAACGCGGATCCGGACGCTCTGTTCGTGCAGGGTGCGGCGCAGAACCGAGCCAAGCTCATCTGCCGCGGCTGCCCGGTGCGCACGGAGTGCCTCGCCGACGCTCTGGACAACCGGATCGAGTTCGGTGTGTGGGGCGGTATGACGGAGCGGGAGCGCCGTGCTCTGCTTCGGCGGCGGCCGGATGTGCGCTCGTGGCGCGACCTGCTGGAGACCGCGAAGGAAGAGTACGAGCGGTCGGCGGAGGTCGACGAGGAAGAGCTCGTCGCCAGCTGAGTTCGACGGGCCGCACGGCCCGTCCATGCAGCGGTTCAAGGACCGGCACGGTCCAATAAAGCGTGGCCGACAGGCCCGTACCACCTTTCCGGTACGGGCCAGTCGCCGCGCGCATGGCCGTTTCCGCTGATCAGAGCGCGGGGGCGGCCGAACGGCCGAGGCCGGTCGCATGCGTACAGTTCCCGTGGTGCTGAATCGGGAGAGTGCGCTTCTCCTGGCGCGTGGACCGTCCGGACAGGGCTTGCCGTCGTTGGCCCGGGCGGGGCTCAGGCGGCGGTGGGGGACGCGGTGGGGGCGGCCAGGTCCTCGCCCACCTGGCGCAGGCCTTCGAGGTCGTGGACGTCCTCCGCCTGCGCCGGAACGGCCGTGACCGGCACGGTCGGGTGCGTCGACGCGAAGTGGTCGCGCAGGCGCTCCTCGCGGGCGGCGAGCTGCATGCGGTCGGTGTGCAGGCGCAGCAGGGCCGCGGTCAGCGTGTGCTCGCCGCGCTCCTCCAGCGTCTCGGCGGCGGCCTGGCTGCGGGCCGCCGACAGCGTGTCGGCGGCCGACTCGTGGACGCGGTTGACCACGAGGCCGGCGAGCGGCATCCGCTCCTCGGCGAGGCGCTCGACGAAGTAGGACGCCTCGCGCAGGGCGTCGGGCTCCGGCGCGGCGACGACGAGGAACGCGGTGCCGGGGGTCTGGAGCAGCTTGAACGTCTTCTCGGCGCGCTCCCGGAACCCGCCGAACATGGTGTCGAACGCGGCGACGAACGTCTGCACGTCGCGCAGCAGCTGGACGCCGAGGACCTTGTTGATGACGCCGGTGAACATGCCGAACCCGGCGCTGATCACCTTGACGCCGAAGCGGCCGCCGGTCTTGGCCGGCGCGGCGAGGATCTTCATGAACCGGCCGTCGAGGAAGCGGCCCATCCGCTCGGGGGCGTCCAGGAAGTCCAGCGCGTTCCGGGACGGCGGGGTGTCGACGATGATCAGGTCCCAGGCGCCGGAGCGGTGCAGCTGCCCGAGCTTCTCCATCGCCATGTACTCCTGCGTCCCCGACAGGCTGGACGACAGCGACTGGTAGAAGGGGTTGGCGAGGATCTGCTTGGCCCGGTCCGGGTCGGCGTGCGCCTCGACGATCTCGTCGAAGGTCCGCTTCATGTCGAGCATCATGGCGTGCAGCTCGCCGTCGCCGTCGATGTCGATCCGGCGCGGGCTGTTGTCCAGTTCCGACAGGCCCATGGACTGGGCGAGCCGGCGCGCCGGGTCCACGGTGAGGACGACCACGTCCCGGCCTCGCTCGGCGGCCCGGACGCCGAGCGCCGCGGCCGTGGTGGTCTTGCCGACCCCGCCCGACCCGCAGCACACGATGATCTTCGTGCGCGGGTCGTCGAGCAGCCCGTCGACGTCGAGGACCGGAGGGGTCTTGCTGGTCTGGCTCATCGGTTCACCTCTGCCGGTCGGTCCCGCCCTCGCGGGCGGTCAGGCTTACCCAGGAGACGCCGCGGCGGGGCCCGTGGGCGGCGGCGGGGACGGGCGCGTTCATGCGGCACCTTGGCTGCGGAGGGCGGCGGCCAGGTCGTAGAGGCCGGCCAGGTCCATGCCGTCGGAGAGCAGGGGGAGGGTGTAGCGGGGCCGGTCGACCGAGTCCAGGCGCTCCTTCTCGCGGCGCTGGAGGGCGGTGCGGCGGGCGTGGTCGGCGGCCTCCTCGGCGAGGAGGGCGGCGATCGCCTCGGCGTCGTGCTCCAGGCCGGCGGCCTTGACGCCGCGGACGATGTCGCCCGGATCCAGGGCTCCGGCGGCGGCCGCGGCGAGGTCGTCCTCGGCGAGGACGGGCTGGTGCTCCATGTTGACGATCACGCCGCCGACCGGGAGCCCGACCGCGGTGAGGTCGCGGATGCCGTCCATCGTCTCCTGGACGGGCATCTCCTCCAGGAGCGTGACGAAGTGCACGGCGGTCTCGGGGCTGCGCACGACCTTCATCACGGTGTCGGCGTGGTTGCGGACGGGGCCGACCTTGGCGAGGCCGGAGACCTCGTCGTTGACGTTCAGGAACTTCGTGATGCGGCCGGTGGGCGGGGCGTCCATCACGACGGCGTCGTAGACGAACGAGCCGTCCTTCTTCTTGCGGCGCACCGACTCGGACGTCTTGCCGGTGAGGATGACGTCGCGCAGGCCGGGGGCGATGGTGGTGACGAAGTCGACGATGCCGAGCTTGGTCATCGCCTTCCCGGCGCGCTTGAGGTTGTAGAACATCTCGAGGTACTCGATGAGCGCCTCTTCGGTGTCGATGGCGAGCGCGTAGACGTCCCCGCCGTCCGGGGCGACGGCGACGCGGCGCTCCTCGTAGGGAAGCGGCGGGCAGTCGAACAGCTGGGCGATGCCCTGGCGCCCCTCGACCTCGACGAGCAGGACCTTGCGGCCGCCGGCCGCCAGGGCAAGGGCGAGGGCGGCGGCGACGGTCGTCTTGCCCGTCCCGCCCTTGCCGGTGACCACATGGAGGCGTACGCCGTCCCAGTCGGTGTCTCTCGCGCTCACCCGATCGACCATATCGCTCACTCGTCGAACACTTGAGGGGGCGGTCGCCCTCATGCAAGTGATCCCTGACACGGTTCCGCCGCCCGGACGTTGTCATTCGGCCTGCCCGCGCGGTTAGCTGGAAAACGTGAACCGTGCTGTGGACGGTTCCGTCTGAACCCTGACGGGTCCAGACGCCCGCCGGAGCTCCGGGGGCGGTTCCCCGGGGCCCGGGCTCCCATGGGAAAAGAGGTGCCGTGATGGAAGCGGTGGCCCTGGTCGTCCTGCTCGTCGTCATCGTCGTCGGCCTGATCCTCCTGTCGTCGTCGATCCGGATCGTCCAGCAGTACGAGCACGGGATCGTGTTCCGGTTCGGGCAGGTCCAGCGGAACGGGCAGCTGCGCCCCGGCGCGGTGCGCACGCCCGGCCTGACCGTGATCGTGCCGATCGTCGAGCGCATGCAGAAGGTCAGCCGGCAGACGATCACGATGGGGGTGCCCGGCCAGGACGGCATCACCCAGGACAACGTGAGCGTCCGCGTCGACGCGGTCGTCTACTTCCGGGTGATCGACCCGGTGAAGGCGATCGTGAACGTGCACAACTACGGGTACGCGGTCTCGCAGGTGGCGCAGACGTCCCTGCGGTCGGTGATCGGGCAGGCCGACATGCAGGAGCTGCTCGGCGAGCGCGAGAAGATCAACATGCGGCTGCGGGCGATCATCGACGAGATCACCGAGGGCCCGTGGGGCATCCTGATCGAGCGGGTCGAGATCAAGGACGTCTCGCTGCCGGAGGGCATGAAGCGGTCGATGGCCCGGCAGGCGGAGGCGGAGCGGGAGCGCCGGGCCCGCATCATCACCGCGGACGGCGAGTTCCAGGCGTCCAAGCGCCTCGCCGCCGCCGCGGAGATCATGTCGCAGGACCCGGCGGCCCTCCAGCTGCGCCTGCTGCAGACGGTCGTGGAGGTCTCCGCCGAGAAGAACAGCACGCTGGTCATGCCGCTGCCGGTGGAGATCCTGCGGTTCTTCGAGCGCGCCGCGGGCGGCCCGGGCCGCTCCGAGGACGGCGGCGAGGGCAAGCCCGACCTCGGCGAGCGGCTCGCGCGGGCCGAGGAGGAGCTGGCCAAGGCGGCGGAGCAGCCGTCGACGCTGGAGTCGGCCGAGGACGTCCCGCCGGTCATCGGGCTGGACGAGCCCAAGCGCGGCGAGTCCGCGGTGTCCGCGCCGCAGGAGGAGCAGCGGCGCGGCATCGGCGGCGGCACGCCCGGCACCCCCGAAACCCCTGGCATGCCCGAGGTCCGGGAAGGCCGCGGCCCGTCCGAGACCCCGGAAGGCCACGGCGGGGAGGGCCCGCAGCCTCCCCGCTGACCCGCCGGAGTCATCGCGGCCCGGACGCCGCGGCCGCGGCGTCCGGCACGGCCTCGGGCATGGTCAGGCGCCGGACGCCCGGCACCGCGACCGTGCCCAGGCAGGTCGCGCCCACCAGGACGGCCGCCGTCCACAGCGGGACCGAGGCGCCCCAGGCGGACGCGGCCCACGGGGCGAGCGCGTAGCCGAGGGGCGCCGCGGCCAGCGACAGCAGCCAGTCGTAGGACGTCACCCGCGCCAGCGCCTGCGGCGGGATGGTCATCTGCACCACGGTCTCCCAGGTCGGGTTGAGGACGCCGAGGCCGGTGAGCGCCACCCCGTACGCCGCGACGAGCAGCGGCGCGGGCGCGGCGGCCGCGAACAGGGCGAGGGGCAGCGCCAGGGCGGCGAGGCCCGCGTTCGCCACGAGGACGGGACGGCGCGGGCGGACGCGGGCGGCCAGCAGCGCTCCGACGACCAGCCCGGCCGCGCCCACCTGGACGGTCGCGATCCAGACCCCCTCGCCGCCGAGCCGCTCGACGGCGAGGGCGGGCCCGAGGGTGAGCAGCACGGCGGACGTGCCGTTCCAGACGCCGTGCGCGATCAGGCTCGTCCAGTACCAGTCGCGCGAGCGGACCTCCGACCAGCCCTCCGCCAGGTCCGCCCGCAGCGAGCGCCGCGGGATCGGGACGTGCCGGACGCGGGTCACGGCGAGGAGCGCCGCGCTCGCGGCGAACGACGCCGAGTCCAGCAGGAACGTCCAGCCTGGGCCGACGGTCAGCACGAACGTCCCGGCCAGGGCGGGGCCGGCGAGCCGGGTGGCCCCGTTGGCGACGCCCATCAGCGCGTTGGCCCGCTGGAGCCCGGACGGCTCGACGGTGCCGGCGACCAGGGGCGAGACGGTCGGCACCTGGAAGGCCGAGGCGGCGCCGCCGACCGCCTGGGCCGCGGCGAGATGCCACAGTCGCGGCTCGCCGCTCAGGAGTTCCAGCGCGGCGAACAGTTGCGCCGCGGCGCCGACGAGGTCGGTCGCGAGGGCGACGCCGCGCGCGTTGAGGCGGTCCGCGAGCACGCCGCCGAGGGGCAGCAGGAGCAGGCGGGGCACCATCGCGCAGCCGAGCACGAGGGCGAGCGCGGACGTGGAGCCCGTCGCGCGCAGGACGGCGAGCGCGAGCGCGGCGGGGACGGCGGCGTCCCCGGTCAGGGACAGGACGCGGGCGGCGAACAGCAACCGGAAGTCCCGGCCGCGCAGGGGGTGGCTCATGGTCCGACAATGTAGTTCGCTGACGAACTAATCGGCAACGAATTATTCCTCACCGAATCACCGAGAGGACTACGATCCCTGCATGGGCGAGAGGGACCGGACGGACGACCATGTGGCGCGGTGGGCGCCGATCGTGTCCGACCTCGATCCCGACATCGAAGGCGCCGTGACCCGGATGGTCTTCTTCGTGAAGCACATCCGGCAGGTCCGCGAGGAGTTCCTCGCCGCCTCGGGCCTGCAACCGCACGAGTTCGACACGCTCCACGCGCTCGCCGGGCGGCACGGCACCGCCGCGCCCTCGCAGCTCGCCGCCGACCTCGCCATGCCGCCGAACTCGGTCACCGGGCGGCTGGACGCGCTGGAGCGCCGCGGGTTCGTCCGCCGCTCCCCCTCGGCCACCGACCGCCGCCGGGTCGTCGTCGAACTCACCCCCGCCGGACGCTCCGCCTGGCGCGACGCCATGGACGGCCTAGGCGTAGAGGAGCACCGCCTGCTCGGCGCCCTCGACCCCGGCGAGCGCCGCACTCTCTCCGACCTCCTCCGCCGAGTAATGCTCCGAGCCGAAGAGGAGACCAACCGCCCCGGCGGCCCTGACAGCTGAGGACCGGGCGGCCGCACAGGCCCCCACCACCATGGGTGGCTGGCGGGACTACGGGGTGAGGACCAGGCGGCCGCGTAGGGCGCCTGCTTGCAGGCGTTCGTGGGCCTTGGACGCTTCGGATAGTGGGAGCACGTCGGCTACGCGGGGGGTGAGGCGGCCCAGGTCTGCGAGTGCTGCGAGGTGGGTGAGCTGGGCTCCGTTCGCGCGTATCCACACGTTGTGGACGGTGATGCCGCGTAGCGGGAGCGGGGTGGCCGGGCCGGCGTTCACCGCCGCGAACGCCCCGCCGTTGCGGACGGCGTCCAGGGCCGCGACCGAGAGGAGGGCGGCGTCCAGCGCGCCGTCCACGCCGCCCGGGACGAGGGCGCGGACGGCGTCGCCCAGGTGCTCGCCGCGCGGGACGAACATCTCCGCGCCGAATCCGCGCACCAGGGCCTCGTCGGAGGCGGAGGCCGCGGCGACGACGCGGAGCCCGCGGTGGGCGGCCAGTTCCACGGCGTATCCGCCGACGGCGCCCGCGGCGCCCGTGACGAGCAGCGTGCCGCCCGCGGGCAGGTCGAGCAGGTCGAGGGCCTGCAGCGCGGTCAGGGCGTTCAGCGGGATCGTGGCCGCCTCCACCGCGGGCACGGACCGCGGGGCGGGGGCGACGGCGTCCGCGTCCAGGACGATCGCGTCAGCGTAGGCGCCCGTCGGGAGGTCGAGCCGGTCCTTGAGGCCGATGACCTCGTCGCCGGCGGCGATCCGCGCCACGCCGGGCCCGACCGCGTCGACGGTTCCGGCGACGTCCCAGCCGATGCCAACCGAGGGCCGCGCGCCGAACGGCGGCATCAGTCCCGCGTCGGCCAGCACCCCCGAGCGGGTCGCGGCGTCGACCGGGTTGACCGCCGCGGCCGCCACCCGGATCCGCACCTGACCGGGTCCGGGGACGGGCTCCGGGACGTCGGTGAGCTCCAACGCGTCGGGCCCGCCAGGGGTCCTCACAATGATCGCGCGCATGACGACAACTCCTTAAGGGATGTGGGTCAGGGGAGAGCCCCGCACCGACCACTTTCGCCGGAACAGCCGCGGGCCGGAAGAAGTTACTTCGGAGTGCGTTCGGTACCCGGAGGTGATCCAGCGGCATGGCCACGATGACGGCGGCGGAGCGGCGCGAGCAGGAGAAGGCGGCGTTCGAGGCCTACATGGACGGATGCCCCACCCATCAGCTGATGGGGATCATCGGCAACAAATGGAGCATGCTCGTCCTCTCCGACCTGGCGAACGGCGCACGCAGGTACGCCGAGCTCGGCAGGGCCCTCCCGGGCGTGAGCGCCAAGATGCTCACCCAGACGCTTCGCTCCCTGGAGCGGGACGGCTTCGTCGCGCGGAGCGTGACCCCGTCCGTGCCCGTCCAGGTCGAGTACACGCTGACGCTGCTGGGCGAGCGGATCGTGCCCCTGCTCTCCTCGATCCAGGAGTGGGCCGGCCGCCACATCGAGGAGATCCACGCGGCGCGCGAGCGCTACGACGCAGCGCCCGCCGTGGCGCCCGGGGGAGGCGGCGGGTAGCCCGATCACGCGGCCGGACGGGCCGGCTCCGGGTACTCCCGAAGCTTGATCGACGTGGCGGCCTGCGTGGTCAGCTTGTTGAGGAGCTTGATGAACGGGCCCGCGGTCAGCACCCGGTAGACCGTCTTGCGGCGGCGCAGCGCGCGCTCGTTCTTCGGGGCGAAGAACGGCCCGACCCCGCCCGCGACCCGCTGGCACGCGGTGGTGAACTTCTTGATGCTCTTCTCGTAGGCGGCGAACGCGGCGCGGTGGTCGCCGCCCGCCGCGGCCAGCTCGCCCGCGAGGACGTACGCGCACACGACCGCGAGGCCGGTCCCCATCCCGCCGCAGGTGGCGCCGTAGCCGGCGTCGCCGAGCAGGGCGACCCGCCCCTTCGTCCAGGCGTCCATCCGGACGATGCTGATCGAGTCGCAGTAGAAGTACGGGGCGTCCCACATGTCGCGCATGAGGGCTCCGGCGTGCCAGCCCATGCCGGAGAGCCTCTCGGCCACCGCCCGCTTCTGGGCGTCCTGGTCGCGGCGGTGCGGCTCCAGGTCGGCGTCGGCGAAGACGCACATGACGTTCGCGCCGGCACCGCCGCGGGTCGGGTACACCGACACGCCGCGCCCCACCTCGCTGTAGAGCTTGCCGGTGTCGACGCCGAGCCGGTTCGGCGCCTCGAAGATCGCGACGTGGTAGCCCGAGTCCTTCACGAATCGCGACTCGTCGCCGAACGCGAGGCGCCGGACGTTGGAGTGCAGCCCGTCGGCTCCGACGACCAGATCGAACGTGCGCGGAGCCCCGCGCTCGAAGGTGACGTGCACGCCGTCCGCCGTCTCGGTCATGGACGCGATCGAGTCGCCGAAGACGTACCTGGCGGAGTGCCGGGTCAGCTCGTACAGGAGTTCGGCGAGGTCGCCCCGGTGGATCTCCACGTCCCCGCCGGTGAACGAGTCGGGGAGGCTGACCTGCGTCCGTCCCGCGGCGTCGATGAGGTCGAGCGGGCCGGCATCGGTCTGCCGCCGCCGGATCTCGTCCAGCACGCCCATCTCCTCCAGCACCCGCATGTGCACCTCGCCGCGGAAGTCGACGGCCTGCCCGCCCGGCCGGATCACCTCCGCCTTCTCCACGACGGTGACGTCGTACCCGTACCGCGCCAGCCAGTAGGCCAGGGACGGGCCCGCGATGCTCGCACCCGAGATCAGCACGCTCTTGCTCATCGTTCTCTCCGTTCGTCGCTGTCGTCGGACAGGAGATTCGCGGCGCGCCCTGACCGACCTCGCACCACCGGCTGACCGTCCCCGGCCCGGCCTGTCAGCGGGGACCGCGCGGCCGTCTCCGGGCGACCGGCCGCCGCGCCGGGGCCGTCCTGTGAACAGCGGGTTCGAGCGGGGTTCGGAAATGGCGATCGCTAGGGTGAGGGCCATGAAGAAGTGGGAGTACGCGACCGTTCCGCTGCTGGTGCACGCGACCAAGCAGATCCTCGACAACTGGGGCCAGGACGGGTGGGAGCTCGTCACCGTCCTGCCGGGCCCGAACCCGGAGAACCTCGTGGCTTACTTCAAGCGCGAAGTCCAGTAGCAGCCCCCGACGCAACCCTCAACGAAGAGGAGCAGCATGAGCACGCCTGAAGAGCGGATCCGCGAGCTCGGGATCGAGCTGCCGGAGGTCGTCCCGCCGGTCGCGTCCTACGTGCCGACGGCGCGGACGGGGTCGCTCGTCTACACCGCCGGCCAGATCCCCCTGGTCAAGGGCGAGCTGGGCGCCACCGGGAAGGTGGGCGCCGAGGTGAGCGCCGAGGAGGCGGCCCGCCAGGCGCGGATCTGCGCGCTGAACGCGATCGCGGCGCTGAAGGCCGAGGTCGGCGAGCTGTCGCGGGTCGTGCGGATCGTGAAGGTCGTCGGGTTCGTCGCCAGCGCGCCGGACTTCACCGGCCAGCCGCAGGTGATCAACGGGGCGAGCGACCTGCTGGCCGAGGTGTTCGGGGACGCGGGCAGGCACGCGCGCAGCGCCGTCGGCGTCGCCGTCCTGCCGCGGGACGTGCCGGTCGAGGTGGAGCTGATCGCCGAGGTCGAGTGAGACCCCGGGCTTGACGGAACGCCATTCGGTATGTCCGAATGACTCGCCATGGGGATCACCAACGGACTCAAGCTGCCCGAATCGTTCCTGGGCCGGGTCGAGGACATCCTGGCAGGCCGGACCGAGCCGGCGCCCGCCAGGGACGCGGCGACCGTGGTCGTGCTGCGCGACCACGACGAGCACGGGCTGCAGGCGTTCATGCTGCGCCGCGTCCGGTCGATGGCGTTCGCGCCCGGCGCCTACGTGTTCCCCGGCGGTTCGGTCGACCCGCGCGACGGGGAGGCGGCGCTGGGCTGGTCCGGGCCGTCCCCCGCCGAGTGGGGCAAGGCGTTCGACGCCGACGAGACGCTGGCCCGCGAGCTGGTCTGCGCGGCGGTCCGGGAGACGTTCGAGGAGACGCTCGTGCTGCTCGCCGGGCCGACCGCCGAGACGGTGGTGGACGACACGCGCGGCGACGACTGGGAGGCCGACCGGCAGGCGCTGCTGGACCGCTCCCAGTCGTTCGGCGGGTTCCTCGACCGGCGAGGGCTCGTGCTCCGCTCGGACCTGCTCCGCCCGTGGGCGCACTGGATCACCCCGAAGATCGAGCCGAAGCGCTACGACACCCGCTTCTTCGTCGCCGCGATGCCGGCGGGGCAGCGGGCGCGGGACGTCAGCACCGAGGCCGACCAGGTCGCCTGGGTGCGCCCGGCGGAGGCGGCCGAGCGGGCCGCGCGGGGCGAGTGGATGATGCTCCCGCCCACCGTGGCGACGCTGGCGGAGCTGGCCGAGTTCGAGACGGTGGCCGACGTGCTGGCCGCGCAGCGCGAGATCGTCGTGTACGAGCCGGCCGCGGAGATCGTCGACGGCGACGCGTACCTGGTGCTGCCCGAGGACGTCGCGCGGCACTACCCGCAGGGGTGACGAGGTGTCCCGCCGGGTGCCGCTGAGCCAGGCCGTCCTGTGGCGGCTGGCGGGCACCTCCGCGCTCCGGCGGCTGGAGCGGCTCGGCTGGAACCCGGCCCGCCACCCCGATCGGGCCTCGGGCAGGATGGGGGATATGACGGAGATCGACGGGATGGGTACCGAACGGGCGACCTGCGTGCTCGCCCCGAACCCGTCCGCCATGACCCTGGACGGCACCAACACCTGGATCATCGCCGAGCCCGGGGCGGACGAGGCCGTCGTCGTCGACCCCGGTCCGAAGGACGGCGAGCACCTCCGGCGCGTCCTCGGCACGGTGGAGGCCCAGGGGCGGCGGGTCGGTCTCGTCCTGCTCACGCACGGGCACCCCGACCATTCGGCGGGCGCGGGGAAGTTCGCGAAGCTGGCGGGGGGCGGGGTGAAGGTGCGGGCGCTCGACCCCCGGCACCGGCTCGGCGAGGAGGGCCTCGCCGAGGGCGACGTGGTCACCGCGGGCGGCCTGGAGTTGCGGATCATGGAGACGCCGGGGCACAGCCACGACTCGCTGACGTTCTGGCTCCCGGCCGACGGCGCCGTCCTCACCGGCGACACCGTCCTCGGGTACGGGACGACCGTGCTGGAGGGGAGGCTCGGCGACTACCTCGGCTCGCTGGACCGGCTCCGCCGGTTCTCCGCCGACATGGAGGCCGCGACGATCCTCCCGGGTCACGGGCCCAAGCTGGACGACCCCATCGCCGTCCTCGACCGCTACATCGACCACCGCCGCGAGCGCCTCGCCCAGGTCGAGGCCGCCGTCGCCGCGGGCGCGCGCACCGCGCGGGAGGTCGTCGAGCGCGTCTACGCCGACGTGGACAGGTCGCTCTGGCCCGCGGCCGAGTGGTCGGTCCAGTCCCAGCTCGACTACCTCGCCGAGCGTGGGGCTGTCTGACCGGTCCGCTACTTGGAGCGCTTGCGCAGGCGCTCGATGTCGAGGATCACGACGGCGCGGGCCTCGATGCGCAGCCAGTTGCGCTGGGCGAAGTCGGCGAGGGCCTTGTTGACCGTCTCGCGGGACGCGCCGACGAGCTGCGCCAGCTCCTCCTGGGTGAGGTCGTGGTGGACGTGCAGGCCCGCCTCGGACGGCTGGCCGAACCGCTCGGCGAGGTCGAGCAGCGCCTTGGCGACGCGGCCGGGCACGTCGGTGAAGACGAGGTCGGCCATCACGTCGTTGGTCTTGCGGAGCCGCTGCGCGAGCGCGCGGAGCAGCTGGACGGCGACCTCGGGGTGGCCGGTGAGCCAGGGGCGCAGGTCGTCGTGGCCGAGGCCGGCGAGGCGGCACTCGGTGACCGCGATGGCGCTCGCGGTGCGGGGGCGCGGGTCGAACAGCGACAGCTCGCCGAACATCTCGCTCGGGCCGAGCACGCTCAGCAGGTTCTCCCGGCCGTCCGGCGCCGTCCTGGTCAGCTTGATCTTGCCTTCGAGGACGACGTAGAGCCGGTCCCCGGTCTCGCCCTCGTTGAACAGCGTCTGCCCGCGGGCGAGGCGGACCTCGGTCACGTTGGCGCGCAGCGCCTTGGCGCCCTGCTCGTCGAGCGCCTCGAAGAGCGGGGCTCTGCTCAGAACGTCCACGTCGCGATCGGTCACGCTATTCCTCCTCGAACACCTACTCCTAGTGTGACGCACGTCCCACCGCGGACGTGAAGGCAGGGTCACGGCGCGCCGAAACGGGGACCGGGGTGATCCGCCCCGCGGGGCGGCCGCGGTCCCGTTCGCCCAGTGTACGGACCACCGGGTGAATGCCGTCACACCGGTCTCATCACCTGTTATGGGATGTCCCGGGCAGGGTAGCGGCCGTGCCTTAACCTGAGTCGATGCAGTCGTCCGAGCCCCGGCCAACCCCGCGCCGCCTGCCCAGGGGCCGTCACGCGCTGTCGCGCTCGGAGGTCGAGCGGGTGCACCGCGACCGGTTGTGCGGCGCCATGGCGGCGGCGATGGCGGAGAAGGGGTTCGTAGGGACGTCGGTCGAAGACGTCCTGAAGCGGGCCCGGGTGTCCCGGCAGAGCTTCTATGCGCTGTTCTCTTCCAAGCTCGACTGCTTCATGACCGCGTTCGACCAGGCGGGCGTGCTGCTGTTCCGCCGGTTGGAGACGGCGATGCAGGAGGAGGAGGAGGGCGACGCGGCCGAACGGGGGGCGGCGCAGGGCGATGGCGACGTGGCCGAACTGTTCGAGCGCGTCTTCACCGCCTACCTGGAGGCGCTGGCGTCCGAGCCCGCGTACGCGCGGCTCTTCCTGGTAGAGGTCTATGCGGCCGGTCCGGAGGCCGTCCGGCGGCGTACGCGCATCCAGCGCGACCTGGCGGGGAGCCTCGCCGACCTCATGGGCGTGACGAGCGACGCCGGCCGGTTCGCGTGCGAGGTCATCGTGGCGGCGGTGAGCTCGATGGTGACCCCGGCCGTGGCGGCGGGCGACATGGAGGCGCTGCGCGCGATCAGGGGTCCGGTCATCGAGCACGTGCGGCTCCTGCTGCGCTCGGGCGTGTTGGACGGCTGATCCGCACCAGCGTGGTCGCGGTGCCGCGCGCGGACGGGAGCGTGAAGGTGAGCCGCCCGGACGGCCCGGCGCTGGTCGTGATGGTCTTGTGCGTCCTCCCCCGCGTCACGCCGATGACGAGGCGTGCGCCGGGACGGTAGGACGCGGGCGTCGTGACGGTGGCGGTCCCGGCGGCGCGCAGGGCGAACCCGCTCGGGGAGGCGTCCGCCAGCACGCTGAACTGCTGGGCCTTCGGCCGCCTGAGCGAGACCGTCCAGCCCCACTGCGACCAGGTCGGGTCGATCGACCGGTAGGAGACCGTCGCGGGCGGGCGCGGCGGGGCGGCGAACGTGCGCATCAGCGGGCCCATGTGCCGCCGCAGGTCGCGGGCCCAGTACGGGAAGGTGTGGGTGCCGAGCACGTAGTCGTCGTAGCGGCTCGGGATCTCCAGCGACTCCAGCCGCCGGTGGAAGCTGACGGTCGAGGCGTGCGTCAGGGCCTCGATGCCGATCGCGGCCGGGTCCGGGACGGGCGGGTCGAACGGCCCCGGGACGCCGGTGGCGGTGCGGAGTTCCAGCCGCATCCCGCGCAGGTTCGGCGCGAGGGTCGCCGGGTCGTGGCCGCGCCAGTTGACCGCGTTGGCGAGCCGGGAGCCGAAGATCGCGTCCGGGTGCACGCCGTCCTCGACGGCCGCGATGTAGGACACGACGCCGGCCGCGCCGACGGAGACGACCGGGTCGTAGGCGATGTCGGGCGCGCCCGAGAAGGACGCGGCGGACACGAACAGGGAGGGGTGCCGGGCGGCGTAGCTCATCGCGCCGAACCCGCCCTGCGACAGCCCCGCGACGGCCCTGCCCTCCCGCCGGGGCACGGTGCGCAGGTTGCGGTCGATCCAGGGGATGAGCTGGTCGACGTGGAAGGTCTCCCACTTTGACGGTCCGAGTGCGGTGCGCGGGTCGGCCCAGTCGGTGAACCAGCCGCCGCCGTCGCCGTCGAAGCCCGCGTCCGGCATCACGGTGATCAGCGGCCGTCCGGCGGTCGTCTTCTCGGCGTCGCCGCGGTCGACCCAGTCGGAGGCGCGTCCGCCCGTCCCGTGGAACAGGTAGAGGACGGGGAAGCGCGCGTCGGGTCGCCGGTCGTAGCCGGTCGGCAGCAGGACGCGGACGTCCACGGCCCGGCCCAGCGCGGCCGTGCTGACGCGCAGCGCGTACTGGCGGTCGTCCATGCGTCGCACGCTCACGACGTGGATGCCGCCGGAGTCGCTGAAGCGGACCGCCGGCCCGGCCGCGCGGGCGGGCACGGCGAGTCCGGTGGAGGTCGCCGCCAGGGTCAGTGTGATCACGAGGGCTCGGGTGCGCATGGGGGGACCTCCTGGACGTGCCGGTCGGACGTTCCGGTCAGCGGCCTCCGGCGGGGCGGCGGGGCCGGTCGGGCTGGACGCGCAGCGCGGTGATCACGGTCGCGAGCATCTCGTAGTGGGCGGCCAGCATGGTCAGCTCCACGCACTCGCCCTCGGTGAGGTGGGCGCGGAGCCGCGTCCAGGTCTCGTCGTCGAGGTCCTGCTCGGTGTGGAGGCGGTCGGCGGCGGCGAGGACCGCCCGCTCGCGGGGCGTCCAGCCGTCGGCGTCCGGGCCGGACCGGACGCGTTCCACGTCCGGCTCGCGCACGCCCGCGCGGCGCGCGAGCCGGACGTGGTGGTCGAACTCGTAGCGGCAGTCGCGCAGGTGGGCGACGCGGAGGATCACGAGTTCGGTGTCCCGGCGCGGCAGGGTGCCGCCGGGCATGAGCCGTCCGGCGAACCACAGCCAGCCGCGGAACAGCCCGCGGCGGCGCGCAAGGGTCAGGAACAGGTTCGGCGGCCCGGTCCCGGCGGCCCTGCCCGCGACGCGGCAGGCGAGCCAGTTGACCACTCCCACCTCGCGGAGGCCGCCGGGAGTGGCGCGGGGCGCCGTCACCGCTCGGGCTCCGGCTGCGGCGTGGTCAACTCGACCCGCTCGCGCCTCGCGACCTCCAGGATGTCGCGGAGCCCGCGCTGCACGACGCGGTCGGCGACCGGCTGCACGGCCATCCGGACCGGCAGGACGCCGCCCACCCACCAGGGGGCGACGATCCGCCTGGACCGGCGGGCGATCCCGCGTTCCAGCGCGTCGATCCCGACCTTCAGCGGCGCGACGCCGAAGACCATGCTGCTCTTCGGCGTCGCCTCCATGAGGGCGGACGCGGCCTCGGTCCCGAACCCCCGGCGCGTCATGTCGGTGTCCAGTTCGGCGAAGTACGCCACGCCGGCCTTCCCGCCCCACGGACGCAGTTCGGCCCGCAGCGTGTTGCCCAGCGCCTCCGCGGCGGCCTTGGACGCGCTGTAGGCGCCGAGGAGAGGCGCGTTGACGGCCGCGGCCAGGGACGACACGACCAGGGCGTAGCCGCGCTCGTGGCTGACGTGAGGCCCGGCCGCGCGGACCGTGTTGTAGACGCCCAGCACGTTCACCCGCAGGCTCTGCTCCATGACGGACGGGTCGCCGCCTATGACCGGCATCTGCGCGGCCACGCCCGCGTTGGCGACGACCACGTCAAGGCCGCCCAGTTCCTGGACGGCGCTGTTCACGACGTCCTCGACCGTGCCGCGGTCGGTCACGTCGCACGTCCACCAGGGGGCCTCCCCGCACTCGGCGGCGACGGCGGAGAGGAGCTCGGGCTCCAGGCCGGCGAGCGCCACGCGCGCGCCGCGTTCGTGCAGGCGGGCGGCGAGCGCGGCGCCGATGCCCCGCGCGGCGCCGGTGATCAGCACGCGCCGTCCGGCGAGGGTCGCCGTCCAGCGCGAGGAGTCGAGCATCATGCGGTGACCCTAACACTGAGGAACAGTCATGTCTTTTTAAGATTGCCTACAAAATGCCGTAATGCACGCGAAAGGTAAATGTCTCCACGTGTGGTGAGCAAGTGACCTCTGAAGGTTGTGGTGAGATGCGAGCCTTAGGTTGGATGGCGCGGTGGTAGCGGGCGTGGGAACGCGGCCGGACGCCGACCTTCTGGCGGCCGCCGGAGAGGGTGACGAGGCGGCGTCGGACGAGCTTTTCCGGCGGCACCACACGGCGGTCCTGCGGTACGCGCGCGGGCTGGTCCGCGACCAGCACCTCGCGGAGGACCTGACCAGCGAGGCGTTCACCCGCACGTTCGCGGCGATGCGCCAGGGCGGCGGTCCCCGGGAGGCCTGCCGTCCCTACCTCTACACGGTCGTGCGGAACACGGCCGTCGACTGGGCCCGCGGCGCCCGCCGCACCGTCGTGACCGACGAGGTCGCCGAATGGGCGTCGGCCCCCGAGGACGAGCCGCCGGACCTCGACGAGCTGGACGCGCTCGTCCGCGCCTTCCGGTCGCTGCCCGAACGATGGCAGACCGTCCTCTGGTACACGGTCATCGAGGACGAGCCCGTCGGGCAGGTCGCGGAGCTGCTCGGGATGGAGAAGGGCGCCGTCTCCCAGCTCGCGTTCCGCGCGCGTGAGGGGCTCCGGCAGGCGTTCCTCGCGGCCGGCTCCGGAGGGCGTCCCGAATGCGCCGAGTTCACCGCCCAGCTCGCCGCGAGCGTCCGCCGTCCCGGCCGCCGCCGCAGCCGGGCCCTGCGGCAGCACCTGGAGTCCTGCGAGGAGTGCAGGCGGGCGTCCCGGGAGATGGCCGACCTCAACGGGCGGCTGCGGCGCGCCCTGCCGATCGGCGCCGTCCTGCTGGGGGCTCCGTCGGCGTCGCTCGGCCCGCTCGGTTCCCTGGCCCCGGCGGCGTCCCTGCCCGGCTGGGCCCTTCCGGCCGCGGTGGCCGGGGGCGTCGCCACGGGCAGCGCGATCATCCTGTTCACCGTGGTCGGCGGAGGTCCGGGGGAGAGCCCGCACGCCGCGCCGCCTCCCGCGACGGCCGTCCCGTCGAGCTCGGCCCCGGATCGCGTCCCCCGGCCCGACTACACCGTCGGCAAGCGGTCCACCGACGGCGGCCGGGGCTCGGGCGGCGCCGGTGCTGGGGCCGGCGCAGGGCCCTTCCGCGTGCGGAACACGACCCTGCAATCGTGCCTGGCGCCCAGCGGCACGTCGGTCGTGCAGCGCCCCTGCTCCGACCCTGCGACCGGGTGGAAGCGCAGGAACACCTCCGGCGGCTTCACCCTGGTGAGCAACTCCACCCGCGGATGCATGGCCCGCGGCGCGCCCGCCCCGGGCGTGCCCTGGGAGGGCGGCAGCGAATACTCGGTGGTCATGGCCCCCTGCGGGGGCGCGCACCAGGTCTGGAAGCTCGTGCGGTTCGCACCCACGGTCTATCGCCTCGCCAACGGCGACGGCTACTACCTCCAGGCGAGCTGGTCGGGCCTGAAACCGGTGACGCTGAAACCGTCCTCCTACGCGGGCATGGCGGCCCAGGGCTGGGCCGTCGAGGCCGCCGGCTGACCGCATCCGGGTCACCCGTAGCCCAGGTCGTCGCGCGCTGCGGCCGGCTCGGGGTCGAGGGCCAGCCAAGCGCGCAGGGCCATGTGGAGCTCCAGCCGGTCCGACGCCGCCTCCACGGCGTCCCCGAACAGGTCGTCGAGCTGCCGCAGCCGGTACCGGACGGTCTGCGGATGCAGGTGCAGGTGGCCTGCCACCTCCGTGGCGTTGAACCCGTGCTCCAGGCAGGCCAGCAGCGTCTCGGCCAGCCGGTAGCGCTGCGCAGGGCGGGCGCGCAGCAGCGGCGCCAGCCGCCGGGCGATCACCTTCTCCACGAGCGCCCGCTCCCGCATCATCACCAGGATCGGCATGTGCCGCTCGGCCGGGATGGGCGAGGAACCGCTGATCAGGCCCTGGCAGGCCAGCTCCAGGGTCTCGCGCGCCAGCCGCAGGGACGTGCCGACCTCGTCGACCCCGACCGCCGGGCCGATCGCGGCCGTCCAGCCGTGCAGCTGCCGCTCCAGCATCCGGGTGCGGCCGGGGCCCTCCGGGTCGGGGACGACCAGGCACGGCTCCCCCAGGTGCAGGCCAGGCAGGACGTCCGGGGGCAGCGCCGGATGCCGCGCGTCCGGGCCGTTCTCGCGGAGGGCGACGACCGCCAGCGTGCGCGGCGGCGCCCAGTCCGCCTCGCGCGCGGCCTCCTTCAGCTCCGCGGAGGAGGCCCCGTTCAGCAGCAGGTCGAGCAGGTGCCGGCGGTGCTCCTGGCGGGCGCCCGCGGCCCGCGCGGCGGCGTCCGCGTGGCCCTCCGCGACGATCGCCGCCACCTGGTTCACGTAGTCGAGCGCCGCGTTGGCGATGGCCGCGACGGTTGCCGGGCTCATCCGGTGGCCGACCCGCTCCGCGCGATCGGCGAGCCGCTCGACGGCCAGGCCCGTCCCGATCCGCGTCGCCGCCTGCCAGGAGTCCAGCGTCCGCCCCTCACTGGCCTCGCCGACCCCGACCTGCCGCCAGAACTCCGCCACCTCCGCCGACGGGGCGGCGGGGTCGGCCATCAGCTCCAGGAAGTGGTCGACGGCGCGCTCCACGCACCGCTGCGTCGCCTTGGAGTAGCGGGGATCGTGCGGCCGGAAGAACTCCGGCAGCCGCCGCTCGATCCGGCACACCGCCTCCGCGGCGATGTCCGGAACGTGCTCGCGAAGATCACCCGCGATCCGGGCGGCGCCCTCGAACGACAGGTCGAGCTCGATCCGGCGCACCGGAAGGCGGACCACCTGGCTGAGGTCGGACATGAGATCTCCTTCGGGGGACGTCGTGCCCGTTGGAGACGGCGCGCCCCCTTGCCCATTACGGGGTTCGGCGCGACTTTCCCTCGGCCGGAACCGGGGCGCGAGGCTCTAGGCTGGCCGGTATGGCGACGGAGGCGACCCCGAAGGCGCGGGCCCGTAAATGGAAGGACGAGACGCGGCTGGGGCTGGTGCGCCGGGCGCGCCGGATGAACCGGATCCTGGCCGAGACCTATCCGGACGCGCACTGCGAGCTGAACTTCGGCACCCCCTTCCAGCTCCTGGTCGCCACCGTGCTGTCGGCGCAGACCACCGACATGCGGGTGAACCTGACCACCCCGGCGCTGTTCGCCAAGTACCCCACCCCGGAGGACCTGGCCGCCGCCGACCCCGAGGACGTCGAGGCGATCCTGAAGCCCACCGGCTTCTTCCGCGCCAAGACCAAGTCGGTCATGGGGCTGTCGGCCGCGCTGCGCGACCAGTTCGGCGGCGAGGTCCCCGGGCGCCTCGAAGACCTCGTCAAGCTGCCCGGCGTCGGGCGCAAGACGGCCAACGTCGTCCTGGGGAACGCGTTCGACGTCCCCGGCATCACCGTCGACACCCACTTCGGCCGGCTGGCCCGGCGCTTCGGCTGGACGACCGAGGACGACCCCGTGAAGGTCGAAGAGGAGATCGGCACCCTGATCCCGCGCAAGGACTGGACCATGCTGTCCCACCGGCTGATCTGGCACGGCCGCCGGATCTGCCACGCGCGCCGCCCCGCCTGCGGAGCGTGCCCGCTGGCGCGGCTGTGCCCCTCCTTCGGCGAGGGGCCGACGGACGAGGAGACGGCGCGCAAGCTCGTCAAGCCCGGACCGTTCTCGTGACCGAGCCCGTTGTCGTGACCGAGCCCGTTCCGCCGCCCGCGCCGGGAAGGAACGCGGCCGCCGCGGGGTTGGGACGATCGTGACCGACACCGCCCCCGGCCGGCCCGCCTGGCTCGACCGCTTCTGCGCCGAGGCGCCGAGGCTTCCGGTGCCGCCCGTGTTCCGGCCCGTCCCCACCGCCCGCGCCGCCGCCGTCCTCATCCTGTTCGGCGAAGGGCCGAGCGGCCCGGACGTCCTGCTCACCGAGCGCGCCGCCACCCTCAACAAGCACGCGGGGCAGCCCGCCTTCCCCGGCGGCCGCATCGACCCCGAGGACGACGGCCCGGTCGCCGCGGCGCTGCGGGAGGCGTGGGAGGAGACCGGCGTCGAACCGTCCGGCGTGGACGTGCTGTGCACGCTGCCCGAGCTCTACCTGTCGCACAGCCGGCACCGGGTCACGCCCGTCGCCGGCTGGTGGCGCGAGCCGTCGGAGGTCGCGCCCGGCCATCCCGGGGAGGTCGCGATGGTCGCGCGGGTCCCGATCAGCGAGCTGGTCGACCCCGGGAACCGGGTGATGGTCCGGCACCCGTCCGGGCTCACGGACGGCCCGGCGTTCCACGTCCGCGACATGCTCGTCTGGGGGTTCACGGCCGCGCTGCTGACCCGGGTGCTGGACGCGGGCGGCTGGAACAGGCCCTGGGACACCTCCAGAGTCGAAGATCTTCCGCGGGAGGTTCTGGACCTCGCCGCGCGCGAGTGAGCGCCTCGTCGTTTCCCACGAAATCGCCCCGCCCGCCCTGCGCCGGTTCGGCCGCAGGTCAGATGCCCGTTCGCGGTGCGCAGGGGCACGGTGACGGCCGCGTGTCACCCCCCGCGGCTATCCGGCGCGCTCCAAACTGGTCCATCGAGGGGACGTGAACCGGCGGCGCGGCCCTATACGGTGAAGCGGTGCTGGACGACCACGTTCTCGATCTGATCCTGCTCGTGCTCGTCGTGCTGTTCGGAGTCTCGGGCTACCGGCAGGGCTTCATCGTGAGCCTGCTGAGCTTCGTCGGCTTCGTCGGCGGCGGGGTCATCGGGGTCCTGATCGCGCCGCCGATCGCCGAGGCCGCCGTGGACGGCGCCGCGCAGCAGGCGCTGCTCGCCATCGTGGTCGCGTTCCTGGCCGCCACGCTCGGGCAGCTCGTCGCCTCGTCCCTCGGCGCCGTGCTGCGCAACCGGGTGACCGGGATGAACGCCCGCACCGCCGACGCCGTCGGCGGCACGTTCGTGAGCGCGCTGTCGCTGCTGATCGTCGCCTGGTTCTTCGGCAGCCTGGTCGCCAACTCCGAGTTCCAGCCCGTCCGGACGCAGGTCAAGGGCTCCTCGATCATCAAGGGCATCAACGACGTGATGCCCTCGCAGGCGCAGACGTGGTTCACCTCGTTCCAGGGGTTCGTGAAGAGCAGCGAGTTCCCGCAGGTCTTCAACGGACTCGGCGGCGAGTCGGTGGTGCAGGTGCCGCCGCCGGACGAGTCCGTCCTCAACACCCGGGGCCTCCAGGCCGCGAAGAAGAGCATCGTGAAGGTGGTCAGCACGGCGCCGCAGTGCCAGCGCCGCATCGAGGGCACCGGGTTCGTGTTCGCGCCCCAGCACATCATGACCAACGCGCACGTCGTCGCGGGCGCGCGCGGCTCCTCGGTGGTCGCGACGAAGGACGGCGACACCAGCCGCGGGCGGGTCGTGCTGTACGACCCGAAGCGCGACATCGCCGTCCTGTACGTGCCGGGGCTGCGGGCGCCGGTGCTGGAGTTCGCCAAGGAGGCCCGCGTCCGGGACAACGCGATCATCGCCGGGTTCCCGAAGAACCAGCCGTTCCGGCCCGAGGCGGCGCGGATCCGCGCCCGGCAGACGGCGCGCGGGCCCGACATCTACCACTCCGGCCAGGTCAGCCGCGAGATCTACGCCATCCGCGGCAAGGTCGAGCCGGGCAACTCGGGCGGACCGCTGCTGTCCACCGACGGCCGCGTCTACGGCGTCATCTTCGCCGCGGCGCTGGACACGCCGTCCACCGGCTACGCGCTCACCGCGGCGGAGGTCGCGCCCGACGCCCGCGCGGGCGCCACCGCCACGACGCCGGTTTCCACGCAGAGCTGCTCTGACTAGCCGCGCTGCTCTGTATCGGGGCTCGTGAGGCGTAGGGCGATGGGGCCGTCCTGGGGCTCCTTGGCCAGACCCCGTGCCCGCTGGACGATTCCCCGGACGTCGATGCCGTACGGAGGGGCGTCCTGGTACGGGACGATCCGTTCGGCGGCGCGGTTCAGAAGGGCTTCGGCGCCGCGTGCGTTGCCGCGGCGGAGATGGGTTACCCCAACGGCGACCTGGGCGAGGCCCCGCCACAGCTCCCGTTCGGGCTCTGAGGCGGCCTTCCAGACCGCTTCCAGTACCTCGTGGGCATGGAAGGGGCGATCGGCGTCCAGGAGGCGCTGGGCCTCCGCCAGGGCCTCCTGTGGGGGCATGTCGATGTCGTCCGGCATCGTGGGTATGCCGGTGGCGCCGTGTGGCAGTGGACGGCCGTAGGCGTCGCGTGGGCGTGCGTTGCGTGGGCGTCCCGACTCGTCCCGATCCCGCATCCCTCTACGGTACGCGGGGTCAGCGATCGGCCCCCGGGTCGGCCAGCCAGTCGAGGAGTTGCGCGTCGAACGCCTGCGGACGTTCCTGGTGAGGGAAGTGCCCCGCGTCCTCTAGGAGCGACCAACGGTAGGGGCCCTGCACGTAGCGTCCGGAACCCTGCGCGCTGGCCGGGAGGGTGCAGGTGTCGAGCGCGCCGTGCAGCTGGAGCGTGGGGGCGTGGATAGAGGTGCGCATACGGTGCGCGTAGCGGATCCCATCCGGGCGGGCCTGGGAGCGGATGAGCCAGCGGTAGTACTCCAGCGCGCTGTGGGCGACCCCAGGGATCTGCACGGCCTTCCGTACTAGCCGCTCAGTGCGCTCGTCCGGCCAGCCCGGCCCTGACCAGTCGTGCAGGAGCTTCCCGACCAGCGCCGCGTCGTCGCGGACCAGGCGCCGTTCGGGCCACAGCGGCACCTGGAAGCCGAACGTGTGGCGCGCCGCCCAGCCCTGCCCGCGCGGGTCGCCGGCGACGGCCTGCCGCAGCCGCAGCGGATGCGGGGCGCTCACCACCGCCAGCCGCTGGACGATCTTCGGGTGGTAGACGGCCATCGTCCAGGCGAGCAGCCCGCCCCAGTCGTGCCCGACGACGGTCGCGTTCGCCTCGCCCAGCGCGCGGACGAGCCCGGCGGCGTCACCGGCCAGCGTGACCAGGTCGTACCCGCGCGGCGGCTTGTCGCTGCCGCCGTAGCCGCGCAGGTCGACGGCCGCGGCCCGGTAGCCCGCAGCGGGAAGCGAGACCAGCTGGTGGTGCCACGACCACCAGAACTCGGGGAACCCGTGCAGCAGCAGGACGAGCGGCCCCTCGCCGGCCTCGGCGACGTGGAAGCGCGTCCCGCCGGCGCTGACCTGCCGGTGCGTCCACGGCCCCTCGACCTCGATCAGGGACGACTCGTGCCCGGACACGGCGCCGGTCAGGCCGTCAGCTCGGGATCATCGGAGCCGCCGCGGCGGCGCAGCGCGTTGAAGTCGTCCTTCAGCGTCTTGCGGGTCCGCTGCGCCTTCTCGATCTTGCGGATGCGGAGGACTCCGATCAAGATCAGGATCACGGCGAGGACGAAGCACGCGGCGGCCACGATGCCGAACGCTGCCCAGCGCCAGATGCCCATGGCGATCAGACCGTAGGCGAAGGCGAACGACAACTGCAGGACGATCAACCCGATCATCACCGCGGCGACGGTGAACATCACGCTGCTCACCGCGGCCTTCTTGGCGTCGGCCTTCAGCTCCAGCTTGGCCAGGTCCATCTCGGCCCTGATCAGGTCGGAGACGCTGCTCGACGCCAGCGCGACCAGCTCGCCGAGGGACTTGTCCTCGACGCGCTCGCCCGGTACTGCCTCGGACATTTTTCTCCTTAGTCCGGGCGCGCGCGCACGCGCACCCTTCTGCGGAAGACGACGGCCGCGGCCGCCGAGGCGAGAACGCTCGCGATCAGGACCGCAGTCGTCACTCTCTCGAATTGTGACGGGTCGGTATAGGCCAAACCGCCGATCAGCAGCGAAACGGTGAAACCCACCCCGGCCAGGAGCGCGACACCCGCGATCTCATTCCAGTGCAGATCCTCCCCCAGCGTCGCCAGGCCGAGCCGCACCGCCGCCCACGCCCCGCCGAAGACGCCCACGAACTTACCGACCACGAGCCCGGCGATCACGCCGAGGGCCACCCGGTCGGTGAACACGGCGCCCAGTTGCGCCGCGCCGAGCCCGACGCCGGCCGACACGAAGGCGAACACCGGCACCGCCACGCCCGCCGAGAAGGGGCGCAGGGCGTGGTCGGCGCGCTCGGCGTTCGTCGGCCGTCCGTCCGCCGACCGCTTCGAGCTGGTGAGCATTCCCAGCGCGACGCCGGCGACGGTCGCGTGGATCCCGCTCCGCTGGAGGCAGTACCAGGCCAGCACGGCGAGGGGCACGTACACCCAGGGCGAACGGACGCCCCGGAACTGGAGCAGGCCGTACCCGGCGATCAGCGCCACGGCGAGAAGCAGCGGCACCCAGTGCAGGGCATGGGTGTAGAAGAGCGCGATGATGGTGATGGCGATCAGGTCGTCCACCACCGCCAGCGTGAGCAGGAACGCGCGCAGCGGCGCCGGACACGAGGTGAACGTCACGGCGAGCACCGCGAGGGCGAACGCGATGTCCGTCGCCGTCGGCACGGCCCACCCGTCGAACGCGCCCGGCTCGCCCGCGCTCACCGCGAGGAAGATCAGCGCCGGTACCGCGACCCCGGCCGCCGCGGCGATCATCGGCAGCGCCGCGTCCCGCGGATTGCGCAGCTCGCCGTGGGTCAGCTCCTCGCGCAGCTCCAGCCCGGCGATGAAGAAGAAGACCGCCAGCAGCCC
Source organism: Actinomadura sp. NPDC000600 (assembly GCF_040492135.1). Lineage (NCBI taxonomy): Bacteria > Bacillati > Actinomycetota > Actinomycetes > Streptosporangiales > Thermomonosporaceae > Actinomadura > Actinomadura sp. NPDC000600. The sequence goes on from NZ_JBEUPD010000003.1 coordinate 209,225, forward strand.
GCTGGACGCCCAGTGCTGCACGTCCATGTGGCCGATGTGCAGCCAGTGCGGACTGATCTCGAACGTCTGGAGGCTCTTGTAGGCGTCGGCCCAGGGAGTGTTGGCCCACACCAGCGCGGCGACCGCCGCGAGCAGCATCACCACGCCGCCGATCGTCTCGGTGCGGAGCGCACTGGCGACCTGGGTGCCGTAGTAGACGGTCGGACGGAACGGCCACGTTGCTGCAACGCGGCGCTTCACGGGCGGGCGCGCCATAAGGAAACCCCTGGGGATGTTGCGGGCGGTCTGGACAAGGCCACGGCCCGCGTCATCACGGGACGTCCCCTGCCGACCAGACTTCCCGGCGCACCTGGGGATATTTTACCTGGTCCGCTTGGTGAGGCGGCCTGGCGGCCCCTGCGTCGGCCACGAGAGCGGCCCTGCCTGGGGCACGAAAGCGGCCCCTGCCTCCGGCACAGAGCGGCGCTGTCTCGGGCACGAAGCGGCCCCGCCTCGGGCACGAAAGCGGCCCGCGCCCGGCGGTGTGCCAGGCGCGGGCCGTAGCGGTCCCCTAGGAGTGCGGCGGGGTCACTCGTCCGACTTGGTGCTGGGCAGCTTCTCGGAGATGAGGTCCATCACCGTGCTGTCCGCGAGGGTCGTGACGTCGCCGATGCTGCGGTTCTCGGCGACGTCCCGCAGCAGCCGCCGCATGATCTTGCCGGAGCGGGTCTTCGGCAGCTCCGGAACGATCATGATCTGCCGGGGCTTGGCGATCGGGCCGAGGGTCTTGGCGACATGGTCGCGAAGCTCCCGCAGGAAGTCCTCGCCCTCGACGTCGCCGCCGGCGTCGCCGCGCGGGATCACGAACGCCACGATGGCCTGCCCGGTGACCGGGTCCGTCGCGCCGACCACCGCCGACTCGGCGACCTTCGGGTGCGAGACCAGCGCCGACTCCACCTCCGTCGTGGAGATGTTGTGGCCGGACACGAGCATGACGTCGTCCACGCGGCCGAGCAGCCACATGTCGCCGTCCGCGTCCTTCTTGGCGCCGTCACCGGCGAAGTAGAGGCCCTCGAAACGCGACCAGTACGTCTTGACGTACCGCTCGTCGTCGCCCCAGATCGTGCGGAGCATGCCGGGCCAAGGCTCCCGGATCACCATGAACCCGCCGCCGCCGTCCGGGACCGACTGTCCCTGGTCGTCCACGACGTCCGCGGCGATACCGGGCAGCGGGCGCATCGCCGCGCCGGGCTTGCCCTCCGTGACCCCGGGCAGCGGGCTGATCATGATGGCGCCGGTCTCGGTCTGCCACCACGTGTCGACCACCGGGGTCCGGTCGGCGCCGATGTTCTTGCGGTACCAGACGTAGGCCTCGGGGTTGATCGGCTCGCCGACCGACCCCAGCACGCGCAGGGACGACAGGTCGTACTGGGCCGGGATGTCGTCGCCCCACTTCATGAACGTGCGGATCGCCGTGGGCGCCGTGTAGAAGATGGACACCTTGTACTTCTGGATGATGTCCCACCAGCGGCCCTTGTTGGGGGTGTCGGGCGTCCCCTCGTAGATGACGCTGGTCGAGCCGTTGGCGAGCGGCCCGTACACGATGTAGGAGTGGCCCGTCACCCAGCCGATGTCGGCCGAGCACCAGTAGACGTCCGTCTCCGGCTTCAGGTCGAACACCGCCCAGTGCGTGTACGCGCACTGGGTCAGGTAGCCGCCGCTGGTGTGCAGGATGCCTTTCGGCTTACCCGTCGTCCCGGACGTGTACAGGATGTACAGCGGGTGCTCCGAGTCCATGGGTTCGGCGGTGTGCTGGTCGCTTTGCCGCTCCACGACGTCGTGCCACCACACGTCGCGGTCGTGCTCGGCCACCTCCTCGCCGGTGCGGCGCACCACGAGGACGTGCTCGATCGACGGCGTCTGCGCGACGGCCTCGTCCACGATCCCCTTGAGGTCGGACGGCTTGCCGCGCCGGAAGCCTCCGTCCGCGGTGATGACGAGCTTGGCCTGCGCGTCGTCGATGCGCGTCCGGAGCGCCTCCGCGGAGAAGCCGCCGAACACCACCGAGTGGGTCGCGCCGATGCGGGCGCACGCCAGCATCGAGATCGGCAGCTCGGGGATCATCGGGAGGTAGATCGCGACCCGGTCGCCCTTGCGGACGCCCAGCTCGAGGAGGGCGTTCGCGGCCCTGTTCACCTCGCGCTGGAGGTCGGCGTAGGTGAGGGTGCGGGAGTCGCCCGGTTCCCCCTCCCAGTGGTAGGCGACCTTGTCGCCGCGTCCGGCCTCCACATGCCGGTCGACGCAGTTGTAGGCGACGTTCAGCTCCCCGCCCACGAACCACTTCGCGAACGGCGGGTTGCTCCAGTCCAGGACGTCGTCCCAGCGCTTCGACCAGGTGAGCCGGTCCGCCTGCTCCGCCCAGTAGCCGAGGCGGTCCTCGGCGGCCCGCTCGTAGGCGTCGGCCTTGACGTTCGCAGAGGCGGCGAGCTCCGCGGGCGGGGGGAAGCGGCGCGTCTCCTGCAGAAGGTTCGACAGTGTTTCTTGGCTCTGGCTCAACGCGAACTCCTTGCTAGCTGAAGCGGGGGTCGCCCGGTATCCCCACTCCACCAGGTAGGTCCCGGTCCCCACAAGGCCGCGATCCCGGGTGTCGAGGACGAGCGCGACCGGCGCTCACGGCTCCGGATCCTGCTGTGTGATACCCGACACAACGGGCCTTCCCACGTCCGGGGGGAGGAAATCGTTTCCGTTCCACGCCCTGGCGGGCCGTTGCGCGAGCGCTCCGGACGACGGCATAGGGTCGGGCCGTGACCGATGCTCTAGCTGATGTTGCGAACCTTCCCGGCGTCGCCGACGCCGTCGACGAGGCGCGCAGGGCCGTGGACCGGCTGCTCGGCCACCGCATCCTGCGGCGGCGCAGCGCCGAGGTGTCCACGGAGTCGGCGCTGCGCGGCGCCCGGGCCTCCGCCGTCCTCGACGGCGCCTCGGTCACCCTGGACGAGCTGCGTACCACGGACACCCCGTCCGACCCCGTCGTGCAAGGGGCGCTGCGCGTGTCGGCCGAGCTCGGGACGCTGACCGAGGTCTGGCGCAAGGCGCCGCGGCAGGCATTGGCGCGCCTGCACGTCCTCGCTGCGGCGGACGCGGTCGACAGCGCCGATCTCGGACGTCCCCGCTCCGACGACGGCGTCGTGAAGGACGTACTCGGGCTCGGGGAACCGCCGTCGCCTTCCGAGGTGGCGGCGCGCCTTGACGCGCTCAGCGGGCTGCTGACCGAGCCCACCAAGGCGCCGGCACTGGTGGTCTCATCGATCGTGCACGGCGAACTCCTGGCGCTGCGCCCGTTCGGCTGGGGGGACGGCATCGTCGCCCGCGCCGCTCAGCGGATCACCCTCGTCGCCCGTGGGCTCGACCCCAAGTCCCTGGTCGCGCCCGAGGTCGGGCACCTCGAACTCTCCGACGAGTACGCCGAGGCCCTTCGCGCCTACACGTCCGGTACGTCGGAGGGCGTCGCGCGGTGGATCGCCCACTGCGCCTCGGCCATCGCCGCCGCCGCGCGCGACTCGCAGGCCATCTGCGAAGCGTTCATGCGCGGCTGAGACTGTCACCCGGTGGGTCCATGCTGGTCACATGGCCGATCGCATGTACGGGCGCCCCGCGGCGCCGACGGACACCACGATCTCGTCGGCGAACTGGGATTCGCGTGACCTGACCGGTGAACGGCACGACAGCGTCCTGTTCGTGGACGTGGACATGACCGAAGCCGAGGGCACCGGAGCCGTCTTCACCGACTGCACGTTCCGGGGCGTGCGCTTCAACGCGTCCAGCCACAAGGACGGGGCGTTCCTCAACTGCACGTTCGTCCGGTGCGGCTTCTTCGACGCGGCCTTCACGGGGTGCAAGTTCGTCGGGAGCATGTTCGACGGCTGCACCTACGACCTGATGAAGGTCAAGGGCGGCGACTGGTCGTTCACCGGCCTGCCCGGGGCCGACCTGCGGCGGGCGTCGTTCACGGACGTGCGCATGCGCGAGGCCGATCTCACGGGCGCCCAGTGCGCCGGAGCCGAACTGCGCGGGGTCGATTTGTCGGGGGCGGCACTGCACAAGGCCGACTTCTCCCGCTGCGACCTGCGCGGCAGCGACCTGTCGTCGTTGGACCCGTTCACCGTCGAACTGAGGCGCGCGGTGATCGATCCCTACCAGGCGATCGTCCTCGCGACGGCGCTGGGGCTGGACGTCCGCGAGTAGGGCGGGCGGGGGCGGCGCAAAGCGAACGGCGCCCCGCGCCGGGACGCCGCCGCAAAAAGCACGTCACACCGGGTTACCAAGCGTGCACCTCATATCCGTCGGATCGGGTCAAGCCCGTCTCGACGCGCCTCCCGCGGCTGGTCGCGCGTGGGTACCCGGCTGCCGTGCCCGGACACTGGGTCCGTATGACCTGTCTACGCCTTATTTGCCCAGATGACAACCCCCCTTTCGGAATGTCCGCCGGGGCGGGAGGGGCGGCGCCGGACGGGACTCCCGCGCCGGCTGCGGGCAAGAAGGGATATTCCGGACTTCCGTAATCGTCGTTCGGATCGCGAAATTGATCACTCAGGGTAATCGTCGCCATTTGACCGCCGATCGTGCGGGGCGCAGGAAAGATCTTTAGTTCTCCTGTACGCTCCCACTCCCGTCCCGATGCACTTCGTGTGCGCCGGAACGGGGGCCGTTGCCGGGCCCGGGCGGCGCCCTGCGCCGACCGCTCCGGCGGATCGTCGTCGTCAGGTGCGAAAAATCGCCATGTGCCGGGCGAGTTTGCCGCTCGACGGAACTCTCGACGATCGGGCAGCATATGTTGTATCCGCCTAGACTGGAGTCGGTGAGTTTGCCTCTTCCATAGGGCGGACTTACCCGCGGCTTAGCCCGAACTCCCTGAGACTTTTCTGGGAAAGCGGGCCGGCTCTACCCCCCCGGAGCCGGACCGCCGGCGACCCCCGCTCTCCCCCCCGGCGGGGGTCGCCTTGTCGTGAGGCGGCCGGGCGGTGGCCACAGGCACCATCCCCACGCCACCGCCCGCCCGCCCCTCACACCCCCTCCCCGGGCGGCATCGTTCGAGTGTCGCGCGGGGCGAAGTTATCCACAGTTGGTGGATCCTGCTCGCCGTCTTCGACGTGGCCCGCAAGGTGGATGTCTCCGAACGTCGAAGGAGCATCCGATGAACCTCGCGGCATTGATCGTCACCGGCGACCCCGCGCTCGCCGACGACCTCCTCCGCCTCGCCGCAGCCGCGGACGCCCACGCCGAGGTCGCCTACAGCACCGATGAGGCGAGACCCGCCTGGACTTGGCCCGCCCTCATCCTCGTGGGCGCCGACCTCGCCGAGGACCTCGCCTCCGCCGGCCTCCAACGCCGTCCGGGCGTCGTCCTCGTCACCGGCGGCGCCGCCCCCGACGCGTACCGCATGGCCGTGGAGGCAGGGGCGCAGGACGTCGTCGCCCTCCCCGAGCATGAGAACTGGCTGATCGACGCCTTCGCCGCCGCCTGCGAACCCGAGGGCGGCTGGGCCACCACGCTCTGCGTCGTCGGCGCCCGAGGCGGAGCAGGGGCCAGCGTCCTCGCGACCGCGCTCGGCCTCTCCTCGGCGGCCCAGGGCCTCCGCACCCTCCTCGTCGACGCCGACCCGTTCGGCGGCGGCATCGACCTCGTCCTCGGGCTGGAGTCGCATGAGGGCGTCCGCTGGCACGACCTCGCCGAACGCCGCGGCCGCCTGAGCGCCGCGACACTCCGCGAGACCCTGCCCAGTTCGGGTGACCTGTCCGTGCTGTCCTGGCGGCGCGGCGAGCCCGTCCCGGTCTCCGAGGAGGCGGTCCGCTCCCTGTTCGACGCGGCGGCCCGCGGGTTCGACCTGGTCGTCGTGGACGTTCCCCGCCATCCGGGCGACATCGGCCGCGCGGCCCTGCGCGCCGCCGCCGTCACGCTCCTGCTCGTCCCGGCCGAGGTCCGCGCCACCGTGGCGGCCGACGGCCTCGCCGCCGCCCTCCGCCGCGACACCCCCGACCTGCGCCTCGTCATCCAGGGCCCGGCGCCGGGCGGCCTCACCCCCGACGCGATCGCGAGCGTCCTCGGCATCCCGTCCGCCGGCTCCTTCGACCGCGACCGCCGACTCCCCGCCGCCGTCGACGGCGGCGACCTCGAACGCGCCTGCCGCCGCGGCCCCCTGGCCGACTTCTGCACCACCGTCCTGGCCGACCTCGCCCTCCAGCCCTACGCCTACAGGGAGGCCGCATGACCGGGCTCTCCAGCGCCGTCCGCGACCGTCTCGCCCACACCGGCGGCGAAGCCACGACCGGCCGTGTCGCCGCAGCGCTGCGCGCGGAGGAGCGGCTCCTCGGCGACCGCGAGGTACTGGCCCTGGCCGACGAGTTACGCGCCGAGTTCGTCGGCGCGGGCCCCCTCGAACCGCTACTGCGCTCGCCAGACGTCACCGACGTCCTGGTCAACGGCCCCGACGAGGTCTGGATCGACACCGGCTCCGGCCTCGTCCGCACCGCGGTGCGCTTCCCCGACGAGGCGACCCTCCGCCGCCTCGCCCAGCGCCTCACCGCCGCCGCGGGCCGCCGCCTCGACGACGCCTCCCCCTACGCCGACGCCCGCCTCCCGGGCGGCGTGCGCCTGCACGCCGTCCTTCCACCGGTCGCCGCGACCGGAACCTGCCTGTCCCTGCGCCTCCCGCGCCGTCGCGCCTTCACGTTGGACGAGCTGGTCGCGGCCCGCACCGTCCCACCCGAGGGTGCCGACCTGCTGGCCGCCCTGATCGAGTCCCGAGCGGCCTTCCTGATCAGCGGCGGAACCGGGACTGGCAAGACCACGCTTCTGAGCAGCCTGCTTTCACAGGTCAACCCTCTGGAGCGACTCCTCCTGGTCGAGGACTCGGCCGAGCTCAAGCCCGACCACCCCCACGTCGTCCGGCTGGAGGCGCGTCCCCCCAACACCGAAGGCGCCGGAGGCGTGACCCTGAACGACCTGGTCCGCCAAGCCCTCCGCATGCGCCCCGACCGCTTGGTAGTGGGCGAGGTAAGGGGCCGCGAGGTCGTGGTCTTGCTGCAAGCGCTGAACACCGGCCACGAAGGGGGCTGCGGCACCCTCCATGCGAACACGGCAGCAGACGTCCCCGCGCGGCTCGAAGCCCTCGCCTGCGCGGCGGGCCTCACCCGGGAAGCCGTCCACAGCCAACTGGCCGCCGCCCTGGACGTGGTGGTCCACCTGGTCCGCGACCCAGGCGGAGGACGCCGCCGGGTAGCCGAGATCTGCCTCCTGCAGCGAGGCCCAGACGGCCTGGTCGGCGTCGTCCCCGCGGTCTCGTTCACCGCCTCCGGCGAAGTAATCCCCGCCGCAGGCACAGACGCACTCAAAACCCGCCTGCGAGGCACCCCATGACGATCGCAACCGCCTCCGCCCAGCCCCCGCCCGGCGGAACTGCCGGACCTTCACGTCAACGCTCCACTGCCTGGGTCTCTGTGAGGCGTCTCGTGACGGCTGGCGCCCTCCTCTGCGCAGCCGCTGCCCTGTGGGCTTGCCTGGCCCCGGCCTCAGCGATCCACCATCTAGGCCATCTGCGAGCTGCCTCGTGACGTCTGTAGCTGTCCACTGCCCAGCCGCGGCTACGTGGACCTGCCCGGCATTCGCGTCAGCGAGCCGCCGTCCAGACCGCTTGGGAGGCGCCTTGTGTTGATTGCCTTGGCGGTCCTCTGTGCAGCTGCCGCCGTGTGGACCTACCTGCTGCCCGCCCCGGCGACCCACCGTCTAGACCGCCTGCTCGCCCCTCCGCCCTCCGACCCGATACGCCCACTACGCACCAGATTGGAGACCCTGAAGGAGCGCCGGACGCTTCCGCAACGCCGCCGAACCTCGATCATCGAACTCTGCGATGCCATGGCGGCCGAGCTGTCCGCGGGCCGGACCCCCGACGAGGCGTTCACTGCGGCCGCCGCCGTCCTCGACCCCCACGTGTCCAGGGAACTGCTCAGCCTGCCTCGTCCACCCCCTGACCACCTGGACGAACGGGCCACGCTGCCGGGCGCCGAGGGCCTGCGGCTCCTGGCGGCCTGCTGGCGGGTCGGCTCCGAACGCGGCGGCACACTGGCCACCGTCCTGGACGGCCTGGCAAGCGCCCTCCGTGACGAAGAGGCCCAACGCCAGGACGTATCCGTCCAACTCGCCGGCCCCCGAGCGACGGCGCGCCTCCTGGCCGCGCTGCCCCTCTTGGGCCTGGCCATGGCCGCCGCGCTGGGTGCGCACCCCATCCCGTTCCTCTGCACCACCCTCCCCGGCCTCGCCTGCCTGATCACGGGCACCGCCCTCAACGCCACCGGCCTCTACTGGACCCGCCACCTCGCCAAGTCCGCCGAAGCCCCCCGCTGACCCGCGACCCCGGGCCTGAAGGTGCCGCCGCTCGCGGCGGTGCCGCGCGTCTCCCAAGCAGGGATCGAACCTGCCCCGCCAACCGAAGCGCTCGCGCAGTCCAGCAGACGCGAGTGCCCGGCCACCGGTTGGCGGACGACCCCGAGTCCCGGCAGAGGCGCTGGTCGAGGCGTTGATCCGGTGATCGGGGCGGGGGGCGCGGGCCGCGGCGGAGGCGCTGGGTGGGGTGTTGATCCACGTGATCGGGGCGGAGGAGGGTTCCGCATCCCGGCGGGGGTGCTGGTGGGGGCGTTGACCCGGGCGATCGGGGCGGGGAGGGCCCGGGCCACGGCAGAGGCGTCACTGCAAGGACGTGCGCGGCGGGCCGTGGGAATTGCGGGCGGTCGGTGAACGAGCCGGCGGGCAGCCGGGAGACCCAGTCGGCGGCAGCCCGGAGATCCACTCGGCGCCCCCCGGGGAGCTAGTCGGCGGGTAGCCCGGGGAGCCAGTCGCTGGGTGGCCCGGGAAGCCAGTCGGTGGGTAGCCGGAAGAGCCAGTCGGCTGGTGGCCCGGAGAGCCGGTCGTCCACGCGTCGCAGGAGCGCCCGTCGTGAATGAAGGGGGCCTTGCCGGCGGGTGGTTTGCGCGGTCGAGACGAGCAGGGAGTAGGTGAAGTGATGACGGCGCTGATGGTCGTGCTGTGTGCGGCGGCATCGGGTTTTCTTGTGCCCCGGGGGACAAGCGTCGCCACGCGGAGGTTGGCCGGTCAGTTTGGAGGGCCTTCGCCGAGGCACGCGGCTCCCAAACGGCGGTTGGTTCCGGTGCCACGTGTGGGCCCCGCAGAGACGGCCGCCCCAGCCGCGGAGTTGAAGGAGCGGGAGGGGCCCGCAGAGGAGACCGGGCGCCGTGACGTGATCCTTCGGCGGGTGGCTGCGGGCGTGGCGGGGGTGCTGTGCGCGCTGACGTTGGGCGGTCCGGCCGGTTGTGTGCTCGGTGTCCTCGTCGCCGTGGCCGTCTGGCTGTCCTTCAGCCGTCTCGGCAGTGGGGAACGCCGCCGCAGGCGGGCACGGCTCGTCGCGGACCTCCCCGTCGCGGTCGATCTCCTCGCCGCCTGCCTGCGCGGCGGCGCGCCCTGGCACGAGGCGGTCGAGGCGGTCGCGGACGCGGTGGGAGGTCCGCTCGGCGACGAGTTGCGCGCCGTGTCCGTCCAGATCCGGCTCGGGGCGGACCCGGCAGAGGCCTGGCTGGCACTGGCGGAGGAGCCGATGCTCGCGCCTTTGGCGCGGGCGGCCGTCCGGGCGGCGTCCACAGGAGCGGCGCTTGCCCCCTCCCTGAGCCGTCTCGCTCGCGACCAGCGCAGGGTGGCCCGTTCGGCCGCCGCCGCCAGGGCTCGGGCGGCGGGCATCCGGGCGCTCGCCCCGCTCGGCCTGTGCTTCCTGCCCGCCTTCGTCCTGCTCGGCGTCGTCCCGGCCATCGCCGGGATCGCCTCGACGCTCCTCCTGCCCTGGTGAGCGGGTTATCCACAGAATGCGGTTCGCTCGTCACTCTGCGTCCCGCCTCGGCAGCCTTGAACCGACAACGAGCGAAAGGAGCCCCGATGAGGGCGTGGAAAACGGTGGTGCGGCGATGGTCCGGAGCATGCAGGGACCGCGGGATGTCCACCGCCGAGTACGCGGTCGGCACCATCGCCGCGGCGGCCTTCGCCGGCCTGCTGTTCAAGATCGTGACCAGCTCGCAGGTGAAGACGATGCTCTTACAGATCATCGAGAAGGCCCTCAATCTGGCCGGCTGAGGGATCGCGGGACGGCCACGGCGGAGATCGCTGTGGCCCTTCCCTCCCTGGTGCTGGTCACTGCGATCGTGCTGTGGGGCGTGAGGGCGGCGTCCGTGCAGCTCGCCTGTACTGACGCGGCCCGGAGCGGCGCCCGGGCGGCGGCCAGAGGCGAGTCCCTCACCGCCGTGCGCGACCTGGTGGTGAGGGCCGTCCCGAAGGGCGCGACCGTCCAGGTCCACCGTGACGAGGCGACCGTCCGCGTGGACATCTCCGCCTCCGTCGACACTGCCGCCGCGATCGGCCTACCGGCCCTCGTCGTCCACGCCCACGCGGCCGCCGAGACAGAACCCGGCCTCCCGCCCGCCACCAGCCCGTGACGCCTCGACTGGCGAACCGGGAGGTCGAACCGGGAGGTCGAACCGGGAGGTCGAGGTGGGAGAAGCCGCCACGGAGGGCAGCGCGTTCCGGGCTGATCGAGGCCTGCCAGGACGACTCGTTGCAGCAGTCCACCACGTCAACGGATTGGAGAGGTCATGCAAGGCGGCGCCCCCGCGTCCGATACGGCTCGCCGGCTCCCCAGGTGTGGAGGGAGGACGAGGAACGAGCCGGATCCACGGCCGGGAGATCGGGGGTCGGGGACGGTCTGGGTGCTGGCGTTCGCCGTCCTCGTCTGGGTGGTGGGAGTGGCGGCGGTCCTGGTCGGCGGGGTCCGGAGCGCGCGGCATCGAGGGGAGGCGGCGGCCGACATGGCGGCGCTGGCGGGCGCGGCGCGGGTCTCCGATGGAGGCGGAGCCGCCTGTGCGAGAGCGAAGGCAATCGCGATCGAGTCACGGGCTCGCGTGGTGAGGTGCCAGGTGCGAGGCGAGATCATCGATGTCTCGGTGGTCGTCGATGTCACGATGCCCATGGGACTGAAGGGGCGCAGGATCGTTTCCCGGGCGAGGGCTGGTCCTGTGGGGCAGGACGGCGTACCCTAGCGCCACATGCCTCGTTGCACTGAGTGTCAATAGAGGGTGGGAGGTTGCAGGGAGTGAAAACACGTTCCTCTTTGTCATCCTCCTGTGACTTTTGCTACCCGGTGGTACGTTACGCTGCCGTAAGCCCATAGTCATCGCCAGGTGCGGTGCGCCCGGCGGAACGAGATCGGCGCGAGCTGTCGAAGGGATTGAGGCCGTGACCATCATTCGCAGGCTCGGTGCGATCGCACTCGCGGCACCCCTTGCGATGAGCTTCCCGGTACTCGCCGCCCTGCCTGCGCAGGCGGCCACGACAAGCGTCATCACCCCGGCGGACGGCGCCGTCATCACCAGCGGGTCCCAGGTCACCGCCAAGGCGCACTTCGACTTCGCGATCACGATGCAGCTGCGAGTGGACGGTCCCGGGATCGGCGACACGTTCCTCCAGGAGAAGGGCTTCTCCGGGGATATGTCCGGAACCTTCTCGATCAGCAGGAATGGCCGCTACAAGGTCTACCTGAAGGGCAAGCAGACCAGCAACGTCTACGACTCCAACACCTTCACGGTTCGCATCGCGCCGGCGGCCCCCACCGGCGTGTCCGCCAGCGCGTCCGGCGGCAAGGTCGTCGTGAAGTGGAACCGCGGCCTCGAAGACGACCTCATCGGCTACACGCTCGCCGGCTCGGGTGTGAAGTCCAAGGCGGGCTCGGTGGGCTCCCTCTGCCAGGGGACGAGCTGCTCCACCACCCTGTCGCTCACCAGGTCCAGCGGCGCGGTGTCCGTGGGCGTCCGAGCCAGGCGCTCCACCGGCACGGGCGGATCGCTCGACTCGAGCACCGCCTCGGCGACCGCCTCGCTCGGCGGTGGAGGGGGTTCCGTCCCCGGCAGTTCGGCGCCGTCCCTCCCGTCCGGAGGCTCCTCGGTCCCCGGTACTGGGACGCCCCTGACCCCGTTCAACAACGAGTCGCCGGTCACCCTCCCGTCCGTCCAGCCGGACGGTGCGACGCCCGGGCTCACCTACCCCGCGCCGCAGATCGCCACCGACTCGCCGAAGGCCCAGAACGTCGCGGCGACCGACCGGCTCCAGTGGGGCAAGAGCGTCGGCATCGCGCTGGTCCTGCTGATCGTCGCCGCGCACCTCGGGACCTGGACGCGGCGCCTCCGCGTCGCCCAGGCCGGCACGAGCAGCAACGGCATGGCGGCCCGCATCGCACGCAGCGGCACCGGCCGCAGGCGCGTGAGCAAGGCCCGCGAGCAGATCGCGCGCGCCGAGGCGCGTGCCAAGACCGCCCCGGTCGTCGCGGCCGGAGCCAAGGGCGCCCGCTCGACCAAGCGCACCGCGGGCACGGCCGTCAGCGACTCGAAGCCGAAGGCCGGCCGCCGTCCCGCGACCTTCGGCAAGCCCTCCGGCGGAGTGAACGTCCGCCTCGCCAAGCCCGGCACGAACACGAAGCCCAAGCGCGGCCGCCGCCGCAAGTGACCACCGGGCGCGGTTCCCGGCGTCGTGGCCGAGGGACCGCGAAGCCCACATGAAGGTCGGGGTCAACGCCTGGTCCGCGCCGCAAGTGAACACTGGGTGCGCCGCTCGGTGACATGGCTGAGTGGCCGCGACATCCGGCATGAAGGTCGAGGCCACCGCGCGAGTCGTCGCTACAACTTGACGACCGGGTGCGGTGCTCGGCGACATGGCTGAGGGGCCGGGCCCCAAGTGAGCACTGGGCGCGGTGGTCGGTGACGTGGCTGATGGCCCCGATGCCTGACGAGGCTGATGGTCCCGACGGTGCTGTGCCGTCCTTACGGGATCTTCTGGGAGTCGCCTCGCGACCGGGTGGAGGCGCAGGTCAGCCGCAACGGGCCTGTCGGGGCCGACCCGGGGGCGGTGGATCGGTCCTCGGTATGGATGCTTGCGGAGGGCGGGTGCTTGGTCCGCTGGGGGTGGGGGGTGGTTGTGGGGCTGGCGAGGGGTCTGAGCACGGTCTAGGCTGCCTTGCCAATCGGATCGTCTGGCTTGTCCGGCGATGCGTTCTGTCGTCCGAGACCTCGGCCTCGTCCCGCACCGGGGCGGCAAGGCCCGATGGAGAGGAGACCCTCCGCATGATCTTCCTGGGAGTGCTCATCGCGCTCGCCGCCGGTGCGGCCGGCGTCGCCGTGGTGCTGGACAACCCGGGCCCGGCCCGGCTGACCCTGTTCGGCGACGAGGTTCCGGGGATCACGTCGCAGTGGCAGGTCTTCATGGCCGGCGCCGTGCTCGCCATCGTGTTCATGGCGGGGATGATGCTCGCGTCGCTGGGCTTCCGGCGCGCGATGAACATGCGGCGGGAGCTGCGGGACCTGCGGGACGAGCACGAGGAGTCCCTGCACACGCTCGAGATGGAGCGGCGCAAGCTCCAGCAGGCGCTGGCCCAGGCCCGGCGCGGGATGGACGACCAGGCCTCCGTCCCGGCCCAGCGGGTCGCTCCCAACTGACCCGGCCGGGTTACTCGGGAGCTTCGGCCAGGAGGACGGCTAGGAGATCTAGGGCGCCTTGTTTGTCCAAGGGGTCGTTGCCGTTGCCGCACTTGGGGGACTGGATGCAGGACGGGCAGCCCGAGTCGCATTCGCAGGAGGCGATGGCGTCGCGGGTCGCGCGTAGCCAGGCGGCGGCGTCGCCGTAGCCTCGTTCGGCGAATCCGGCGCCGCCCTCATGGCCGTCGTAGACGAAGACGGTGAGAAGCCCGGTATCGGGGTGGACGGCCGTAGAGACGCCGCCGATGTCCCAGCGGTCGCACGTGGCGAACAAGGGGAGCAGGCCGATCGAGGCGTGTTCGGCGGCATGGGCGGCGCCTGCCAGGTCGAGGTCGTCCAGACGCGAGATCTGGGCTTCGGAGAGGGTCCACCATACGGCGCGCGTGCGGAGGGTCCGGGGCGGTAGGTCCAGGGGCTTCTCGCCGAGCATCTCCCCCGTCTGCATGCGGCGCATCTGGTACGCGACCACCTGCCGGGTGACTTCGACGGTTCCGAAGCTGAGTGTGGCCTCGCCCCAGGAGACGGAGCGGAGCCGTTCCACGATGCTGATGTCGGTGACGTCGCGGGCGGTGGTCGAGTAGTCGGGGTCGGCCGCCTCGACGAGTGCGACGGAGTCGTCCAGGTCGAGGGTCTGCACGATGAAGGACTCGCCCTGGTGGATGTAGACGGCCCCCTCGTGGACGGTGGTGTGCGCGGACGGCTCGTCCACGGTGCCGAGGAGCCGCCCGGTGGACGCCTCGACGACCTGGATGGGCGCGCCGCCCGCGCCGCGGATGTCGGCCAGGTCGCAGGCCCTGTCACGGCGCGTCCAGTACCAGCCGGCTGGGCGGCGGCGCAGGAGGCCGCGGCGCACCAGGTCCGGCAGCAGGTCGGCGGTCGCGGGACCGAAGAGGGGGAGATCGTCCTCGGTGAGCGGCAGCTCGGACGCCGCCGCGCACAGGTGCGGTTCGAGGACGTAGGGGTTGTCGGGGTCGAGCACGGTGGCCTCGACCGGCGTCCCGAAGATCGCCTCGGGATGGTGGACGAGGAACGTGTCGAGCGGGTCGTCGCGGGCCACCAGGACGGACAGGGCGGCCTGCCCGGAACGTCCGGCACGTCCCGCCTGCTGCCACAGGGACGCGCGGGTGCCCGGCCAGCCGCACACCAGGACCGCGTCGAGCCCGGAGACGTCCACACCGAGCTCCAGGGCGTTCGTGCTCGCCAGGCCGATGATCGAGCGGGAGCGCAGGGCGGCCTCCAGCGCGCGCCGTTCCTCGGGCAGATAGCCGGCGCGGTAGGCGGCGACCTGCTCGGCCAAGCCGGGGGCCACCTCGTGCAGAGCGCGCTTGGCGCTGAGCGCCACCGACTCCGCGCCGCGCCGGGAGCGGACGAAGGCGAGCGTCTGCACGCCCTCGACGACAAGGTCGGCCAGGAGGTCGCCGGCCTCAGCGGTGGCCGTGCGGCGAACGGGAGCGCCCTGCTCACCCCGCAGGTCCGTCAGGGGCGGCTCCCACAGGGCGAAGGTGGCGGGCCCACGCGGAGAGGCGTCGTCGTCCACGGCCACCACGTCGAGACCGGTGAGACGGGATGCGGCGGCGGCGGGCTCCGACGCGGTGGCCGAAGCGAGGATGAACGTGGGGGACGAGTGGTATCGCGCGCACACCCGGCGGAGGCGGCGCAGAACCTGTGCGACGTGCGAGCCGAAGACGCCGCGGTACCCATGGGCCTCATCGATGACGACGTACTTCAGACGGCGCAGGAAGGACGACCATCGGGCGTGCCCGGGCAGGATCGACCGGTGCAGCATGTCGGGGTTGGTCATCACGTAGTTGGCGTGTTGGCGGACCCACGTCCGCTCGTCCTGCGGCGTGTCGCCGTCGTAGGTCGCGGCGCGCACGCGCGTGAGCCGCAGCGCGCGCAGAGCGCGGAGCTGGTCGGCGGCCAGCGCCTTGGTCGGCGACAGGTAGAGGACGGTCCCTTCGTGGCGGGGGTTCTCGTCGCCCGCGTAGATCGCCTCGACGCAGGGCAGCAGGTAGGCGAGGGACTTGCCGGAGGCCGTGCCTGTGGCGATGATCACAGACCGGCCGGCGCGGGCGTGCTCGGCCGCCGCGGCCTGGTGCTCCCACGGCGCTTCGATGCCGGCGGCGGCCAGCCGCTCCACCAGCAGCGGGGGTGACCAGTCGGGCCACGCCGCCCGGCGGCCGCGACGTGCGGGAACGCTCTCCACATGGGTGATGCGTTCGCGCCGCGCGGGATCGGCGAGCAGCCGGTCCAGGGGAGTTGAGGATCTTTGGGCGCCCATCAGGTTTTCAGTGTGCCAGCCGGGGCAAAACAACGGGAACGCCCCGGCGCCGGAGGGCCTGTTCCCCCTGCTCTGAACCTGAGATCAGCAGGTCAGGCGGGATGGCGCGAACTTTCGCCCGTGTGGGCGATTACGTGCGTACACGACGCCGGAGCGTGGTTGAATCACGGCGAAGTCTCGGCGTCCGGCCGCCCTCCGAGGGGCCGGGTGGCGGGATCGGATAGTGCTGCACGGCGCGTGGAGGATCTGTGGATCTGAAGGTTAACGACTACACCACCGACGATGGCCTCACCGTCATCAACGTGGAGGGCGAGATCGACGTCTACACGGCGCCGAAGCTTCGCGAGAAGCTCATCGACCTGGTGAACAAGGGCAAGTTCCACCTGCTCGTGGACATGGAGAAGGTGGAGTTCCTCGACTCGACCGGGCTCGGCGTGCTCGTGGGCGGGCTGAAGCGGGTGCGCGCCCACGACGGCTCCCTGGAGCTCGTGTGCACCCAGGAGCGCATCCTCAAGATCTTCCGGATCACGGGGCTGACCAAGGTCTTCGGCATTCACAACTCGATCGCCGAGGCCGAGGAGAAGCGCAAGGGCGCCAAGTAGGCGGCCCGCGGCTGAAATGTCGACTGTTGAACTGTCCTTCAGCGCGCTGCCCGTCCACGTTCGGACCGCCCGGCTGATCGTGACCGCCGTCGCCCGCCGCAGCGGGGTCGCCGAACCTCTGCTGGACGAGGTGCGGCTCGCGGTCGGCGAGGCGTGCTCCCGTGCCGTGGAAGCGCATCGCCGGCACTGCCCGGACGAACCCGTCAGCCTCGAGCTGCGCGGCGAGAAAGGCCGCTTCGAGGTGACCGTCAGCGACACCGTCCCCGGCGACCTTCCCCCGGAGGGGCTCCCCGCCGCCGCCCTGGACGAGGGAGTGGACGAGTTCGAGTACGGCCTGGGTGAGGGCACCGCTGAACTGGGTCTGGCCGTCATCGCCGGGCTCGCCGACGACGTGGAGATCGCGACCACGCCGAAGGGGGTCCAGATACGGATGAGCTGGCCGGCCGAAGCCGAGGCGACCATCTAGCTGTGTTTATTGGCAGTGCTCTCCTTCTTCGGGCCTGGGGGCCCGAAGAAGGAGAGCACTGCGGGCGATCGCTGGCATCGCTCCGTCTCGCCTGGCGGCTCGCTGCGCGATCAGGTTCTCGCTCCGCTTGAACCTGCCTTCGGACGCGATCGCAACCATTGAGGTCGTTGCGTGGTTGCTGTGATGGCTGAGGTCGTCGCGCGGACCCCTACGGCGCAGGTACCACTACCGCCCTCGTGACGAGCGTCCGCGGCGCCGAGCGCCAACGCCCCTGCGCCAACGCCCCTGCGCCAACGCCGCGCCTTTGGGCGCTGGCCTCCTAGGCAAGCTCTCGGCACGAATACGCCACAGAGCGCGAGTAAACCGAGCCACAGGCACACTGCGCCGCTGCGCCCCCCGGAGGCGCAGGGCTGCCCCACGGGCGTATGAGGCGTCTTGCCTGGTCTGATCGCGGCTCGCATGTCGCTGCGCCTCGCCCCTCCTTCTGGAGTCGGGTACGGGGGCGTGGAGGCGGGGTGTGCGGGTCCGGGCGGGTGGGGCCGCGGGGGGCGCGGGTGGGGCTTGTGGGGCTGGTGGTGCGGGGGGTGTGAGATTCTCTTGTGATCGTCGGAGGTTCGACCCGATTTGGGTCTGGACATATTCCGTGTTAATGCCTAGCTTGAATGCGGACGCCGGTGGTCGTGCCGATGTGCCGGTCATGCCCCGCGCCCGTCAGGGTATCGGCGGGGTAATAAGCGCCTGGCCCGGTCTGACCTGGGAGGACGCTGTCCGATCAGGCCAATGGGTCAATTTCCGGCGTATCGCGTGTTTCATTTCGGCGACATCTTCATGAAGGGCGTCGCGGCCTTAACATTCGACTTACGCGTGCGTAGACTCCCGGCACCCGCGTTGCCGTGCGAGGCGTTCGAAATCATGACTCGTGGGGTACGCGGTAAAGATCGCTTTTATGTCGGTCGCGATCGCAACGCCCCTGTCGAGGAGGACGGATGCCCGGGTTTTCCCTGTCAAGCCCGGCCAGCGCTGAAGTGGATCTCGGCGGCGGCGACCTTTCCCTGGTCGTCGTCGTCGCCGTGATCGCACTGCTCGCACTGGCCGTCGCCGCGGGTCTCGTACGCGATGTCCTGGCCGCCGGCCAGGGCACCGCCAAGATGCAAGAGATCGCGCGCGCCGTTCAGGTGGGCGCAGGCGCCTACCTGAAACGCCAGTTCCGCACGGTCGCGATCTTCGTGGTCCTGATCCCGCTCGTCCTGCTGCTCCTGCCCGCCGACTCCACCGGCGAGCGGATCGGCCGGTCCGTCTTCTTCGTCATCGGCGCGATCTTCTCCGCCGTCACCGGGTTCACCGGCATGTGGCTGGCCGTCCGGGGCAACGTCCGGGTCGCCGCGGCCGCCCGCGAGGAGGGCGGCGAGAAGACCGCGATGCGGATCGCCTTCCGCACCGGCGGCGTCGCGGGCATGTTCACCGTCGGCCTCGGCCTGTTCGGCGCCGCCGTCGTCGTCCTCGCCTACCAGGGCGACGCGCCGAAGGTGCTGGAGGGCTTCGGGTTCGGCGCCGCGCTGCTCGCCATGTTCATGCGAGTCGGCGGCGGCATCTTCACCAAGGCCGCCGACGTCGGCGCCGACCTGGTCGGCAAGGTCGAGCAGGGCATCCCCGAGGACGACCCGCGCAACGCGGCGACGATCGCCGACAACGTGGGCGACAACGTCGGCGACTGCGCCGGCATGGCCGCCGACCTGTTCGAGTCGTACGCGGTCATGCTCGTCGCGGCGCTGATCCTCGGCACCGCGGCGTTCGGCAACCAGGGCCTGGTGTTCCCGCTGATCGTGCCGATGATCGGCGTGATCACCGCGGTGATCGGCATCTTCGCGGTGGCGCCCCGCGCCGGCGACCGCTCCGGGATGACCGCGATCAACCGGGGCTTCTTCATCTCCGCGGCGATCTCGGCGATCCTCGTCGCGGTCGCCGCGTTCGTGTACCTGCCCTCGTCCTTCGCGGAGCTGGACGGCGTCCGCGACAAGGCCATCGCCGGACTGGACGCCGACCCGCGCTGGGTCGCGCTCGGCTCCGTCCTGATCGGCATCGTGCTCGCCAGCGCGATCCAGCTGCTCACCGGCTACTTCACCGAGACCAACCGCAAGCCGGTCAAGGAGGTCACCGACAGCGCCAGGACCGGCCCCGCGACCGTCATCCTGTCGGGCATCTCGCTCGGCCTGGAGTCGGCCGTCTACACCGCGCTGGTGATCGGTGCCGCCGTCTACGGGGCGTTCCTGCTCGGCTTCGGCAACACCACCGTCGCGCTGTTCGCGGTGGCGATGGCCGGCACCGGGCTGCTCACCACCGTCGGCGTGATCGTCTCGATGGACACCTTCGGGCCCGTCTCCGACAACGCCCAGGGCATCGCCGAGATGTCCGGGGACGTCCAGGGCGAGGCCGCCGCGGTGCTGGAGCGGCTGGACGCGGTGGGCAACACCACCAAGGCCATCACCAAGGGCATCGCGATCGCGACGGCGGTGCTCGCCGCGACCGCGCTGTTCGGCTCGTTCCGGACGACGGTGATCGCGGCGCTCGACGGCGCCTCGAAGAGCGCCAGGGACGCGATCGGCGCGGACTTCCTGAACTTCAACCTGTCGATCGCGAGCCCGAACGTGCTGATCGGGCTGATCATCGGCGCGGCCGTGGTGTTCATGTTCTCCGGCCTGGCGATCATGGCGGTGGGCCGCGCGGCGGGCCGGGTCGTGGTCGAGGTGCGCGAGCAGTTCCGCACCAAGCCCGGGATCATGGACTACACCGAGAAGCCCGACTACGACCGGGTCGTGGACATCTGCACCCGGGACGCGCAGCGCGAGCTCGCCACCCCGGGCCTGCTGGCGATCATGACGCCGATCGCGGTCGGCTTCGCCCTCGGGTACGCGCCCCTCGGCGCCTACCTCGGCGGCGCCATCGCGGCGGGCGTGCTGATGGCGGTGTTCCTCGCCAACTCCGGCGGCGCCTGGGACAACGCCAAGAAGCTCGTCGAGGAGGGCCACCTCGGCGGCAAGGGCAGCGAGGCGCACGAGGCCACGATCATCGGCGACACGGTCGGCGACCCCTTCAAGGACACCGCCGGTCCCGCGATCAACCCGCTGATCAAGGTGATGAACCTGGTCGCGCTGCTGATCGCGGACGCGGTGGTGACCTATGCGGGCAACACGCCGCTGCGCGTCGGGGTCACCGTGCTGTCCGTCGCGGTCGTCGTCGCGGCGATCGTGATCTCCAAGCGGCGCGCCGACCCGATCGGCGGGCAGTCCGGCGACCCGGCCGTCGAGGGCGGCAAGCCGGAGCCCGGCGCCGTGCGGAACGGCGACGGCGCGGCGTCCCTCGAGAAGGGCCGGGAGGCCGCGGTCGGCGCCGACTCGGCCGGGACCAAGGCCGAGTCGGGCACCGAGGAGTCGTCCGCCGGGAAGTCCTGACCGCCTGAACGCAAGGGGGCCGGTGGCGACACGCCACCGGCCCCCTTCCGCGTCTCCGGGGGTCCCGTCC
Organism: Actinomadura sp. NPDC000600; assembly: GCF_040492135.1. NCBI lineage: Bacteria > Bacillati > Actinomycetota > Actinomycetes > Streptosporangiales > Thermomonosporaceae > Actinomadura > Actinomadura sp. NPDC000600. The sequence goes on from NZ_JBEUPD010000003.1 coordinate 229,685, forward strand.
CGAGCGCGCGGGACCGGTCGTACGCTGTACGGGAGAGCGGGGACGTCCGTCCTCGATGCAGCGCGTATCGAACTCGGGAGGCGGCCGTGGCGAGCGGCGGCAAGCCGACGATGTCGGGGCCCAAGGGCTTCGCCATCGTGCTCGGCGGAATGCTCGGCATCATGCTCGTGCTCTGGACCCTGGCGGCCCTCGTGGCCCCCTAATGTGGCGGCCATGCCCACGCTCATCGTGCTCCGCCACGCCAAGGCCGAGGCCGGCTTCGGCAAACCCGACATCGATCGCGCCCTGACCGACCGCGGACGCCGCGACGCGACCGCGACCGGGGAGTGGCTCCGCGCGGGCGGGCTCGCCCCCGACCGCGTGCTGTGCTCGCCCGCCGTCCGCACCCGGGAGACGCTCGCCCGGCTGGCGCTCGACGCGGAGGCCGGCTTCGAGCCCGGCATCTACGACAACGACCCCGAGGGGCTCCTCGCCCTCATCCGCGAGACGCCGGACGAGTCCGAACGGCTCCTGCTGGTCGGGCACAACCCGTCGGTGCACCAACTCGTCCACGATCTGACCGGCCAGGCTCCCGACGCCTTCCCCACCTGCGCCCTCGCCGTGATCGACCTTCCGTCCGGAGACTGGGTGGACGTCCGGCCCGGCCTCGGCGAACTCCGCACCGTCCGCACTCCGAAGGACTGACGGTTCACCGGCGCGGCGCGGCGGCCTCCAGCGACGACTCGATGACCTGGTTCACGTCCCGGCGCAGCTCCCTGATCGTGTAGCGCGTCCCGGAGACCTGCAGCAGGGCGTGCCGGAGCGGCGTGAGCTCGTCCGGGCCGACGCCCTCCTTGAGCTCCGCGCGGCGCCGCCGGGTGAGCGTGGACAGGTAGGAGTCGAGTTCGGCGAGTTCATCGGCGAGCTCCTCGACGGGCGCGCCCGCCTCCGGGTCGCGCTCCCCCGGCTCCTCCAGCAGGCCGGCCGCCTCCTCCAGCTGGTCGGCCAGGCGGTCGAGGATCTCGGGGATCGGCCCGGTGTCCACGGCCTGCTCGCGGGACATCTTCGCGACCGCGATGAGGTGGTCGCGGGCGCGGTGCGCGGCGGCCGCGGCCCTGCGCAGCCGGTCCGTCAACCCGGTGTCGGGCACCCGCTCGTGGCCGAGCCGCGTCCGGGTCTCGGCGACCGCCTCGGCCGCCCGCTCCGCGGTGACGATCGTGTCGTGCGGCAGCCGGACCTTCTCCCCGGAGAGGACGTCCGCCGTCGCCCGGACGAGCCCCGCGTGCGTGCGCATGAGCCGTTCGAGCTGGCCGGGCAGCAGTTCGAGGTGCCCGGCGGGCCACAGCGTCAAGGCGGCGAAGTACGCCAGGAGCGACCCGGCGAGCGTCAGCGCGATCCGCGCGCCGGCGGTGCGCCAGTCGGCGGGGGTGGAGAAGTCCAGCAGCATCATCGCCAGCGGCGTCCCGAACAGCGCCCAGTAGGCGAAGTTCACCGACTCCATCGCGAACCCGGCCACCGCGAAGCAGAACGCGAACCCCACGACCGTCGGCTGCCCGGGGGCGAGCGTCAGGATGACCGCGGCGACGGCGGCCCCGGCCGCGGTGCCCCCGACGCGCTGGACGAGCCGGTCCACGGTCTCGCCGTAGGTGGCGCGCAGGCTCAGCATCGCGGTGATCGTGAGCCAGTGCCCGTACCGGATCCCCAGCACGGTGGTGAGAGCCATCGACACGGCCGCCGTCACGTACACCCGCGACACCTGCCGGAACCTCGGGGACCGCGTGCGGACGGCGCGGCGCACCCGGTCCCAGAGCGGCATCGGGTCGAGCGTGCCGGGGATCCGCGGCACCGCGAACCCGATGCGCAGGCCGCCCGCGACGAGCCGGCGCGTGGAGGCGACCTCGCCGGCGATGCGGTCGATGGAGCGGCGCACCTGGCCGATCAGCGCGACCGCGACGAGGTCCTCGTCGCCGGCGAGCCCGGCGCGCCTGATCTGCTCGGCGGCGCGGCCCATCCGCCGGACGGCGGCGGACTCCTCGCGGCCGAGCGGCGCCTCCCCCGCCGTCGCGACCGCCCCGGCCAGCAGCCGCAGCCGCGCCGCCAGCGCCGAGATCGCCGTCTGCGTCTCCAACTGCCACTCGCGGTCCGGCGGATAGTTCTTCGCCGCCTCCAGGACGGCCTGGAGCGTCACCGTCTCGTGGAGCACGCGCCCCAGCGCGTCGATGAGCCGCTCGGGCCTTGTTGGTTCGTTCCCCGGCCGCCCCGTCCGGTACAGCGCGTAGGTGGCGCGCACCGCCGTCAGCGACTCCGAGGCCGCCCGCCGCTTGGCCTCCCAGTCCGGGATCCGGGTCACCGCCAGCAGGTCGGGATTCGTCATCTCGACGGAGTCGAGGGGCCCGGCGTCATGGGCGCCCACGTCCTGCGCCACGGCGTCCAGCGCCTCGGCGACCGCGTCCGCGGACTCGCTCAGCGCCTCCCGCAGCGGACGCAGCCGCCGCGCGGGCCACGGCGCCAGCAGCAGCCCGGCGGTGAGGAGCCCGCCCACCAGCTCCAGCAGCCCGATGCCCAGCACGTCCGCGGACGGCGGCCGGATGGCGCTCAACAGCACCGCGAGCCCGGCGGTCGACCCGATCCGCGGCACCGCCACGCCGAGCGCGACCAGCGGCGGCACCACGATCACGGCCGGCCACGGATGCCCGCTGAGCAGCCCGCCCACCCCGGCCCCGACCGCGACGATCAGCACGCCCACCGTGAGATCGCGCGCCCGCGCCCCGTAGGGCCCCTCCGGCGCCCGCTGCGCGACCAGGTAGGCCCCGAGCGCGATCACCGACCCCTGCGCGGCATGCCCGGTCAGCGCCCCCGCGAGCAGCGGCACGGCCACCGCGATCGCGGAGGCCAACCCATAGAACGGCGCGGCCCGCCCATGAACTTGGGCATAAGCCCCCCGAGCCCGCCGAAGCATGGGAGGTGTTTACCCAGGGGGGCGACCCCCTGGAACCCGCTGTGTCTTCCCAGGGGGGCGACCCCCTGGAACCCCCGTTGCGAGCCGGGCGATCCTCACGCTGCGCTGCCCAGGGGTAGCGACCCCCCTGGAACCCCCCGTTACGAGCCGGGCGATCCTCACGCCACGGTGCGGGTTTCTGTGCCCGTGCGGGTTTGTTGCGTGGCGCTGCGGTCGCCCGGCTCGGCGGGTCGGGCGACCTCCAGGCGCTTAGAGCGCCTTCCGGCCGCCCGACCCGCGCCGTCGCTCAGGTCCACTCCAAGAGCGTGATGGGGTGGCACGTCCAAGAGCGTTGGGCGTGGACGGTTCACACCCTCTTGGACTGGGGCCTTCGCCGGGGCGCGGGCAGGCGCGTGGAGCGAGTGCAGCGAGCGCAACGCGCATGCCCGCCGACGCGGGCGACCGCAGCGACGTCACGCTGGCCGTCACAGGCACGACAGGCCGCAACGGCGGCGTGAGGATCGCCTGCGTCGTGACGGGGGTTCCAGGGGGTCGCCCCCTGGGCAAACACAGTGCGGGCAGGCGCGTGGAGCGAGTGCAGCGAGCGCAGCGCGCGTGCCCGCCGACGCGGGCGACCGCAGCGACGCCACGCTGGCCGTCACGGGCACAGCTACCGCAACGGCGGCGTGAGGATCGCCTGCGTCGTGACGGGGGTTCCAGGGGGTCGCCCCCCTGGGCAAACACAGTGCGGGCAGGTGCGTGGAGCGAGTGCAGCGAGCGCAACGCGCGTGCCCGCCGAGCCGGGCGACCGGAGCGCCACGCCACAAACCCGCACGGGCACGAAGACCTCAGCCGTGGCGTGAGGATTGCCCGGCTCGTGACGGGGGTTCCAGGGGGTCGCCCCCCTGGGAGTCAAGAGCGTCGGCGGCCTCTACCTCTTCGCGGGAGATGCCCAGTAGGAAGACGATCGTGTCCAGGTAGGGGACGTTCACGGCTGTGTCGGCGGCCTCGCGGACGACCGGTTTGGCGTTGTAGGCGATGCCCAGGCCGGCGGCCTGGAGCATGTCGAGGTCGTTGGCGCCGTCGCCGATCGCCACGGTCTGGCTGATCGGGATGCGGGCCTCGCGGGCGAAGCGCTCCAGGGCGGCGGCCTTGCCGGCGCGGTCGATGACCTGGCCGGTGACGCGGCCGGTGAGCTTGCCGTTCTGGATCTCCAGGGTGTTGGCGGCGGAGTAGTCGATGCCGAGGTCCTCGACGAGGGCGTCGGTGACCTGGGTGAAGCCGCCGCTGACGATCGCGAACTTGTAGTCGAGGCGCTTGAGGGTGCGGACCATGGTGCGGGCCCCGGCGGCGAGGCGGAGCTTGTCGCGGACGGCGTCGATGGCGGAGGCGTCCAGGCCGGCGAGGAGCGCGACCCGCTCGCGCAGGGAGCCCTCGAAGTCGAGTTCGCCGCGCATGGCGGCCTCGGTGACCTTGGCGACCTCGTCGAGGCAGCCGGCGTGCTCGGCGAGCAGCTCGATGACCTCGCCCTGGATGAGGGTGGAGTCGACGTCCATGACGATGAGCCGCTTGGCGCGCCGGTGCAGGCCGCTGTGCTGGACGGCGACGTCGACCCGCTGCTCGACGGCCTCGGCGGTGAGGGCGGCGCGCAGCGCGTCGGGGTCGGCGCCGGAGACGTCCATCTCGATGCAGGTGACGGGGTTCTGGGCGAGGCGCTCGATGCGGTCGATGTTGGCGCCGTGCGCGGAGATCCGCCCGGAGATGCCGGCCATGGCGGCGGGCATCAGCGGGTTGCCGAGGACGGTGACGTGCAGGCGCCCGCTGCGCTTCGGCATCCGCTTGTTGCGCCCGGTGGACAGCTCGATCTCCATGTCGAGGTCGTTCGCGACGCGTTCGGCGGCGTTCCAGACCCGTCCGATGTCGGCGCCCTCGGAGTAGGCGAGCAGGACGCCGAGGACGAGCCGGCCGCGGATCACGACCTGCTCGACGTCCGCCACCGTCAGCGGGAACTCCGAGAGTGTGCGGAAGAGGCGGGACGTGACGCCGGGGCGGTCGCGTCCGGTGAGTGTGATGAGCAGCGTGCGCTCTGCTGACCCGTCCATAACTGATACCAACGGTACCGGCCGCGCCGGGAGCCCCGCCCGTGAGGTCCGGCATGCGAGACGCTATCCGGGCAGGATGAGGTTCAGGTCGCCGAACTCGTGCCAGAGGTAGCTCTCGGCGAGGGCGGCCTCGTAGGTGGCGGTGAGCAGGGCGCGGCCCGCGATGGCGGTCAGCATCATCAGGTGGGACGACTTGGGCTCGTGCAGGCCCGTGAGGAGGCCGTCCACGGCTTGGACACCGCCCTCTGGGGTCACGACGTGCTCCGTCCAGCCGGAGGACGCCTGGACGCGTCCGGCGGCGTCCACGGCCGTCTCCAGGGCGCGCACGGCGGTGGTGCCGACGGCGATCACCCGGTGGCCGTGCTCCCGGACGTGCCCGACCAGCGCCGCCGTCGGCTCGGGGACGGTGTAGCGCTCGGCGTAGGGCGGTTCGTGGGCCTCGGGGGACGCGACGCCCGTGTGGAGGGTGATCGGGGCGATCAGGACGCCGCGCGACACCAGCCGAGTCACGAGCTCGGGCGTGAACGGGCGGGCGGCGCTCGGCATCTCCGCGCCGCCGGCGGATCGGTCGTGGGCGAAGGCGGTCTGGTAGGCGGCGGCCGGCCAGTCGCGGCGGACGTACCCGTACCGGATCGGTACTCCGTGGCGCCGCAGGTAGGGGACGACGTCGGTGCTCAGCCGGGCCTGCCAGAGCCGGTCGGACTCGCCCCGGGAGGGGTGCCGGTGGCGTCCGACGAGGGTGAGGGTGGCGCCGCCGGGCATCGGGATCCACTCGCCGGGGCTGCCCCCGGTGTACGGGCGGCTGGCCTTGCCGGTGAGGCGGCGCAGCTCGACGAGCCACAGCCGGTCGTCGGCGCCGGGCACCGGGGTGGAGAAGTGCACGCTGATCCGGTCGAGCCGGACGGCGGCGGGCAGCGTGGCCGAGGTGTTGACCACGAGCAGGTCGCCCGGGTCGAGCAGCGCGGGCAGGTCGCGGAACGCGTGGTGGGAGACCTCGCCGGCGGCGCGCCGGGAGACCAGGAGCCGGACGCCGTCGCGGGTCCGGCCGCGCGCCTCGGGCGGCTCGTGGGCCTCCAGCGCGGCTGGGAGGGTGAAGTCGACAGTCATGTCCGGACCTCCAGACGGAGAGCGGCGATCACGCCGAACGCGGCGATCGCGGCGAACAGCGCCCCGGCGACGGCGAGCCCGGCGTCCAGCCGGGCGGCGCCGAAGCCGGTGACCAGCGCGCCCGCGACGCCGACCACGAGGGACGAGCCGAGGGTGTCGCTGATCTGCAGCGCGGACGAGTTGACGCCCTGCTCGTCCTCGGCCGACAGGTCGAGCAGCAGGACCGAGAGGCTGCCGATCGAGAAGCCCATCCCGGCGCCGCCGACGACCCACGCGGGGGCGGCGAGCCAGCCGGAGAACTGGAGGGCGACGGTGGCGAGGACGATCCCGGACGTCACGAGCACGGCGCCGAGGAGGGCGTAGAACTCGCGGGGGCGCTCGGACCGGCCCTGGATCTGGGACGCCGCCGACCAGCCGAGGGCGCCGACCGTCAGGACGATCCCCGCCTGCGTGGCGCTGAAGTCGTGCAGCCGGGTCAGCGCCAGCGGGATGAAGACGTCGGTGCCGAAGAAGGCCCCCGACAGCAGGCCCCGGACGAGGATCACGCTCGGCAGGCCGCGGCGGAGCCGGAGCGTCCCGGCGGGCACCAGCCGGGGCAGCCCGAACGCCAGGCCGGCGAGGCCTGCGAGGGCCGCGGGCAGCATCGTCCAGCCCGAGCCGTCGAGGCCGTAGAGGAGGACGCCGGTGCCGGCGGCGACGCAGAGCGCGGCCGGGTACCGCGACCGGCCCGGAGCGCGGGCGGCGCCGGACGGCGCGATGCCGCGCAGCACGGGGAGCAGCAGCAGCGCCGGCGGGATCACCAGCGGAACGAGGCCGAGGAACACCCAGCGCCAGCCGGCGTGCTCGGCCAGGGCGCCCCCGGCCGCCGGGCCGATCAGCGACGGCAGCACCCAGGCGGCCGACAGGGCGGCGAACACCCGGGACCGCAGGTCCTCCGGGTAGACGCGGGCGATCACCACGTACAGGGCGACGAGCGGGACGCCCGTGCCGAGGCCCTGCACGGCGCGTCCGGCGACGAACACCCACATGGACGGCGCCGCGCCCGCGACCAGGAGCCCGGCGACGAACACGCCGAGCCCGACCAGGAACGGCCGGGTCGGTCCCGACCGGTCGACCCAGCCGCCCGCGAGCACGGTGGCCAGCAGGCTCGTGATCAGGGTCGCGCTGAAGCCCCACGCGTACAGGGCCAGGCCGTCCAGGTCGTTCGCGACCACCGGCATGACGGTGCCGACGGCCATGCTCTCGAACGCCAGCAGCGTCACGACCAGGACGATCCCGAAGGTCGCGGCCCGGAGACCCGCGCCCAATATGCCCTGTTCTGTTGTCACCCGATCATGATCAAGGACGGCCGTCATCGCGCCGCCGCCAGGTCCGCCGCGCGGTAGCGCCCGCTGGGGAGGCGGCCGGAGACGAGCCGGTGGAGCGCGGCGGCGGCCTCCTCGGGCGGCGGGGCCGCGTCCGCGTCCTCGCCGGCCGCGCGGAGCATGGCGGTGTTCATCTCGCCCGGGTCCGCCCACCACACGGCCACGTCGGGCTCCTCGGCCGCGAGGACGTTCGACAGCTGCTCGAGTGCGGCCTTGGACGCCCCGTAGCCGCCCCACGTCTCATAGCCCTCCACGGCCGCGTCCGAGGTGATGTTGAGGATCGCGCCGCGCCGCTCCCGCAGGCCGGGCAGGACGGCCTGGATCAGGGCGAGCGGCGCAAGGACGTTCGTCGCGAAGGTGTCCGCCAGGTCGTCCGCGGGAAGCGAGGCGAGCCGGGGCATCGGCGTCGGGCCGAGCGTGCTCGCGTTGTTGACGAGCAGGTCGAGCCCGCTTTCGACCGCGCGGGCGAGGGCGGCCCGGTGCGCGGGGTCGGCGACGTCCCCGGGGATCGCCGTCGCCCCGGTCTCGTCGGCGACCGCCCGCAGGTCGCCGGGATCGCGGGCGTCGATGACGAGGTTCCAGCCGTCCTCCGCGAGGGTGCGGGCGAGAGCCCGGCCGAGGCCCCGCGAGGCCCCGGTGATCAGTGCCGTCTTCATGCCCTCGACGCTAGGAACCGGCGCGTCCGGAGGCATCGGCCGACGGGCCCTTCGGACGGTCGTCAGATGGTCCTAGGACCGGCGTCCCCCGCGCATGGGAGGGCCGGGGCGGCACGTACTCCCGGCGGCTGATTCGAGAAGACCCGCCTAGAGAGTACGGTCTTCACATGCGGGCGCCGCAGGGCGTCCGCCGGGGGGAGAACGAGAGGCCGGGATGGTGACCGACGAGGGCTGCCGCGGCGACCAGGGCGCGACCCTGCACGCCGTCAGCTCCGCCGTGCTCGCGGTGACCCGGCACCTGTCCGTGCACGAGGTCCTCCAGGTGATCGTCCGGGCGGCGGCGCAGCTGCTGGACGCCCGCTACGCGGCCCTCGGGGTGCCCGACGACGAGGGCTCGTTCGCCGAGTTCGTCGTCGAGGGCGTCTCGGAAGAGGAATGGGAGCGGATCGGCCCGCTGCCCCGCCAGCACGGCATGCTCGCCGCGATGCTGAAGGCCGACGCGCCGAAGCGCCTCAGCGACATCCGCAAGGAGGCCGAGTTCGAGGGCTGGCCGGTGGCGCACCCCGTCCTGAAGGACTTCCTCGGCGTGCCGATCCGCGACGGCGAGGACATCCTCGGCATCATCTTCCTGGCCAACAAGCGCCGTCCGGGCGGCTTCACCCAGGACGACGAGGACCTGCTCACCCTCTTCGCCGCGCACGCCGCCATCGCGATGGCGAACGCCCGCCTGTACGAGCACAACCGCGAGCTGACGGTCGTCGCCGAACGCAACCGGCTCGCCCGCGAACTGCACGACGCCGTCGCGCAGAAGCTGTTCTCGCTGCGGCTGACGGCCCGCACCGCGTCCGCGCTGGCCGAGCGCGACCCGGTCCGGACCGTCCGGGAGCTCCAGCAGGTGGAGCGGCTCGCCGCCGAGGCCCTCGCCGAGCTGCGCGCCGTCATCTTCGAGCTGCGTCCCGCCGATCTGGCGGACGGCCTCGTGGCGTCGCTGCGCAAGCACGTCGAGGTCCTCGACCGGGCGCACGAGGCCACGGTCCGCCTCTGCGCGGACGAAGCCGTCGTCCTGCCGGAGGGGCACGAGGCCGTCGCCTACCGCATCACCCAGGAGGCGCTCTACAACGCGCTGCGCCACGCCGGGGCGGGCACCGTGCAGGTCCGTCTCCGCACGGAGGAGGAGCGGGCCGTGCTTGAAGTCTCCGACGACGGCACGGGTTTCGACGCGTCCGAGGTGGAGCCCCAGGGCGGGCTGGGTCTCACCTCCATGCGCGAGAGGGCGTACTCGATCGGCGGCGAGCTCACGATCGACGCCACGCCCGGCGGAGGCACGACCGTCCGGCTGGAGGTGCCGCTGTGAGCGCCGTACGGGGAAAGATCAGGGTCCTCATCGCCGACGACCATCCGGTCGTCCGGCAGGGCCTGCGCACCTTCCTCGGCATCCAGGACGACATCGAGGTCGTCGGGGAGGCCGAGGACGGCACGTCGGCCGTGACACTGGCCGAATCCCTGGAGCCCGATATCGTGCTCATGGACCTCAAGATGCCGGGCGCCGACGGCCTGACCGCGCTGGCGGAGCTGCGGGCTCGCGGGGTGACGGCACGGGTCCTCGTCCTGACCAGCGTGACGGAACGCGGGCACGTGCTGCCGGCGGTCCAGGCCGGGGCGGCCGGGTACCTGTACAAGGACGTCGACCCGCAGGCGCTCGTCCAGGCGATCCGGGCGGTCAACGACGGGCACGTCCTGTTCGCGCCCGACGCGGCCGAGGCGATGCTGCGGGACGGGACGGCGGGTGGTGCGGGAGGGGACGACCGCGGCCTCGCCGCGCTGACCGAACGGGAACGGGAGGTGCTCGTGCACATAGCGCGGGGCAGGTCCAACCGCGAGATCGCCCGCGCCCTCGTGGTGTCCGAGAAGACGGTCAAGACGCACGTCAGTAATCTGCTCATGAAACTGGGAGTCCAGGATCGGACGCAGGCGGCGCTCTACGCTGTCCGGCATGGTGTCGGAAACACGAGTGCCGCCGGTGAAAGCGGGAAGACCACCGCCCGCGGCTGATACAACTCCTCTGACAGGATCGTCATCGAAATTGGTATGAACGTAGCAATCAGGTACGCAGCAGGCAGCGACATCGGGTGCAACCGGGAGAACAACGAGGACTCCGGGTACGCCGGTGCGCGGTTGATCGCGGTCGCGGACGGCATGGGCGGGTATGCGGGCGGCGAGGTCGCGAGCTCGACCGTCATCGGCTCCCTGCGCTCGCTGGACACCGATGCCCATAAAGACGATCTTGTCGACATGCTGGGCCGCGCCGTGGCCGAGGCCAACGAGAAGTTGCGCATCGTCCGGGAGGAACGCCCCGACCTGAGCCGGATGGGCACCACGCTCACCGCCATGCTCTGGTCCGGCGAGTCCGTCGCGCTGGCGCACGTCGGAGACTCGCGCGGCTACCTGCTGCGCGACGGCGAGCTCTTCCAGATGACGCAGGACCACACCATGGACGAGCTGCTCAAGGCGGAGGCCGAGCAGGCCGGCCAGGTGGCCGACCCCGCCGAGACGTCCCGGCTCTCGCACGTGCTGTACCGGGTGCTGGACGGCCGCGACGACCGCGAGCCCGACCTGCGCCTGCGCGAGGCCCGCCTGGGCGACCGCTACCTCCTGTGCTCGGACGGCCTGAGCGGCCCGGTCGACGCGCAGAAGATCTACGAGGTGCTGTCCGCCGAGGCCGACCCGCAGCGCGCCGTCGACCGGCTCATCGAGCAGGCCCGCGAGAACGGCGGCCCCGACAACATCACCGCCGTCATCGCCGACGTCGTCGAGGCCGAGCACCTCTCCGGCACCGAGGGCCCCGTCGTCGTCGGCGCCGCCGCCCAGGCCTGACCCCGCCCCGGCCCCTGCTCCCGGGCCGGACGGTCGGACCGGCCCGGACGCCGCACGCCTTCGTCATGTCCCGGGCCGGACAGGGCGGCGTCGACGAGCGTTTCCCCCTCCGCGATGCCGCACGGGGTGCTCGGCTTCCCGCCGCCCCCGCACATCCCCGGCCGCCTGCGGATCGCGGGCTCGCCGCGTTCACCGAGTGCCGGAATCGGACGATTCATTCATGCTCTAACGCGAAAGAGTGCCCATATAGCTGGCGATTTGTCCTACTCTTGCCCGAGAGGTGGTGTCGCCTAGCGATGAGTAACGGTCCCGTAGCGGATCGTTGCCAGGACTTGACCCACCATAGGGTGCACCCGATATACGGGTCACTCACCTGTATGTCATCGAGGCGGAGGATTCGTTGGGGGGAGCGCCCGGGGCGGCGTCCGCCGGTGTACCGCAAGGTGCGCTCGGGGGGATCGTCAGCCGGACCCTCACCGCAGCGCGGCACAGACACCTGGGTGTGGTGCTGCGCGTCGCGGCGATGGCCGTAGCGGCCGTCGGCGCGTCATGGATCCATCGCGTGAACGACCCCGGCGTGCTCTGTCCCCTGCGGGCGCTCACCGGAATCCCGTGTCCCCTGTGCGGGGGCACGACCGTGTTCATCGAGTTCGGCTCGGGCCGCCCCGGCCACGCCGTCCTCGCGAACCCGGTCGCGCTCACCGGCGCCGTCGCCGTCGCCGCCGCACCGCTGGGACTGGGTGAACGGTGGTGGGCACTCCAGCCGAAGACCCGTGCCTGGATGCTCGGCACCGCCCTCGTCGGGTCGGAGCTGTGGCAGCTCGTCCGGTTCGGTGTTCTGCGGGTTTGAGCCGCGGTCGGTCCTCGGTCAGACTTGCGGAGCCCACCGGGTCCGGCGGGCGTCACATAACCACAGGGTCAATCTATAAGGAGCAAGTGTGGGCAACCCCTACGACCCGTACGGTCAGCAGCCGGGCTACGGGCAGCAACAGCCCGGGTACGGCCAGCAGCCCCCGGCGCAGCCCGGCTACGGCCAGCCCGGCGGGCAGCCCGGGTACGGCCAGCAGCCCCCGGCGCAGCCCGGTTACGGCCAGCCCCCGGCCCAGCCGGGCTACGGCCAGCAGCCCCCGGCGCAGCCCGGCTACGGCCAGCAGCCCTCGGCCCAGCCCGGTTACGGTGCGCCCTCGGCGCCGTCCCAGCCGGGTTACGAGGTGCACCACCACCACTACGGCTCGACCGGCCAGCTCGCCGAGTGGGGCTCGCGCGCCGGCGGCTACATCATCGACTACCTGATCTTCGCCGGTCCGGTGTTCGTGCTGTACATCCTGATGATCGTCCTCAGCAGCTCCGGCAGCAGCGGCGCGGCCCTGTTCGGCCTCCTGCTCATGCTGATCGGCGCGGCCATCTCCATCGCGGGCGGCCTGTGGATCTGCTACCAGGAGGGCACCACCGGCCAGTCCATCGGCAAGCGGCAGATGGGCATCCGCCTCGTCAGCGCGCAGACCGGCCAGCCCATCGGCTTCGGCATGGCGTTCGTGCGCAAGCTCGCGCACATCGCCGACAGCTTCCTGTGCTACATCGGCTTCCTCTGGCCGCTGTGGGACGAGCGCAAGCAGACCTTCGCCGACAAGATCTGCAACACCATCGTGGTCCGCGCCTGACCCACGACCCACGAGAGCGGGGCGTCCCACCCGGGACGCCCCGCTTCGCGTTGCAAGCCCTCCGCTAGCGCTCCGCTCCGGGAACCGGATCGAATGCGCTATTACAAGCCGCCACCAGGGCGCGGCGGACGGCGCCGTCCAGCAGGCGGAGGGCCTCGTCGCGGCGCCTCATCTGGTCGGCGCTGAGGCCGCGGTCGTCCATCTGCCGGGCGAGGTCGACGACGAGGGAGAGGCGGCCGGCGAGGGCGGCGACGCGGTGGGCGCGGGGCGGGTAGCCGGGGGCCAGCGGATGGTCGCCGCGGTCGGGGTCGCGCAGGTCGACGAGCGCGTCCGCGATCTCGGGCGGCACGCCGGCGAAGTCGTCGACGGCCAGCAGCGCCTCGGTGGCGTCCCGCATGGCGAGGGTGAGCCGGTGGTCGGCCTCCGCCAGGGACGGGACGTCGGGCGGGGCCGCCGACGCGTCGTGCGTCGTCCAGCGGACGCCGACGTAGGACGAGCCGCGCCGGTCCACCGAGGGGACGAGCCCCATCGCCCGCCCGTCGAGGACGGCGACGACGGCGGCGCCCGCATCGATCGCCGCGCGGTTGAAGGACGGCGGGCCGGTCAGCCCCAGCGGGTCGCCCGGTTCCGGCAGCGCCAGCCGCAGCGCCGCCAGCCCGCCGACGCGCAGGTCGCCGAGGCCGCGCCGCAGCGTCACCTCGGCGGGCTCGCCACCGACGATCTGCGGGCCCGCGCTCTTCTCGATCTCGTCGACCGCCTCGTCCAGGCCGACGTGCCCCGTCAGCCAGGCATTGCCCCAGGCGACGAGGGCGATCGCGACGGCCCTGCTCATACGTCCGTGCTCATTCTCGGTCTCGTGCGTTCCGTAATGGGCATGCGATCCACGATAAGCGCTCAGATCGCCGGTGCCACCGGACGTAAGGGACCTCTCGCGTTGCGGGCGGGTACCGGAGGCGGACTCCGGGTGCGGTCCCGGGGGGCCACGGACGCCCCGAATCGCATAGGTTCTTTCCTGCAAGCGGGAGCACGGACCACCGGATTGGGGACGAAGGCGCGCGATGGCAGGCGAGGTACTTCAACTCCGCGGAGTCGGGGTCAGGCGCGGCGCGGCCGCCCTTCTGCAGGACGTCACGTGGACGGTGAACGAGGGCGACCGGTGGGTCATCGTCGGTCCGAACGGCGCGGGCAAGACCACGTTGCTGCAGGTCGCCGCCGCGATGCTGCATCCCACCGAGGGCAGCGTCGAGATCCTGGAGGAGGAGCTCGGCCGCACCGACGTGTTCGAGCTCCGTCCCCGCATCGGCCTCGCCAGCTCCTCCCTCGCGGAGAAGGTCCCGGCCGGTGAGACCGTCCTCGACCTCGTGCTGACCGCCTCGTACGCGATCCTCGGCCGCTGGCGGGAGGAGTACGACTCCACCGACCTCGACCGGGCGGTGGCGCTGCTGGACGCCCTCGGCTGCGCCGACCTGATCCGCCGCACGTTCAGCACGCTGTCGGAGGGCGAGCGCAAGCGGGTCCAGATCGCCCGCGCGCTGATGCCCGACCCCGAGCTGCTGCTGCTGGACGAGCCCGCCGCCGGTCTCGACCTCGGCGGCCGCGAGGACCTCGTCGCCCGCCTCGCCGCCCTCGCCGACGATCCTGCCGCGCCCGCCATGGCGATGGTCACCCACCACGTGGAGGAGGTCCCCGAGGGCTTCACCCACGCGCTGCTGCTGCGCGGCGGCGGGATCGTCGCGCAGGGCAAGGTGGACGAGGTCTTCACCCCCGAGCACCTGTCGGAGACCTTCGGGCTCCCGCTCGCCATCGACCGCCAGAACGGCCGCTGGTACGCCCGCTCGGCCCGCTGAATCGGGGCAGGACGCCACATAACACCCCCCGACCGGCCGGGGTCCGCGGCGGGTTCCCTACGATGTGCGCACTGTCGGGAACTCGGAGCACAGGGATGGGGCGGTCGTGAATCTCCTGGACGCGGTCGCCGTCTTCGCGGCCGGTGTGGCCGCCGGAGGCATCAACACCGTCGTCGGGTCCGGCTCCCTGATCACTTTTCCGACCCTGGTCGCGCTCGGCTACCCGCCCGTGGTCGCGAACATCTCCAACAACATCGGGCTCGTCCCGGGCGGCGTGACGGGCGCCTACGGCTACCGCCACGAGCTGAAGGGGCAGCGCGGCCGGCTGACGCGGCTCGCCACCGGCTCGTTCATCGGGGCCGTGATCGGCGGGCTGCTCCTGCTCGGCCTGCCTCCCGAGGCGTTCAACGTCATCGTCGTCGCGCTGATCATCATCGCGCTGGTCCTCGTGGTCGTGCAGCCCCGCCTGCAGAAGTGGATGCTGCGGCGCCGCGAGGGTGAGCACCGCCCCCACGGGGGCCCGGCGCTGTGGGTCGGCGTGCTCCTCGCGGGCATGTACGGCGGCTACTTCGGCGCCGCGCAGGGCATCATCCTCATCGCCCTCCTCGGCATCATGCTGGACGACGACCTCCAGCGCCTGAACGCGGGCAAGAACGTCCTGTCGGCCGTCGTGAACGGCACCGCCGCGATCCTGTTCACGCTCATGTGGCTGCTCGGCCGCGCCGAGATCAACTGGTGGGTCGTCCTGCTCATCGCCGCCGGGTCCACCTGCGGAGGCATGATCGGGGCCTCGGTCGGCCGCCGCATCCCGCCGTTGGCGCTGCGCGCCGTGATCGTCGTCGTGGGCATCGTCGCGATCGTCAATCTTCTCGCCTGACCAGGGGTTTCGCCCCGTTTGTGACGGTTGCCGATCCGATGTTCCGGGTATAAGTCGAATATACGTTCGACTACCGGAGGTTCGCGCGGATGAAGGGCGACAGGGTCGAGATCGTGATCGACGCCGGGGGCGAGGGGACGCGGACGTACGAGGTCGCGGCGAGCCGGGCGGGGCGCCGCGTGGAGGTCGCGACGCGGCGCGGCGTCGTGGAGGTCAGCGAGGTCACCCGGACGGGCACGCCCGTCCGCACGGCCCGCTTCATGGCGAGCCGGGTGCTGGCCCTGGTGGAGCACCCCGTGGCCACCGACGGCGCCGAGCCCCCCGGCTGACCGCGGGCGGGCGGCCGCCGGGCACTGCCCGGTCCCGGCGCCGCCGGCACCCCGGTCAGGAGTTGCGCCGGGTCTCCGGAGCGGCGTTCCGCGGGCCGGGGATCAGGGTCGCGTAGACGATGATGTTGTCCAGGTAGTGGCCCCGCTTGCGGTCGAACTTCCCGCCGCAGGTGATCAGGCGCAGTTCGGGCCCGGCCTGCTGTCCGTAGACGCTGTCGGAAGGGAACTCGTCCTTGTCGACGCGCTGGATCCGGTCGATGCGGAAGGCGGGCGACGTCCCGTCCCCGCGGACGACCTCGATCCTGCGCCCCGGACGGAGCGCTCCAAGGCTGTAGAAGGCACCGGGGCCGGTCTTGGAGTCGACGTGGCCGACGAGCACGCTGTTGCCGTCCTCGCCCGGCGTCGGGCCCTCCTTCCACCAGCCCACCTCCCGGACGCGGCTGAGCGGCGGCACGCCGAGCGTCCCGTCCCGTTCCGTGGCGACGGGACGGATCGGCGCGTCGACCTTGATGGACGGTATTTTGATCCGTTTCGGAATCGACCGCGGAAAGGCGATGGCGGGTGCCGGCTCCGCGTTTCTGGGGCCGGGCAGTACGAGATCCGAGGACGGCGGTTGCGGCGGCGGACCGGCGTGGTCGCGCACCAGTCCGACGACGAACATCGCGGTCCCCGTCGCGATGAGCGCGGCGGCCAGCCGATACGAGGTTCGGCTCGGCCGGCCGTCGCGCCTTCTCCTGTCCATGGGCTCAGGAAACGCCCTTCACCTGGCGGCGACGGGTCACGACGGCGATGCCGCCGCCCAGGGCGAGGACCCCGGCGCCGGCGCCGGCCAGCATCGGGAAGCCCGCCATCGAGGTGCCGCCGCCACCGGCGTCGACACGGCCCACCGGGTGGCCCGACCGGAGGTACTTGCTGGAGACCCACTTGCCGATCCAGGCCTGCGGGACGCCGCCGTACAGCCGGACCCAGCCGTTCTTGCTCTTGCAGTCGGCGTTGACGCGGGTGCCGTACTTCAGGGTGCCGACCTGCGGGTACTTCACGCCCGGGCCGGTGCGGACCGCCAGGCCGTGCTTGGCGACGGCGGTGTACCCGCAGCCGAGCGGCTTGAGATAGGTCCGGGAGACCCACTTGCCGATCCAGGCCTGCGGGACGCCGCCGCGCAGCTGGGTCCAGCCGCTGTTCTTGCAGTCGGCGGTGATGTGGGCGCCGTACTTCAGGGTGCCGACCTGGTGGAACTTCACGCCCGGGCCCATGCGGACCGCCAGGCCGTGCTTGGCGGTGACCACGTACCGGCAGGCCGGGAGCGGGGCGGCCGCCTGGTTCACGGTGGTCGCCGCCTCGGCGGTGTGCGCGGTGGCCGCGCCGGCGACCGCGCCGCCGGACAGCAGCGTCAGTCCGCTCGCCGCACCGGCCACGGCGAGTGCCATGCCGGTTCGCGTGCTCGTCCTCATACTTCCCCCCACGAAATGATCTTCGATGCCGGAGGTGTCCGGCATGGTTTCCTTGATCACGCTTCCCGAGGGGAATTCCACGCATGTCGTCCAGGTCGCAAACATTGGGTTTAGTGATCAGTGCCCACCGTGAAGGCTTTGTCGCAGAACCGCCAATTGCAATCTTCATACCGCTGGCGAAAGCCACATAGTGGACAACTATTCTCCCTCTTAAGGGGTCAATATGGGAAAACCGGATGATCTCCCCAGCGTTCGGACATGCAGCCGCAAGCCCGGAAGGCGGCGGGGCCGTGTGAGGCTCGCGTGCGGGCATGCGCGAAGGCGCCCGCGCACCTGCGCGAGCGCCTTGGGCGGGAGAGGTCAGGTCGGGCGGACCTGGAGGGTGCCCTCCTCGGTCACGCGGGTCTCGAAGGACGGCTGGCGGGCCGTGGCCGGGCCGTGGACGACGGAGCCGTCCGCCACGCGGAACGTGCTGCCGTGCCACGGGCACACGACGCAGGCGTCGGCCTCGTCGTCGGTGAGGATGCGGCCCTGGTGGAGCGGTCCGGCGAGGTGGCTGCAGCGGTCGGCGAGGACGTGCACCTCCTCGCCCCGACGCAGCACGAACAGGTCGATGTAGCCGAGCCGCCGGGAGACGGGCCACCCGTCGGGAAGGTCCTCGACGGCGCACAGGTCGTGCCATCCGAGGGGGACCAGGTGGGCGAGCTGGTCGGCGTGGCTGGCGCCGGCGGCCTGCCGGAACGCCAGGTGCCCGCCGAGGTAGGCGCCCGCGACGAGGGCGCCGAGGCCCGCGAAGCCGAACGCGCGCCCGGCGGCGTCCCGGCCCTGGTAGCGGGCCACGAACGATGCCGAGTACAGCATGCTCGCGGTGGCCGTCCCGGCGGCGTGGACGAGCCCGACGCGCTGCTGCTCGCGGTGCAGGGCGGACCAGTCGGCGATGCCGGTGAGGACGGTCGGGACCGCGCCGGCGAGCCCGGCGGCGACCAGCACCTGCGAGGCGCGCCGCGTACCGGGCATGAGGTCCAGCACGGCGGCCGACATCCACAGCCCGATGGGCAGGTCGGTGAGCGGCGGATGGGCGGGGTGGCCGACCGGGACGCCGTGGAGGGCGTCCTTGAGCGGCCCTGGACGCAGGACGCGCCGTACGGCCCCGGAGATCGTCCGGATGGGGCGGTCCAGGGCGCGGGCGTGCTCCAGCCCCTCGGTCGCGTCGGCCAGCCGCGCGGTCGCCTGGGGGCTCGTCCCGCGCCGGAAGATGTTGACCCGTCGGTTCATGCCCCTCCTCCGCGGTCCTGATGGGACGCCTGTTGCGACCCTAGTCTCCCGCGTTCCTCCGCGGCCAGTCATACCTACCTGGTGCCGGGAGGGGCTAAACAACGGCTCAGCGCGCCGCCTCCAGGGTGACGGGGACTCCGTTGAGGACCGCGTTGCCCGAGAGCGGGTCGATCTCCTGCTCGTCGGTGACCGCGTTGACGTTCACTCCCGCGTGCCGGCTCGCCACCCGCGTCCTCGTCCCGGGGCGGTCGTGGCCCCATCCGTGCGGCAGGCTGACCACCCCGGCCATGATCGTGTCGGTGGGCTCGGCGACGGCCTCCACCGCGCCCGCCCGGGACGTGACGCGGACGGTGTCGCCCGCTGCGACGCCGATCCGCTCGGCGTCGGCGGGGTTGAGCTGGAGGGTGCAGGTGTTGGAGCCGCGCACCAGCTCGGGGACGTTGTGCAGCCAGCTGTTGTTGGACCGCAGGTGGCGGCGCCCGATCAGGACCGTCCCGCCGGACGTCCCCGGATCGCGCAGGGCGGAGCGCAGGCGGTCGACGTCGGCGGCGCACGTGGACGGGCACAGCTCGATCCGGCCGGACGTCGTGCACAGGACCTCGTCCAGGCGCGGCTTGAGCGCGCCGAGGTCGAGGCCGTGCGGGTGCTCGGTGCGCAGCCGCGTGAGCGTGAGGCCGGCGGGCTCGGCGCCGAACCCGTCGCCGTAGGGGCCGAGGCGGAGCATCATGTCGAGCCGCTGCTCGGTGAGGGTGCCGGTGTCGAGCATCTTGCGCAGCTCGTCGGGCTCGCGGCCGTGCACCGGGGAACCGGGGATCGCGACGGCCTTCGCCAGCGTCGACTTGATGATCATCTCGTCGAGCAGGGCGGGGTCGCCGTCCGTCCCGGAGGCGGCCACGGCGAGCCGCGCGAGGAGTTCGGCCTCGCTGGGCCGCCCGTCCGGCAGCGGGACGACCGGCGGCGAGTAGCGCGCGTAGTCGCGGACGGCGAGCCCGGTCAGCGCGATGTCGTAGTGCGGGGTCTGCGCGGGGCGCGGCGGCGGCAGCACCACGTGGGCGTGCCGCGTCGTCTCGTTCAGGTAGGGGTCGACGCTGACCATGAACTCCAGGCCGGCGAGCGCGCGGTCGAGCCGGGCCGCGTTCGGCGCCGACAGGGCCGGGTTGCCGCCGATCGTGATCAGCGCCCTGACCTGCCCCTCGCCGGGCGTCTCGATCTCGTCCGCGAGCGTCGCCACGGGCAGCTCGCCGTTGACCTCGGGCAGCCCGCGCACGCGGCTGCGCCACCGCGCGGTCGTGAACGGCTTCTTGCGCCGGTACACCGGCGCGTGGGCGGGCCGCGGGAACATCGCGCCGCCCGGCCGGTCGAGGTTCCCGGTGAGGACGTTCAGGACGTCCACGAGCCAGCTGTTCAGCGTCCCGTACGCCTGCGTGCAAGTCCCGATGCGGCCGTAGACGGCGGCGCGTTCGGCGGCGGCCAGCTCGCGCGCCGTCCTGCGGATCACCGCGGCCGGGACGCCGGTGGCGTCCGCGACGTCCTCGGGGGCGAAGTCGACGGCGAGGGCGCGCAGGTCGTCCAGGCCGTTGACGCGCCCGGCCAGGTGCTCGGCGGTCTTGACGAGGTCCTCGGCGAACAGGGTGTGGACGAGCGCCATCAGGAAGAACGCGTCCGTCCCCGGGCGGATGAACACGTGCTCGTCGGCGAGGGCGGCCGTCCGCGTCCGGCGCGGGTCGACCACGGTGATCTTGCCGCCGCGCGCCCGGATCGCCTTGAGCCGGCCCGGGAAGTCGGGAGCGGACGCGAGGCTGCCGTTCGACTCCAGCGGGTTCGCGCCCAGCATGAGCAGGTGCCCGGTGCGGTCGAGGTCGGGCACGGGGATCGCCAGGGGGTCGCCGAACATGTGCCCGCACGCCACGTGCTTCGGCATCTGGTCGGCGGTGCTCGCCGTGTAGAGGTTGCGGGTGCCGAGCGCCTTCACGACCGCGCTCCCGTACAGCGGCCCGGCGATCGAGTGGGCGGTCGGGTTGCCGATGTAGACGGCGACGGCGTCGCGTCCGTGCCGCGCGACGACCTCCGACAGCCCCCGCCTGACGGCCTCGAACGCCTCGTCCCACCCGGCGGTCTCGCCCGCCACGAGCGGCTCGGCCAGCCGGTCGGGGTCCCCGTCGAGGCTCCCGAGCGTGGCCCCCTTGGGGCAGATGAAGCCCTTGCTGAACGGGTCCTTCTCGTCCCCGCGGACGCGCTTGACCGTCCCCGCCTCGTCGAGGGTCAGTTCGAGCCCGCACAGGGCTTCGCAGAGGGGGCAGGTGCGGAAGGCCGTGCGGTCGCCCATCGGGACACTCCTTGTGAACGGGACCGTCTCCCCATCATGACCCGCCCGTCCGCGCGGACGCCATGGCCGGGCATGGCCCATAAAGGCACAACGGAGTTACTTTGCCACAAAGCCCCATTTGCCAACCGCGGGCCCCCGGTTCGCCCGCCCCGGGACCGCCGGGCCGCTCACACCGCGTCCGGTGATCCTCTGGAGCCGCAGGCCGCCCGTGGCGTCAGACGCCTTCCAACTCCGAGAACGCCACGTTCACCTTCATCCCCTCAGGCAGTTCGGTGCTGAGCGAACCGCGATGCACGGCTGCCAGCCCGTAATCGCATCCGCTCCAGTCAAGTCGGTGCTCTTGGACGTCCACTATCCGCCGGCCATGCATGAGGACGATGAGATACACGGGAATGCGCTGGCCCGCATACTCGGCCCGCTTGTCATAGAAGTGGGTGATGTCGACGGATGATGTGATTTCGATGGCGGCCATGACGTCGTCCGAGCAGAGCTTCGCCCCGGGCTCCTTCCGGCGCGCGACACTGATGTCGGGCCGCCGCATGGTGAAGTGCTTCTCGCCCCTGTGGGGAGCCCGGCCACTCTCCCGGAAGTGCACATCAGCGCCTGCCAGAACTTCGAGATCGGCCTGTGCGGGGCGCGCGGCCCGCAGGGCCGTCGTCAGGTTGCGCGACACGTCGCGCTCCTGCGGGCTGGCCCCTTTGCAGCCGATGACGCCGCCGTCCACGATCTCGATGCCTAGGCGTGCCTCCACTGGCAGCGCTTCGTACTCCTCGATGGTGATCAGGAGGCAGGAGGGGTTCGCCGCCCATACCGGAAGGGGCATGCGTCAGGCTCCTCTGCTCGGCCGAGTGCCAGGCCAGAGCCTGGATGCGCGGGCCGTTGGCGGGGTCAGGGGGCGAAGGGCGGGGCGGATTTGAAGTCGGGGTGGAGTTCGATCGTGGGGGCCAGGGCGGTCAGGGTGCGGCGGGCCCGGGACAGCGGGTGCTGGGGGAAGTGCGGGTCCCAGCCGGGGTCTTCGGAGAGGTTGCGGGGCAGGCCGCCCTGGATCTCCGGGGCGTAGGCGTGCTGCGCCCACCAGCGCATCATGTCCTGGAGGTCGCGGCCCTGCCCGTACTCGGTCAGGTAGTGGTTGAGCGCGGTGCTGTCACGCATCCCGGTGACGCCCTGCTCCAGGCACTGGATCTTCAGGACGAGGCTGCGGTCCGCGCGCGGCACGGTGAAGGAGGCGACGTAGGCCACGCCGGCCGGACGGTCGGGGAGCGGCAGCTTGATGATCTGCCGGACGGCCGGGAGCCCGTCCAGCGTGATCACGTCCAGTTCGATCAGCCCGCCGCCGGCCTCGGCCGCCTTTTCGGCGATGCGGCGGCGCAGCAGGTCGAGTTGCTCCAGCGGGGCCGGCAGGTCGGGCGGGATGTCGTACCCGTAGAGGGCGGCGACGTCGCCGTCCGCGTTGCGGTAGGCGCCGGGCTGGAGCGGCTCCCACCCGGTCTCGTCGAAGCGGAGGGTCATGGGCGTGCACGTTACCGACGAAAAAGGGCGGAGGGGGAGCGGTCGGTGGGAGGTGGTCCGGCCGCTCCCCCTGGTGAGGGCGCCCCGAGGCCGGGCGTCCCCTCCGGTGGTGGTCAGTCGCCCTCGGCGGCGGGACGGCACGCGGGGCACAGGCCCCGGAAGGTGACCTCGGCCGCCTCGATCCGGAAGCCGGTGCCGGCCGGCGGCTCCAGGCAGGGGGCGTGCGCCGCGGCGCGGTCGGCGTCCTCGGCCGCTCCGCAGCTCCGGCACACCAGGCGCCGGGTGTCGCCCACGCGGCCCTCCGGACGGGCCGGGCTCGCCACGGTCATCGGGTGCGGGGCCTCGGCGTCTCGGATGCGGTCATGCGGGTCAACCTATCCCCGTAAACAAGAACGGCTCAAGACAAAGACTCGTGCGTCTTTGCCGGGGCGCAGCGTGCTCGTGGCATGCTGGGCCGACCCGACGCGGAGGTCCATGGGGGGCCGGACGGAGGCGAGGCGATGGCCATGCGGGGGAAGACGGGCTTGCGGGGGACGACCGCCGTGGTCGTGGCCGGGGTGGCGCTGGCCGCGGCGGCTTGCGGCGGATCCGACAAGTCCAAGGCGGAGGGCGCCACGCCCCCGGCGTCGCCGAAAGGCCAGGGGCAGGGCGGGGACGGGTCGCAGCAGCCCAAGGCCGCCAAGCAGCCGATCCTGATCGCCTTCGGCGGCGACACGCACTTCGAGGGGTCGCTGCGGGGGCGGCTGGCCAACCCGTCCACCGCGCTCGGGCCGGTCGCCAAGCAGCTGCGCGCCGCGGACCTCGCCATGGTGAACCTGGAAACGGCGATCACGACGGGTGGTACGCCCGCGCCCGGCAAGCAGTTCACCTTCCGAGCGCCCGCCACCGCGTTCACGGCCCTGAAGGCGGCGGGCGTGGACGTGGCCTCCATGGCCAACAACCACGGCATGGACTACATGGAGGGCGGCCTGCGCGACTCCCTGGCCGCCATCAAGCGCAGCCGGTTCCCTGTGGTCGGCATCGGCAAGAACGCGGATGCCGCCTACCGCCCGTACCGCGTCACCGTGAAGGGCAACAGGATCGCCATCGTCGGCGCCACGCAGGTGCTGGACGACAACCTGATCCAGGCCTGGACGGCCACCGACGCCAAGGGCGGTCTCGCGTCCGCCAAGGACGTCCCGCGCATGGTGCAAGCGGTGAAGGAGGCGCGCCAAGGATCGGACGTCGTCATCGTGCACCTGCACTGGG
The DNA here is from genome assembly GCF_040492135.1 of Actinomadura sp. NPDC000600. NCBI lineage: Bacteria > Bacillati > Actinomycetota > Actinomycetes > Streptosporangiales > Thermomonosporaceae > Actinomadura > Actinomadura sp. NPDC000600. Next base: position 253,228 of record NZ_JBEUPD010000003.1, read on the forward strand.
GCGCCGAGCTGAAGGGGTGCCCGCTGCCCCGGCAGCAGGAACTCGCCAAGGCGCTCGTCGAGGCGGGCGCCGACGTGGTGGTCGGTGGACACGCGCACATCCCGCTGGGCGGCGGCTACATGAACGGCGCCTACGTCCACTACGGCATGGGCAACTTCGTGTTCTCTTCGGCGCAGGGCCAGACGGCGAAGTCGGGCGTGCTGTTCCTCAAGGTCGTGAACGGCAAGGTCGCCAAGGACAAGTGGAGCCCCGCCCTCATCTCCGGCGGCATCCCCATCCCGATGAAGGGCGCCGCCGCCAAGGCGGAGGTCCAGCGGTGGAACGGCCTGCGTTCGTGCACCGGCCTTAGCGCGCGCCCTTCCTGAGGGAACTCTCTGGACAGGCCGCTTGAGGGGCGTAGTTTCACGGGAAACGGGCTCCTAGGGACAGGCGGGCGGGCTGATGCGTGACCAGCGGGTGAGGTCGGGCGAGATCGAGCTGGCCGTGCGGGTGCGGGGCGTGGAGAACCGGCCGACGGTCGTGCTCGTCCACGGCTACCCGGACACCGGCGCGATGTGGGACGAGGTCGCCGAGCGGCTCGCCGGGCGGTTCCGCGTCGTCGCCTACGACGTGCGAGGGGCCGGCGCGTCCGGCGCTCCCGCCGACCCGCTGGACTACCGGCTGGACGCGCTCATGGGCGATCTGGAGGCCGTCCTGGACGGCGTCGGCGCCGACGAGCCCGTCCACCTGGTGGGGCACGACTGGGGTTCGGTGCAGGGCTGGGAGGCCGTCATCGGGGACCGGCTGCGCGGCCGCATCGCCTCCTTCACCTCGATCTCCGGGCCGGACCGGCGGCACATGGCCCGCTGGGCGCGGGAGGCCGTCCGGTCCGGGCCGCGGGGCGTCGCGGAGGTGCTCGGGCAGGCGCGGCGCAGCGTCTACATGCCGGTCCTGATGGCGCCCCGGGCGGGCGAGGCCGCGGCCCGGGTGCTCGCCGCCGGGTTCGGCCGGACGATGCGGCTGCGCGAGGGCACCGAACCGCGCCCCGGGCATCCGGCCGGCACGCTGGCCGCGGACGCCCGCAACGGGCTCGGCCTATACCGCGCCAACATGGGCCGCGCCAACATGGGCCGCGCCGGCGCGGGCCGGGGCGAGGGCGCGTCCGGGGACGGGCGGACGGACGTCCCCGTCCAGCTCATCGTCCCCGTCAAGGACCGCTACGGCTCGCAGTCGCTCCTGCTGTCCGCGCGCGGGCCCGTGGAGCGCCTGTACGTACGGCGCGCACCGGCCGGGCACTGGGTGGCGCGCAGCCATCCCGATCTCGTCGCCCGCTGGATCGGCGAGTTCGTGGAGCACATCGAGGGCGGGCCGGAGACCCCTGGCCTCGCCCACGCGCGCGCGGCAGGACGTCCCGGCAAGGACTTCGGCGGCGATCTCGTCGTCGTCACGGGGGCGGGCAGCGGCATCGGACGCGCCACCGCCCACGCCTTCGCCGCAGAAGGCGCCCGCGTGGTCGCGGCGGACATCGACGAAGGCGCCGCCAAGCGAACGGTCGATGAGATCCAGGCGGCCGGCGGCGAAGCGCACGTCTACGGGGTCGACGTGGCCGACGCCGAGGCGATGGAGCGGTTCGCCGACTACGTCCGGGACGTGTTCGGCGTGCCCGACATCGTGGTGAACAACGCGGGCATCGCCATCGCGGGCTCCTTGCTCGACACGTCCGAGGAGGAGTGGAACCGCATCCGCTCCATCAACCTGGACGGCATGTACCGGGGCTCCCGCCTGTTCGGCCGCCAGATGGTGGAACGCGGCGAGTGGGGCCACATCGTCAACCTCTCGTCGATGGCCGCCTACCTGCCCAGCCCGGAGATGCCCGCCTACGGCGCCACCAAGGCCGCCGTCCTGCAGATGACCGAGGGCCTCCGCCTCGACCTCGACCGCTACGGGATCGGCGTCTCGGCCATCTGCCCCGGGGTGATCGATACGCCCATCGTCGGCAGGACCCGTTTCGTCGGGTTGCCGCGCGGCGCGGAGACCGAGCTGCGTGAGCGGCTGGGGCGGGCGTCCGAGCGCCGGGGATTCGCGCCGGAGAAGGTCGCGCGGGCCATCCTGCGGGCCGTCCGGCAGGACAGGCCGGTGGTGCACGTGACCGCCGAGGCGCGCTTCGGCCGCGCGCTCTCCCGCGTGTCGCCCACCGCGAACAGGGCCCTGGCCCGCATCGGGCGCCGCGCCGGGGACCGCATCCTGGCGGGCATCGAGCGGGACTGACTCAGGTCCGCATCAGGGTCTGCGAGGGCGTCTCCCCGAAGCGCTGCCGGTAGTGGGCGGCGAAACGGCTCATGTGGAAGTATCCGGCGGCCCCGGCGACGTCGGTGATGGTGCGGGGCCCGGGCGGGGCGACGGTGAGCGCGGCGCGGGCGCGGTCGAGCCGCACGCCGCGCAGGAGCTGCGTCGGCGTCAGGCCCCACTCGGTCTGGCAGACGGCCTGGAGCTGCCGGACGCCGAGCCCCACGGCCGCCGCGATGTCCGTGACCCCGACCGGGCGGTGGTGGTGCGCCTCGACCCATTCCCGGATGATCCCGGCCAGATGGTGGGGGACCCGGCCGGCGGGCTCCGCGAGGCTCGGCGTGCCCGTGTGCGGCAGGCCGAGGAGGATCGCCGTGAGCAGCGACTCCTCCAGGCTGCGCTCGGCCAGCGGATGGAGCCCGCCCTGCGCCGCCGCGTCGTCCAGGACGTCGCACACGTACCGCCAGGTGCGTTCGACGATCGAGGACGGCACGAGGCCCTGCTCGCCGGCGTCGTGGAAGCGCAGCGGCGCGGTGTGGTCGCGCCCGAGATGGGCGCCCAGATGGTCGGCGAGCCGCCCGGTGCTCGTCGCGATCACCAGGCAGCCCTCCGTCGGATGCGGCGTCATCCGCATCGCCTCGTCGTGCGAGAGGACGAGGCTGCCCCCGGCGGTCTCGCGGCGCCTGGAGGCCCGGTACTCGACGCCCATGGGCGCGATCGGCGCGCACATGGCGAAATGGCCTTCCGTGGGCGGCGTGTCGACGATGACGCCGCCGCCCCCGTACCGCACCCAGACGAGGTTCACCGATCCCACGCCGAGGGCGTTGACCAGGCCGTCCATCGGCACGTCGGGTTCGAGCGCCTGGAGGTCGTGGCCGACGGCGAACGGTTCGACCGTGTCGTGCAGGACTCCGATGTCCTTGCTGACGACGCGCCGATGGGCGGACAGGGGCGGCTTTGTCGCGGTTGATGTCATCGTCCTGGTGGGGGAGCCGTTTCCTGATGGGCGACGGGCAGAACACCTCGGGCCCGCAGCCGCGGCATGACCTCGGCGGCGAAGTAGCCCAGTTCGTCAGCGTAATTGAGGAACGACAGAGCGATACCGTCGAATCCCGCACGAGCGAACTCCGCGAGGCCGTCCGCGACGTCGTCGGGGTCGCCGACCAGCGGGCAACTGCCGTGCCCGGCCGCGAACCTGTCCCGGTACACCTGGAGCATCTCCGGTGTGAACGACTGCGCGTGCAGCCCCTGCAGCCGCATCACCTCGTCGACGGCGGGCCAGTCGGCGTGCTCGTCGGCGTAGTAGCGCAGGAAGTCCTCGGCCTCCGCCCTCGTCGGGCGGCACACGACATGGCCGAGCGTGAAGACGCCCACCTCCCGGCCGTGGGAGGCGGCCTCGGCGCGGATGGCCTTCACGATCCCGGCCCCGTCCTCCGGGCCGCCGACGACCGTGAACGCCCGGTCGGCGTTGCGCGCGGCGAACGACCGCCCCTGCGCGGACGACCCGGCGTTGATGACCGGGAGGCTGTGCCCGTTGTACGGCTTGGGCCTGCCCACCACATGCTTGAGCTGGAAGAACCGCCCTTCGTGGTCGAACGGCTCGTCGCTCGACCAGATGCGCCTGACGACGTCCCACCACTCCTGCGCTAGGGCGTACCGCGTGTCGTGGTCGCCGGGCAGCGTGAGGCCGAACATCTCGTACTCGGGAGCGTGCCAACCGGCCACGATGTTCAGCCCGACCCGCCCCTTGCTGAGGTGGTCGGCGGTCGCGAGCTGCTAGGCCGCGACGACGGGATGGTGGAACGCGGTGTGGACGGTGGTGAACACGCGGAGCCGGCTCGTCTGGGCGAGGAGCCCGGACGCCCACACCAGCGGGTCGAGGGCGCTGCGGTGGAAGTCGGTGTCCGGCCCCCAGTCGGTCCAGCGCGCGACCGGGAGGAGGAAGTCGATGCCCACCTCGTCCGCGATCCGCGCGAGCCGCAGGTTCTCGCCCCAGGTCGCATGCCATCGCTCTGGTGCGGTCGTGATGGCGAGGCCCGATTCGGTGTTGGGGGAGAACAAACCGAGTTGGAATCCCATGCAGAACCTTTCCCGTCCAGCGTGTCCGGTGTCACCGGTCCGGTCGTCGCGCCCAGTATCCGAAGGCGTCACCTCGCCGGGCAACGCGGTGACATAGAGTGGCCGCCATGCTGGCGCGTGTCCTCACGTTCAACACCCTGTTCAAGGGCGAGGCCCGGGCACGGATGGGCGTGCTGGCCGAGATGATCGAGCGGTCGGACTACGACGTCGTCTGCTTGCAGGAGGTCATCTCGTGGCGGGTCCTGGGCCTGCTGCGCCGTGCCGCGCCCTCGTATCCCCACGTCGCTTACGCGCCGTTGTTCCCGCTCGTGCGCGGCGGGCTGGTTACGCTCTCCCGCCATCCGGTGACCCGCCGCCACTTCGTGCACTATGTTCCTGCCCGTCCGGCCCGTCCCGAATGGCTGCTGGGCAAGGGCGCCCTGTTCACCCGGATCCGGCTCCCCGGCGGCCACCTGACCGTCGTGAACACCCACCTGTCGGCGAACCTCGACATGGACTGGTCTCCGTCCAACGCCTACACGCGGGTCGAGCAGGCGGAGCTGCGCCGGCTGGCGGCCGCCGTCGACCGGATCCCGAAGACGGAGCCGCTGGTGGCGATGGGCGACTTCAACGTCCCCCGCGACTCCCCCTACTTCGCGGACTTCGTCTCGGCCACCGGGCTGCGGGACGCATTCGGCGGCGACACGGAACCGACCTTCCGCCCCGACTACGCGGAGATCGGCGCCATCGACCAGCTCCTGGTCAGGCCGGGGATGGAGGCGAAGACGCGCCTGGTCTTCAAGGAGAAGGCCAGGCTCCCCGGCGGTCGCTCGACCGTCCTGTCCGACCACTACGGGATCGAGGCCTCCCTCACGGTACGCAACGGCTAGCGCCGCCGGCCGTTCCTCGAGAGGGCATTCTCCAAGCGGGGCGGCAGCCTGGCGGGGCCTGCGGTGCTCACCGCAGCCCCCCGCGGGTTCGTACACCAGATCGGGTTCGTCGAACTCGGCGAAGGCGCCCAGCTGTTCACCGGTCGCGAGACCTCCCGCACGGGGAGCAGCGGCCAGTTGCCCCGGACGGAGATCGGGCCGCGCGAGGGCGCCCCTCGGCGAACGATTCGGGGTTCAGCACGGGCACGCTGTTCAGGGTGATGTTCGCGCGGTCGTAGGCGGCGATGCGGTGGAGGAACATCGCCACGAGTTCGACGCTCGTGACCAGCCCGGCGGCGAGGGCCGCGCTGAGGTCGGCGATCGAGGAGTCAGGAGAGATCGCGGTGGGCACGGCGGGCTCACTCTCCCTGTCGGCGGGCGTTCTCGGCCGCGGCGAGCTCGGACTGGATCGTCGCGTACGCCCGGTCGGAGGGCTCGACGCCCTTCTGGCGGCCGGCCGCGACGACCCCGGCGACCGCGGCCGCGGGCAGGAGCCACGGAAGCGAGTTCACCCAGGCGAGGTCGCTGCCGGTCAGGGTCGAGTAGTTGACGAGCATCAGGATGAGCCCGACGACCAGTCCGAGGCCGCCGAGGGCCGGCGCGACGATGGCGCCCCAGACCGACTCGCCCCGGCGGTGGCGGAGGAAGAACCCGACGATCGAGATGCCGGCGGTGGCCTGGAGCGCGACGATGCCGAGCACTCCGAGGCCGTAGAGACTGATGCCCATGCCGAGGTAGGGATCCTGTCCGGCGAGGGTGAAGCCGAAGGTGGCCGCCGCGACGAGCCCGAGTTGCCAGCCGCTCGCCACGACGGGGGAGCCGTGTCGGGAATGGATCCGGGCCATCGCCCGCGGGAGCAGGCCGTCGCGGGCGAGCGCCACCTGGTAGCGGGCGGTGTTGCAGTGGAACGCCAGGAAGGCGGCGAACAGGCTGGTCATCACCAGGATGCCCATGATGTCGGTGAAGGACTGCCCGAGGTAGTCGGTGCTGGCGTTGAAGATGAAGTTCTCGGGGTCGTCCTTGGCCGCGGCCTGGGCATGGTCGACGCCGTACGCCGAAATCGCGGCCCACGTGGTGACCAGGTAGAAGCCGGCGATGACGGCCAGGGAGACGTACGTCGCGCGTGGGACCGTGCGGTGCGGTGCACGGGCCTCCTCACCGTAGAGGGCCGTGGCCTCGAAACCGACGAAGGAGCCGAAGGCGAGCATGAGGCTGACGCCGAAGCCGCCGCCGAACACCACCGCGGGCTGGAACACCTCAAGGGAGAAGCCGTGGAAGCCCTTCTCGATGAGGACCGCCGCGTCGAAGCCGAGCAGGAGCAGCACCTCGGCGGCGAGCGCGAGGCCGAGCACCTTCGCGCTCATGGTGACCTTGAAATAGGCCAGCAACGAGACGAGCAGGAAGAAGGCCAGGGCGCAGACCTGCCAGGACACCCGCGCACCGGCGATCTCGCTGATGACCTCACCGCCGAAGTACGCCAGAGCACCGAAAATCCCGATGGTGGCGACGTTGTAGGCGAGCAGCGCGACGTAGGCGGTGGCGCCGCCCGCGTGCCGGCCCAGTCCATGCCGGGCGAAGGTGTAGAAACCCCCGACGCTGGTGATCCGCCGGCTCATCCTCACGTACCCGGTGCTGAACAGCGCGAGCACGACGCCCGCGATGAGGTAGGTGCCCGGAGCGCCGGCGCCGTCGCCCAGGGCGATCGACAGGGTCAGCAGGGCGACCACGACGCCCATCGGGGCCACGCCCGCGAGCACGAAGAACACGATGTCGGCGGTCCCCATGGCACCGCCGTCGAACCGCCCCTCGCGGGGGCGAGTGGAGTCCACCGTTGACACCGACGGTCTCCCTTCCTCTCAGACGACCACGCGCGCCGTGCGAGCGCCTCCCCTTCCGCCGCCTGCCGCGACGCTGGAGGAGGGATGGTCGTGCCACTGAATTCAGTCAGTTGACCGACTGGGAGGTGACGATAAGCAGGTGCCACGCCGGTTGACAAGATGGATGGGACAATAATTCGGTCAGTCGACCACATCTGGGAGAGAGTGAATGGCGTACATGGAGGCCTCGGTCCGTCGCAAGCAGCTCGTGGCGGCCGCCCGCAGCGTGCTGGCAAGGGAGGGCGTCGCCCGCACCTCGTTGCGCGCCGTCGCCGCGGAGGGCGGGGTCTCGCTCGGGACGCTGCAGTACGTCTTCCCCTCCAAGGAACTCCTGCTCCGGGCCGTCATCGAGGACGTGGTCGACGAGATCGCCGGGGTGCTCAAGGAGTCGGTGCAGGTGGAGGACGGCCTCGAGCACGCGATCCGCCAGGGGCTCACCAGGTTCTGGTCCCAACTGGTGGCCGAGCAGTCCGACCTGCAGCTCATGCAGTACGAACTGACCACCTACGCTCTGCGGACCCCGGGGCAAGAGCACCTGGCGCGCTGGCAGTACGAACGCTATGCCGGCATCGTGGCCCAGTGGTGCCAGGAGGCCGCCGGCAAGGCCGGTGAGGTCTGCGCGATCCCGTTCGCCCAGTTGGCGAGGGTGGTGGTGGCCAGTGTCGACGGGCTGATCCTGCAGCACGTGTGCGACCCCAGTCCGGGCCGGTCGCGCGAGGACCTCGACGCCGTGATCGAGATGCTCATCGGGCTGGCCAGGGTGCGGCCGGCCGGGCGGGTCCGCACCGCCGGTGGCGCCTGAGCGCGGGGCATGGCCACGTGATCCGGTCGGCTGCATGAATCTGTCCGTCTGAGGTCTTGCCTCGACTGACGTCGGCGTCTACGGTCCATGAAGTAAGTCATACGACTGTACTACTTGGAGGTCCCATGCCTGACGTCGATGTCGTCGTGGTGGGTGCCGGTCTCGCCGGCCTCAGTGCGGCCCGGGAGCTGGTGGCCGCCGGAAGGACCGTGGCCGTCCTGGAGGCCCGGGACCGGGTCGCGGGTCGCACGCTCGGCGGCGTCCTCAGCAACGGGGTGCCGGTGGAGATGGGCGGCCAGTGGGTCGGCCCGACCCAGGACGCCGTCCTCGACCTCATCGAGGAGCTCGGCCTGGAGACCTTCTCGACCTTCGACGACGGCGAGTCCCTCACCGTCTACGACGGTAAGGCGGTGCGGTACGCCGACGAGACCTTCGGCCTCCCTCTGGACTCCGCGATGGAGGTCGGCCGGCTCTGGGAGGAGATCGAGGAGCTCGCCTCGACCGTCACCACCGGGGCGCCGTGGGAGACCGAAGGCGCCGAGGACCTCGACCGCCGCACCCTCGACCAGTGGCTGGTCGCCAGCACCGAGGACACCATCGCCCTGCGCTTCTTCCGCCTGCTGGTGCCCGCTCTCTTCTCGGCGGAGTCTCCGGAGCTCTCGCTGCTGCACTTCCTCTTCTACGTCAAGTCCGGCACCAGCCTCGAGACCCTGGTCGCGACCACCGGTGGGGCCCAGGAGACCCGCGTGGTCGGCGGCACCCACCGGATCTCCGAGCGGATGGCGGAGGAACTCGGCGACCGGGTGCGGCTCGGCGCGGTGGTCCGCTCCATCGTCCAGGACGACACCGGGGTCGTCGTCGCCTACGAGGGTGGCCAGGTCACCGCCGGGCACGTGATCGTCGCGGTCCCGCAGACGCTCGCGGGCCGCATCCGCTACACCCCCGCCCTGCCCGCGCTGCGCGACGGCCTGACCCAGCAGATGCCGGCCGGCTCGGTGATCAAGTTCCAGGTCGGCTATGACACGCCGTTCTGGCGGGAGGAGGGGCTCAACGGCTTCGTGCTCAGCCTCGACGACTCGTTCAACGTCGTCCTGGACAACTCCCCGCCCGACGGCTCCTGCGGCGTCCTGGTCGGCTTCCTCGAAGGCGCCCACGCCCGCACCGCCGGCCGGGCGACCGCCGAGGAGCGCCGTGAACTGGTCGTCGCCGCCCTGGTGAAGTACTTCGGGGAGAAGGCCGCACGCCCGTTCGACGTGGTGGAGCAGGACTGGACCGCCGAGGAGTTCACCCGCGGCTGCTACGGCGGACGACTCGGCGCCGGCGCCTGGACCCAGTACGGCAGGGCCCTCACCGCGCCGGTCGGCCGCATCCACTGGGCCGGCGCGGAGACCTCCGACGTCTGGAACGGCTACATGGACGGCGCGGTCCGGTCCGGCCGCCGCGCCGCCGGAGAGATCCTCGCCGAGTACTCCTGAGCCCGAGGGGTGGCGGTGACCCCGCCGCCCCCTCTCGCGCCCTCGCTCCTCGACACCCCTCCTCCGCACACCCGAGGAACAGATCATGAGGCTGACAGAACCGGCCGGCGCCCACCTCGACCCCGACGCGCTCGTCCAGCGCCTCGCCGCCGGCGAGAAGGCGTGGGCCGCGACCCCCCTGGCCGAGCGCCGCGACCTGCTCCTGGAGGTGATGCGGGCCGCCCACGCGAACGCGGCCGAGTGGGTCCGCATCGCGGCGCGCATCAAGCGACTCCCCACGGCCTCGCCGTCCGTCGGCGAGGAGTGGACCAGTGGCCCGTACGCCCTGATCGGCTACGCGCAGGCGCTGCAGGAGACCCTGGACCGCCTGGGCCGCGGCGGCCGGGTGCTCGCGGGATACGGCGTCGGCGAGGCGCCGGGCGGTCGGCTCGCCGTCCGGATCCTGCCGCACCACGTCTTCGACAGGCTCCTGCTCAACGGCTTCCAGGCCGAGGTCTGGACGAAGCCGGGCGTCACCGAGGAGCAGCTGCATGACGGTGCGGGACTCGGGCAGCGGACACCGGAGCGGACCGGCGGCGTGGCACTGGTGCTGGGCGCGGGCAACATCTTCTCCATCCCTCCGCTCGACGTGCTCTACCAGCTGTACGCCGACAACCGAACCGTCGTGCTCAAGCTGAACCCCATCACCGACCCGCTCCTCGGGGTCTTCCGCACCATCTTCCTGCCGCTGATCGACCGCGGCCTCGTCGAGATCGTCAGCGGGGGAGCCGAAGTCGGCTCGACCCTGGCGAACCACCCGGGGATCACGGCGGTCCACATGACCGGGAGCGAGGCGACCCACGACGCCGTCGTGTGGGGCGTGGGCGACGAGGCGGCGGCCGGGAAGGCGGCGGGCGCTCCGCGGCTGGACAAGCCGATGACCAGCGAGCTCGGCGGGGTCTGCCCCGTCATCGTCGTGCCGGGCGAGTGGTCCGCGGCGGACCTGCGGTTCCAGGCCGAGCACGTGGCCACCCAGCGCCTGCACAACAGCGGGTGCAACTGCGTCGCCGGTCAGATCGTGATCCTCAGCTCCGACTGGGCGCAGAAGGACGACTTCCTCGCCGCCCTCCGCCGGGCGCTGAGGGCCGCACCGGCCCGCCCGGCGTGGTACCCGGGATGCGACGCGCGCGTCCGGTCCGCCCGCCGTCTCCACCCGGCGGCCGAGGCCGTCGGCGGGACACCGGAACGCACGCTGCTCACCGGCCTGGACCTCACCGACGCGGGGGAGTCGGCCTTCTCCACCGAGTACTTCGGCCCTGTGCTCGGCGTCGCCGAGCTGCCCGGGACAGGCGCGGAGTTCCTCGACGCCGCGGTGGCCGCCGCCAACGACCGGCTGCGCGGCACCCTGGGCGCCAACATCATCGTCCATCCCGCGACGATCAGGGCGCTCGGCGGCCGTCTCCGCACGGCCGTCGCCGACCTGCGCTACGGCACGATCGGGGTGAACGCCTGGACCGGCCTCGGCTTCCTCACCCCACGGGCGACCTGGGGGGCCTACCCGGGACACACCCTGGAGGACGTGCAGAGCGGCATCGGCGTCGTCCACAACGCCCTGCTCCTCGATCACACCGAGCGCACCGTCCTGACCGGGCCGTTCCGGCCTTCGCCACGGTCCATCCTGCACGGGGAGCGGTCCATCTCCCCGAAGCCCCCGTGGTTCGTCACCAACCGCACCGCCGCCGCCACCGGACGGCTGCTGACCGGTTTCACGGCACGACCGCGCTGGCGCGCGCTGCCGAGGATCTTCGCCTCCGCCCTGCGCGGCTGACGCCCGGACCGCCGGGATGTAGCGCGCCGCCGTGGTCCCGACCGGGGGTGGAGCGACCAGTGCGCTCCGCGCCTACGTTCGCGGCGGCGAACTCACCTGGCCAGGGCCCGCCGCAGGACGGCGCCGAGAGCGGCCACCTGCCGTTGGGACACCTCGGCGGACTGGATCGCCTGGGACCCGTGGAAGGTACCGGGCCACTGGTGCAACTCGACCGACACCCCTGCCTGGAGCAGGCGCAGTCCGTATTCGATGGCCTCATCGCGGTTCGGGTCGAACTCCGCGGTGGCGATATAGGCCGGTGGGAGTCCTGACAGGTCCGCCGCCCGGGCCGGGGCTGCTTCGGGTGTGCCGGGCGCGGAGCCCAAGTAGTGCCGCCACGACGCGGCGACGACGTCGCGGTCGATCCAGGGCGTGTCGGTGAAGTTCCGCTGCGACCAGGTCTGCTGCCGATCATCGAGCTCGGGCTCGTTGAGCAGCTGGAAGCGAACCGGCGGACCGTGCCGGTCCCGCGCCCGCAACGCCACCTGGGCCGCCAGCCCCGCACCGGCGCTGTGGCCTCCGACGGCGATCCGCTCCGGGTCGATGCCGAGTCCGGCCGCGTTCCCGGCCGCCCAGGCGAGCACGGCGTAGATGTCGTCGAGGGCGGCCGGGAACGGGTTCTCGGGGGAGCGCCGGTAGTCCACCGAGATCACCACAGCGCCTGAGCCCTCGGCGATCCGGGTGGCCCAGAGATGCTCGGTGTCCAGGTCGCCCATGACGAATCCGCCGCCATGCAGCCAGACGACGGCCCCCTGGGCAGGGCGCGGGCGATAGATCCGCACCGCCACTTCCGGATCAGCGGGGACCGTGCGGTCCTCGACGTCCATGGTCGCGGTGTCCGGCGCCGGCCTCGCCGCGGCCGCCATGGCGTAGTTCTTCCGCGCGGCGTCCGGGTCGGTCAGATCGACCCGGGGCACCATCGAGACGAATGCTTCCAGTTCGGGGTCCATGCGACGATCTTCGCCTCCGCCTCCCCCGCTGGTCATCCGCCGTTCGTCGCGCATCCCCGTGCATCACGCGCCGGTCGTCGCCCGCGTGATGTCAGCGGTCCTTGCGGGCCACGGCCGTCCAGCCGGCGTCGGTGATGTACTCGCCGCCGTAGGGGCGCCACTCGTGCAGGCGGACGACGCCCGGGTCCAGGATGGTGAGGCCGTCGAGGAGCGCCGTCACCTGGTCGCGGGTCCTGGCCACCAGGCTCGCGCTCGCAGACTGCGCCCGGTAGGTCTCCCCGACCTGGACGTTGCGCTGCTCCTCCAGCGCCGCGTGCGACAGGATGACGTGGCTGCCCGCGGGCAGGGCGTCGGTGAAGCGCCGTACGAGCGCGGCCGGGTTCTCCTCGTCATGGAGGAAGTGCAGGACGGCGACGAACAGCACACAGACCGGACGCCGGAAATCGATCAGCGTGTGCACCTGCGGATCGTCCAGCACCGTGTCCGGCTCGCGCATGTCGGCCTGGACGATCGCGGTCAGCTCGTCCGTCGCGACCAGAGCCCGCGCGTGGACGGTCACCATCGGATCGTTGTCGACGTACACGACCCGCGCGCCGGGCCGCTCCTTCCGGGCGATCTCGTGCACGTTGCCTTGCGTGGGCAGGCCGGTGCCGATGTCCAGGAACTGGTCGATGCCGAGCCCGGCCACGTGGCGGACGGCGCGCTGGAGGAACGCGCGGTTCGCGCGGGCGACCCCCTCGACCGTGGGGAGCGCCTGCGCGACCGCCTCCGCCGCCGCGCGGTCCGAGGCGTAGTTGTCCTTGCCGCCCAGGAAGTAGTCGTACATGCGGGCCACGCTCGGTGTGCCGGTGTCGACACCGGGCACGGACGAGGCTTCTCCGGAATCCGCCATCCCGCCGCCACGACCTTCCCTAAGCGGTCCAAATCATGATCATTCAGTCTACGCCGCCCGTGTCGCGCGGGAGCGGCCTGCGGACCGGCGGTTAGGCTGCCGGTATGTGCGAGACCACCGGCGGGACGGGGGAGGCCGCGGCGTCGATGCCGCGCGAGGTGCGCGGGGCGGCGGTCGATCCCATCGCGCTGGAGCCGGTGGACGAGGTCGAGATCCTCACCCTGGTCGACAACGTCTACGACGCTCTGCTGGGCGATGACGAGCGCACCCGCCGGGCACGGGCCGGCGCGGGCGTCGTGGCCGCGCCGCAGTTCGAGGGCGGCCGCACCACCGCGGGGATGATCGCCGAGCACGGGTTCGCCGCGCTGGTCACGGTGCGCCGGGCCGGCCGCTCGACCACGCTGCTGTTCGACACCGGCCGGACGCCCGACGCGATGGTCACCAACGCCGACAGGCTCGGCGTCGACCTCGGCGACGTCCAGGGCGTCGTGCTCAGCCACGGCCACTTCGACCACACGGGCGGGCTGGCGGGGATGGCGGGCCTGCTCGGCGTGCGCTCGCTGCCGATGGTCCTGCATCCGCTGGTGTGGACGAGGCGCCGCCTCGCCGTCCCCGGCCGGGAGGTCGAGGAACTGCCGACGCTGAGCAAGCGGGCGCTGAACGGGGAGGGCTTCGAGGTCATCGAGCGCCGCGAGCCCTCGCTGCTGCTGGACGGCAGCGTCCTGATCACCGGCGAGGTGGACCGGACCACCGAGTTCGAGCACGGCATGCCGCCCCCGCACCAGGCCTGGACGGGCGCCGACTGGGTGCACGACCCGCTCGTCCTCGACGACCAGGCGCTCGTCGTCCACGTCCGGGGCCGCGGGCTGGTCGTGCTGACCGGCTGCGGCCACGCGGGCGCGATCAACATCGTCCGGCACGCGCAGCGCCTGACGGGGGTCGACGGGCTGTACGCGCTCGTCGGCGGGCTGCACCTCGGCGGCCCGGCCTTCGAACCGGTCATCCCGCCCACCGTCGCCGCCCTCACCGGCCTCGCCCCCGGACTCGTCGTCCCGGGCCACTGCACGGGCTGGCGTGCCCAGCACGCCCTGGCCGCCGCCCTGCCCGACGCCTGGGTGCAGGGCAGCAGCGGCACCGCCTACCGGCTGACCGCCGCGGCGTAGCGCGCCCGCCTCACGACGGCTTGCGGGCCTCGATGAGGGTGCGGGACGAGTGGGCGGTGAAAACGGCGTCGCGCCGGATCCGCGCGTCCAGTTCGCGCAGGCGGTCGCGGTGGCCGTCGACGGTGAAGCCGGGGACGATCCAGATCACCTTGCGCAGGAAGTAGACGACCGCGCCGATGTCGAAGAACTCCATGCGGAGCCGCTCGGAACGCAGGTCCGCGATGTCGAGCCCTGCCGCCCGGGCGTCGGCGCTCTCGACCTCCGGGTCCCGCGCGCGGCGTGCCTCGGGCTGGGGTCCGAGGAAGAACTCGGTCAGCTCGAAGACGCTCGCCGGGCCGACGTGCTGGGCGAAGTAGGTCCCGCCCGGGGCGAGGACCCGCGCGATCTCGGCCCACCGGACCGTGGCCGGATGGCGGCTGACGACCAGGTCGAACGCCTCGTCGGCGAACGGGAGCGGCGGCTCGCCGGAGTCGGCGACCACGACGGCGCCCCGGGGGTGCAGGAGGCGGGTGGCCTTGGCGATGTTCGGCGGCCACGACTCGGTCGCCGCCATCGTCGGCGGGAACCGCTCGGCTCCCGCGAGCACCTCGCCGCCGCCGGTCTCGATGTCGAGCGCCGCCCGCGCGCGGCCCAGCCGCTCGCTCATCAGGCGCTGGTACCCCCAGGACGGGCGCTGCTCCGTCGCGCGGCCGTCCAGCCAGGAGAAGTCCCAGCCCGCCACGGAGACCGTCCCGGCCTCGGCGACCAGGTCCTCGAACGTCCGCTCCGTCACTTCGGAAGCCCCAGCATCGTCCGGCAGGGAGCGAGGCCCTCGATCGTGACCGGGACGCCGCGGTGCCGCTCCCAGTCCTCCCGGGTGAGCCGGTACCGCTGGTCGATCGTCATGGACCCGCGGACGACATGGCGGTCCACGCCGTTGGGGCGGTAGCCGAGCTTGCGCGACACCGCGTTCGAGGCGTGGCTGCCCTCGAAGGCGCTGGAGACGGCCTCCTCGGCGTCCAGGCCCGCGAAGGCCAGGTGCAGGACGGCCGCCCTCATCTCGGTGCCGATCCCCTGCCCCTGGTGGCGGCGGCCGAGCCACGAACCGGTCGCGACCTGCCGGAGGACGACGAGGTCCTGCGCCCACAGGGACTGCTGCCCGACGACTTCGCCCTCATGGAGCACGGTGAGGTCGAGCTGCCATTTCTCGGGTGTCCACTCCGCGAGGTTCCTCCAGTGGTGCTGGACGACGCCGCGTGCGACCTCGGCGGGCGGACGGTCGGTCCACGGCACGAGGAACGGCATCGTCTCCGGGTCGTGGATGCCCTCGGCGGCGACGTCGGCCAGCGCGGCGAGTTCCTCGGGCGAAGGCAGGCGCAGCTCCAGCCGCGGCGTCGTCAGCCGCAGCCCGAGCGGCGGGAAATGATCGACCAGCATCCCCTCACCATGGCCCCTCCGGCCGCCTCCCGGCACCTGTTTTTGTCATTGCGGGGAAGGCGTTCGGTCACGAGGACGGCGGGCATGCCGACGTTCGCGGCCCCCGACGGAACCGAACTCGCCTACCGCCTCGTGGGAGCAGGTGAGCCGCTGGTGTGCGTGCCCGGCGGACCGATGCGCGCCTCCTCCTACCTGGGCGACCTCGGTGGCCTGGCGCGCCATCGCCGGCTCGTCCTGCTGGACCTGCGGGGGACGGGCGCCTCGGCCGTTCCCCGGGACAGGGCGACGTACCGGTGCGACCGGCAGGTCGGCGACGTCGAGGCGCTGCGCGAGCATCTCGGCTTGGAGCGCGTCGACGTCCTCGCGCATTCGGCGGGCGGGGACATCGCCGTGCTCCATGCCGCCCGGTACGCGCGGCGCGTCCGGAGGCTGGTCCTCGTCACGGCCCGTTTTCGTGCGCTGGGCATCGGTTTCACCGCCGAGCACCGGCGCGAGGCGGCGGCGAAGCGCCGGGCGGAGCCCTGGTTCGCCGCCGGCCGCGACGCTTTCGAGGCCGTTCTGGCGGGGACGGCGTCGGACGCCGATTGGGACGCCGCCGCGCCCTTCTTCCACGGGCGCTGGGATGCGGTCGCCCGGCGCCACGCGGCTTCCGAGGCCGAAGAGACCAACGACGAGGCGGCGGATCTCTACGCGTCGCCCGAGGCCTTCGATCCCGCCGCGGCGCGCGCCGCGATCGCCGGGCTGGCGGCCCCGGCCCTCGTGCTCGCGGCCGAGCTCGACGGCGCCCCGCCACCTCGCGTCGCCGCCCGGGCCGCGGAGCTGTTCCCGTACGCGGAATCGGTGGTCCAGCCGGGAGCCGGGCACTACCCGTGGCTGGACGATCCCGCTCGCTTCACGCGGACCGTCGCGGACTTCCTGGCCTGAGCTGCGGGTCAGAAGCCCAGGACGAGGAAGACGATGCCGGCGACGACGTGGGCGACGACGGTGACCGCCAGGGCGGCCACGAACAGGGCCTTGGCCGTGGGGTGGTCGAACTGGGAGCCGGGGCGCCCGCGCTGGGAGGACCTGCTCTCGGCCTGCTGTTCGAGCTCGTCCAGGGACGGCAGGAAGGACGGTCGCTTGAGGGCCATGGTGAGCGTCCTCCTAGGTCGGGGGCCTGTTTCACCATCTCCAACGCGCTGCGGGGCCGGTTCTAATCCGGGTGCCATGACCGCCCGGTCAGGACGTGCGGAGCGCCTTGATCGTGACCTTCTGCAGCGGGGAGCCGTCCGTGCCGCCGCCCGCGACGCCCTTCTTGGCGACCTTGTCCACGATGTCCAAGCCGGAGGTGACCCGGCCGAAGACCGTGTAGGACGCGGGGAGGTTCGCGGTGTCGCCGTACAGGATGAAGAACTGGCTGCCGTTGGTGTTCGGGCCCGCGTTGGCCATGGCCACGGTGCCGCGCGTGTAACGCGCGGAGCTCAGGCTCTCGTCGTCGAACTGGTAGGCGGGACCGCCCTGCCCCGTCCCGGTCGGGTCGCCGCACTGGAGGACCTGGAGGGTCGGGTCCGTCGTCAGCCGGTGGCACGAGGTGCCGTCGTAGAACTTCTGGGCGGCGAGGTGGGCGAGGGAGTTCACCGTGCAAGGCGCCGTCCCGGCGTCCAGTGAGAGCTGGAGCGTGCCGAGGTTGGTCTGGATGGCGGCGCGCGACAGGACCGCTGCCGGGAGCCGGGCCGGCGGCTTCCCGACGTCCCTGTTGTTCGTGCCGGTCACGGTCCGGTATTCGCAGGAACTGGACGGCGCCGACTGGGCGACCGGCGTCCTGCCGCCGCTCCCGCTGTCCTTGGCCTTGTCGTCGCCGTCGAGGAGGGTCGCGGCGACGAGCCCGCCGGCCAGCATCACGGCCGCGGCGGCCGCTCCGGTGATGAGCAGCACCCGGCCGCCCCGTCCGGCCGGCCGCGGGTTCCCCGGGTGCGGGTAGCTCCCCGGCGGCGGGAACGGGGGCACGGGGGCCGCCGGCGGCCAGCCTCCGGCGCCCGGCGGCACCGAGGACGGCTGCGGGGCGGGCGGGTGCGTCGGGGCCTGGTGCGCGGCGGCCGGTGGCGTCCAGTTCGCGGCCTGCGGTGATGCTTCCGGTCGGGCGGCGGCCGAGGTGCCCTCCGCGAGGAGGTCGGCGTTCGGGCCGAGGCCGAGCAGCCGCTGGAGCACCTGGAGCGCGGTCGGGCGGGCCGCCGGTTCCTTCTCCAGGCAGGACGCGACGAGCGTCCGCAGGTCGCCGGTCAGCGCGCCCAGGTCAGGCTGCCCGTACAGGATCCGCTGCATGATGACCGGCACCGAATCGCCGCCGAACGGCGGGACGCCGTTCGCGGCGAACGCCATCGTGCAGCCCCACGCGAACATGTCCAGCGGCGCGCCGCCCGCGGACCCCGCGACCTGCTCCGGCGCCATGTAGGCGGGGGTGCCGACGGCACCGGTCAGGGTGGCGGAGGTCGCCTCCAGCGGGCGCGCGACGCCGAAGTCGATGACCTTCGGGCCGTCCGGGCCGAGCAGCACGTTGGCCGGCTTGAAGTCGCGGTGGACGACGCCGGCCTCGTGGATGGCCGCGAGCGCGGTGGCGGTGCCGACCGCGAGCCTGACCAGCTCCTCCGGGGACGCCACGCCCTCCGCGAGGACCCGGTCGCGCAGCGAGGGCCCGTCGATGTACTCGCTGACGATGTAGGGGGTGTCTCCGTCGGCCTCCGCCGCGAGGACGCGGGCGGTGCAGAAGGGGGCGACGCTGCGGGCCGCCGCCAGCTCCCGGTCGAAGAGCGTGCGGGCCCGCTCGTCCCGTCCGATGTCCGCGTGCAGGAGCTTCACGGCGACTCGCTCGCCGGTCTCCGACTCGCCCAGGAAGACGACGCCCTGGGCGCCCTCGCCGACCCGGGCCGTCAGCCGGAACCCGCCGATCTCACGGGGGTCGGTGGCGCGCAGCGGACGGGTCTCCGGCATTCAGAACCTCCACGACGAAGCGGAGAGAGCAGCCTATCCGCGGCCGCTCGCGTGCTCGGTCAGCTCCAGGTCGACGAAGGCGCCGATCATCGCCCGCCACACCGCCTCCGCGACCTCGGGCGAGAGCCCGGCGTCCGCGGCCCGTTCCCGCGCCAGCCGGACGACCTGCTCGACCCGGTCGGGCGCGCGGACGGCCTGCTCGTCGCGCTTGAAGGCGGCGGCCGCTCGCACCAGTTCCTCGCGTTCGGCGAGCAGCCGGACGAGGCGCCCGTCGATGGCGTCGATCCGCGCACGCACGTCCGCGAGGTTCTCAGGAGACTCCATGCGCATCAGCATGCCGCAAAGCGGTCACGGGGAGAGGCGCAGCAGCAGGGCCAGGAGCGTGGCGCGGTCGTCCTCCGGCAGAGGCGCGAAGAGTTCGGCCAGGGCCTCGTCGACGATCCGCCGGCCGGTGCCGAGGAGCTTCTCACCGGCGGGGGTGAGGTGGTGCTCCACGCTGCGGTGGCGGCCCGGGCGCCGGTCGATCAGCCCCTGGGCGGCCAGGCGCCCGGCGAGCGTCCCGAACGCCTGCTCGCTCTGGAACGTCTCCGCCGCGAGGGCGCGCGCGGACGCCCCCGGGGCACGGCTGATCGCGCGCAGCGCGTCCCACTGGGCGGGCGTCGTGCCGGCCGCGGCGAGGCGGCCGTCGAGCGCGCGGTGCTGCCGGTGGTGGGCCTGCCTGACCGCTCTTCCGAGTTCCTGCACTTCGACGGGCATGCTTCAAGGGTAGAAGCGGTCGCCCGCCGGGCCCGTCAGCGACGCTTGGACGAGGCGATGAGGTCGCGGTACCAGCCGTAGGACGCCTTCGGCGTGCGCTTCTGCGTCTCGTAGTCGACGTGGACGAGCCCGAAGCGCGGGTGGTAGCCCTCCGCCCATTCGAAGTTGTCCAGGAGCGACCAGGTGAAGTAGCCGCGGATGTCGACACCCTCCTCGACGGCGGCCCGCACGGCCGCGATGTGGGCGTCCAGGAACTCGATGCGGGACGCGTCGTCCACGGTGCCGTCCGGGCCGGGCTCGTCGGCGAACGAGCATCCGTTCTCGGTGATGTAGAGCGGCGGCAGGTCGTAGCGGGAGTCGAGGGTGCGCAGCAGCGACAGGAAGGCGTCCGGCACGATCGGCCAGCCCATCCCCGTCGTCGGGTACTCGGTGATGTCCACGATGTCGAACGGCAGCGGGCCCTCGGCCGGGGTCGCGAGCCGCGTCGGTTGGTAGTAGTTCACGCCCAGGAAGTCGAGGGGCGAGGCGATGACCGACATGTCCTCGGAGCGGATGAACGGCGCGTCCCCCATCAGGTCCGGGTAGGCGCCGAGCAGGACGGGGTCGGTGAACAGCCGGTTCATGAAGGCGTCGAAGGCGTCGGCCGCGGGCTGGTCGGCGGGGGAGGCGGCCCAGGCCGGGGAGTAGTGGTTGGTCAGCCCGACCGAGCGGGCGCCCCGGCTGCGCAGGGCGTTGACGGCGAGGCCGTGGCCGAGGAGCTGGTGGTGCGCCGTGGGCAGCGCGTCGAGCAGGAGCGCCCGGCCGGGGGCGTAGACGCCGAACGCGTAGCCGTAGGCGGTGACGACCACGGGCTCGTTCAGGGTTATCCACATGTCGACGCGGTCGGCGAGGCGCTCGGCCGCCAGGTAGGAGAATTCGGCGAACCGGTAGGCGGTGTCGCGCACCATCCAGCCGCCGGCGTCCTCGAGCGGCTGCGGGAGGTCCCAGTGGTAGAGGGTGGCGGCGGGGGCGATGCCGGCGGCGAGCAGGCCGTCCACGAGCCGGTCGTAGAAGTCGAGGCCCTTCGCGTTGACGGCGCCGCTCCCGGAGGGCTGCACGCGCGGCCACGCGATGGAGAACCGGTAGCTGTCGACGCCGAGGCCCGCCATCAGCGCGACGTCCTGGGGCCACCGGTGGTAGTGGTCGCAGGCGACGTCGCCGGTGTGGCCGTCGCGGGTCCGCCCCGGCGTGTGGGAGAACGTGTCCCAGGTGGACGGGCCCCGCCCGTCCTCGTCGACCGCCCCTTCGATCTGGTAGGCGGCGGTGGCGACGCCCCAGCGGAAGCCCTCTGGAAGACCCATCCGCGTTCCCCTCCCCGACGGTCTGTCCGAAATGCGAATAGTATTCGGATATTAGTGGCGGGGTGGTGCGGACGGAAGACTCCTGTGGCCCCGGAGGTACGGCAGGCTGCGCATGCTCTGCACCGGTCCGTTCGGGGGACAATGGCGAGGTGACCGAGATCCGAACGCCGCTCCGCCGCCGCCCGGCCCAGCGCCGCAGCGCCGAACGCGTCCAGCGGATGCTGGACGCCTGCGCCGAGATCCTGGACGAGGACGGCTACGACGGCCTGACCACCACGCGCATCGCCCAGCGCGCCGAGGTGGCGATCGGCTCGGTGTACCAGTTCTTCCCCGACAAGCGCGCCGTCGCGCAGGCGCTCGCGCTGCGCAACCTGGAGGAGTTCGGCGACCGCATCTCCGCGCGGCTCGCCGGAGGGCGGTTCGCCGACTGGTCCGACACGGTCGGCGCGATCATCGAGATCTTCGTGGAGATGCACCGGACCGTGCCCGGCTTCCGGGTGCTGCGCTTCGGCGACGTCGCCGACGTCAACCTGCTCGACTCCGACGCCGACAACAACGCGGTGGTCGCCGACCGGCTCCGCAGGATGATCGTGGACACCTTCGGCGTCCAGGACACCCCCGGCCTCGCCACCGCGCTCGCCATCTCGGTCGAGGCGGGCGACGCCGTGCTGAAGATGGCGTTCCGCCGCAGCCCGGACGGCGACCCGGAGATCGTCGCCGAGGCCGAGCGGCTGATCCACGGCTACCTCGCCGCCCACATCCAGGAGTCCTGAACCGGGCAGCGAAGGCATCCGGGAAACGTCGGTTGAAAGGGACTCGCTATGGCAGACTCCCCTCCGCAAACCGACACGGAACGGGTGAGTTCGCTGGACGAGGAAAGACTCCAGGCGCAGCGCAGGCTGCTGATCCGGCAGCGGGTGCGCCTGATGGTGAACCAGTACGAGGTGCACGCGGAGGGGCCCGGCGGCGAGGAGGGCGAGCTGCTCGCCTTCGCGCAGCAGAAGCGGCTGGCGTTCAAGGAGCAGGTCACCCTGTACTCGGACGACTCCAAGACGCGCCCGATCCTCGGGTTCAAGGCGCGCAAGCGCATCGACCTGGCGTCGGCGTACGACATCACGGACGCGCACGGGCAGCCGATCGGGGTCTTCCGCAAGGACTTCAAGAAGTCGCTGATCGCCTCCACCTGGCACCTCGAGCAGCCGGGCCTCGGCGTGACGACCGGCAGCGAGCGCAACAAGTTCGTGGCCGTGCTGCGGCGGGTCTGGAACTTCATCCCGTACGTGGAGAACCTGCCGTTCGCCTGGCCGTACCACTTCGACTTCTACGCCGGCGACCAGGTGGTCTTCAGCGTCGACAAGAAGTTCGGCTTCCGCGACCGCTACGTCATCGAGATCAACGATCCGCGCATCGACCGCCGGCTCGTCATCGCCCAGGCCGTCGGCCTGGACGCCCTCCAGTCCCGCTGACCCGGGACACTTCCGCCCGCACCCTCTCCACGGGGGTCGCGGGCGGCTGTGTTCGGTGGCGCTTCCGTGACGGATTCCGGCGACTCCCTGGCCTCCGCGCGCTTTACATGTTACGAAGTCATGTAAAGCCATGGGCGGTGCACACCCGCGTCGCGATCGTGCGGCGTCACCCCTGGAGGAGGATCCCCCCGTGAGTTCCTACGACCTCTACGCCACGCCTGTCCCCACGGACACGTGGAACGTCCCGATGGCGGGCGACACCCGCTTCACCTGGGAGTACGACGAAGGCCGCGACCGGCTGCTGAACCTGTACCAGAAGGGCAAGGACAAGCAGTGGGACGCGCAGAAGCGCATCGACTGGGACCTTGAGGTCGATCCGATCAACGTCGCCGGCCTGCCGGAGAACTTCAACCCGCTGTTCGGGTCCGACATCTGGGAGAAGATGTCCCAGAAGGAGCGGGACGAGTTCGGCCGCCACCAGGGCTCCTGGCTGTTCAGCCAGTTCCTGCACGGCGAGCAGGGCGCGCTGAACGTGTCGGCGCGCATCGTCCAGTCCGTCCCGGACCTGGACTCGAAGTTCTACGCCGCCACCCAGACCATGGACGAGGCGCGGCACGTCGAGCTGTACGGGAAGTTCGTGCACGAGAAGATCGGCATGTACTACCCGATCAACCAGGACCTGGCGAAGCTGCTCGCCGAGTCGCTGGAGGACAGCCGCTGGGACCTGCCCTACCTCGGCATGCAGGTCCTCATCGAGGGCCTCGCCCTCGCCGCGTTCGGGCTGTACCGCGACATGTCGACCAACCCGCTGGTCAAGCAGCTCCTCGCGTACGTCATGCAGGACGAGGCACGCCACGTCGCCTTCGGGCGGCTCGCGCTCAAGGACTACTACGCCGAGCTCACCGACAAGGAGCGGGCCGAGCGGCAGGAGTTCGTCGTCGAGGGCTGCTACCTGATGCGCGACCGCTTCAAGGGGCGCGAGGTCTTCGAGCAGCTCGACATGCCGGTGGAACGGTGCATGGAGTACGTCGACAACTCCGACATGTTCACGCTTTACCAGTCCCTGCTCTTCAGCCGCATCGTCCCGTGCGTCCGGGACGTGGGGCTCTGGGGCGACAAGGTGCAGGCCGCCTATGCGGACATGGGCGTCCTCGACAACGCCAAGGCCGACCTGGAGGCCCTCATGAGGCAGGACGAGGAGATCGCCGAGAAGGTCGACGAGGAGCGCTACGCGGCGGAACTCGCCGCCCGCAAGGACGAGGTCGACGAGGCCATCTCCCTCGGCGCGGTCGAGTAGCCCGCGAGCCCGCCAGGCGGGGGTGCCCTTCGGGGCGCCCCCGTTCTGTTTTGTCGAGAATTATCGGCATTTGCTGATTCGTGCGATGTCGATGATCACTCCATGGAGATCCTTCGGTTTTCCCCAAGTCATTTTCGAATCGGCCGTGCGCGCCACCGGGGTGTACTAGCCTCCCCGCTCGACGGTGCGCCGGGATTCATCGCCTTCTCGGCCGCACACCGCATGTGCAGGGTCAATCCGAAAACCCCGGGGGAAAAGAATGAACCGCTCAGCCAGAAGCCTGCTCGGAGCAACCGTCCTCGGCTCGTTCGTCGCCGCGCTCGCGGTGGCGGCCGCGCCCACGGACGCCGTACCCGCGAAGGCGGCGCCGAGCGCGGCGATCGGCCCGTCCACGCGGCTCCTCTACGAGGCCGCCGCGGCGGGCAACGGCGTCATGCGGACGCTCCCCGCCCCGGTCGCCGGGGCGGCCGGCCGAGCCGCCGAGGTCGGCACCGGCGCCGCCGACGGAGTGCTCCGGGCCGCCCCGGCGGGCCAGGGGCTGCGCACCGCTCGCGACCGCCACGCGGGGACGGAGCTGCCCGTCCCGTCCGGGGGGACGGGCGACCTTACGGGGACGCTGCTCGGCGACCTCGGCAAGGGCCTGCCCATCGGCGGTCTCGGCAAGGGCCTGACCGGCGGAAAGCTCCTGCGCACCGGCAAGCCGGCCGACGGCGCGGGACCGGTCCTGCCGAACGCCCGGGCCGCCGAGGCGCCCATCAGCATGGCCGGTCCGGGAACGCTGCCGGGGCTGCTGAGCCTGCCGTCCCTGCTCGGCTCCGTGAGCCCCGGCGGCCTGCCGGCCCGCCAGGTGCTCGCGCCGAACGCCCGGCACGCGACCGGGACGCCTTCCGGCGACCTGCTCGGCCAGGTCGAGGGCACCGTGGCCAAGGCCGGGGGTCTCGGCCGGACCGAAGGCAGCGTGGTGGACGTCCTGAAAGCGCGGGAGCGGTCCGGCGGGACGGCGGACGGTCCGCTGTCCATGCCGGACGCGTCCGCGCTCGGCCTGCCGAAGGTGGGGTCGCTGACGAAGGCGCCGGGCATTCCGCTGGTGTCCGGGCGGGGCTGATCGCGGGGCACGTCGTCCCAGGTCACGGGGCGGTCCGGAGGGGGACTATCTCCCTCCGGACCGCCCCGTTCCGTTGTGCCGGACCTTTTGTTATCCGTCCGAGATAAGCGGTATACGTGGAGTAAAGACGATCTTGAAATGCGGTCACTCTGCGAAGTTGATCAGCTTCGCAGAGCAAAAGGTGAGGTGACAAAGCCCACAAACACCGGCTCTACGTCTTGATCTGCCGGGGACACAACGTACGGTCAGGGACTTGTGCGGCTCTTCAGCAATGAAAAGTGAAGATGCCTTTCCAGCCGCACCTGCCGGACGCCGATCCGCGAGGAAGCGGACGCGCCTGAGAAAGCGGCGCGGAGCGGGCTGAGGAGCCCGCAGGCGGCGGGGGATCCGGGGGACGGCCGACGTTCGCCCGACCACGCCGCGTGAGAGAGACGGCGGTGAGATCCGCCGGGCGTCCGGGGTCCTGTCCCCTAACAAAGGACTCCTCTGTGGGTAGCCCTGTCAGGCGTCTTCTTCGAGCGCGCCTCACGACAATCCTGATCGTCTCCGGCGCCGCCGTCGCCGTCCTGGCCGCGGGCGCGTTCGCCCTGGCCGGGGGCGGCGGCACCGCCGAACCGGCATCGGCGGCGCAGACCGCGCCCCAGTCCGCGGACCCGCTGGCGGACCGTCCGCACGGCGAGCCGACCCGGGCCGGCCGGGGCCGGCCCCGCTCTCCGGAGCCGTCACCTTCGAAGACTCCCAAGAAGAAGTCGTCGAAGTCCGACAGCGAGGCCGCGAGCGTGGCGAAGCCCAAGAAGAAGAAGCAGTACAAGGTCGTGGACTCGGGTTCGTGCGAGGCCTCCTACTACTGGGAGGGCCAGATGACCGCGAGCGGCGAGGCCTTCGACCCGAGCGAGCTGACGGCCGCGCACAAGACGCTGCCGATGGGTTCGAAGGTCCGCGTGACCAACAAGAACAACGACCGTTCGGTCGTCGTCCGAATCAACGACCGCGGCCCGTACGCGGGCGGACGCTGCCTGGACCTGTCCAAGGCCGCGATGCAGAAGGTCGGCGGCACCGGGTCGGGTGTCATCCCCGTCCGCTACGAGGTCCTGTCCAAGGGCTGATCCCGTTGGTTCTCCACCCGCCCGGCGGGCGCCTCGGCGTGCCCGCCGGGCGGTCAGAACCCGTGGCCCAGCCCGGCGCCCGTCCGCTCGTCCTGGGCGTCCTCGGCGTCCTGCGCACCGGACGTCCACGAACCGTGGCGGCGCGCCATCGGCTGCGTGTCGCCTTCCGCTTCGGCGGCCCCCGCACCGGCCCCGGGCCGTGCCGTCTCCGAGGCGGCGGCCCCGGGCGCCGCGGTGGCGAGACGGTCGCGGAACCAGTCGGTGAGGACGCCGTCGACCCGGACGGCCTCAGTGATCGGCGGGCGGGGCTCGGTGCCCGGCTCGGCAGCGAGCGCGTGGGCCATCCGGAACGTGGTCGACTCCGCCCGGCCGCCGTGCCTGCGCAGCTCGTCGCGGAGCGCGGTGATCTCCCGTGCGGGGACGACGCGGTCCTTGGCGCCGCCGACGAGCAGGACCGGGGCGTCCCGTCCGGCGATGTCGGCGGCGAGCGAACCGAGGTCGAGCCGGTCGGCGAGCGCGACGGCGTGCTCCGACCACGCGCGCTCCCGGCCGGACCGCTTCTCCACCGCCCGCGCGGCCCGCGCCGGGGCGACGACGGGAGCCACGACCGCGGCGGTGCTCACCGGCACGGCGCCGCGCGCCACCGCGAGCAGGGCGGCGGCGCCGCCCGCGCTGAAGCCCGCGAGGCCGACGGGACCGTCCGGGACGTCGAGGTCGCGGCGGATCTGCGCGAGCGCGTCCGGCAGCCGCTCGACGGCGTTCTCCACGGCCGCGCAGTACGCCTCGATGCTCTCGGTCTCCAGGATCGCGCCGGAGCCGAGGCCGCCGGGCGAGCGGCCCGGCAGGTCGAGGTAGACGCGCCACACCGGCACGCCCGTCATCGGGATCGCCGTGGCCAGCGCGCCCGCCGTCCGGGGCGGGTCGAAACCGGGCCAGGCCACGATCAGCCGGGTCGCGCCGGACGGGACGGCGTCGACCGCGGTGGGGGGCAGCGCGACGTACGCGTCGCCTGCCGCGGTGCCGTGGACGGGGCGGTTCGTATGGTCGCCGCTCATATCGGTACGTCAGCTCCTGCGATGCTCGACGGGCCATGCCGGTCGTGCCGGACGGAGGCGGCGCCCCGCCCGGGTGACTCATGCTCGCAGCGGACGCCAGCCGACACGCCGCGAACCGCCGTACGTCGACCATGAGAGTGATGAATGCCTCACCTGAGGTAACCCGGATCAAGCGCGGCCGTCGGGCGGCCGGCGCCCATCTCGACGGCGGCCCAGGTCAGGTCCCTGTGACCCGCGCCTCATGGCCGATCCGAGGGAACAAAACCGGCACCGGTCGCGTCCTAGTCGTACGTGGGCGTCGCGGGGGCGCGCCCTCACATACCCCCAAATAAGGAGTGCTGGTGGACAGGAAGCGCAGTGCAGCCGCCGCCGGACAGGCCTGGCATATCTACCGCGAGACGCTCGAACCCCACGCGCCCGGATTCTGGGAGCGCGTCCGCGCCGTCCCCAGGATGCTGAAGTCGGTCCTGCGGGGCCAGTACAAGGGGATGTCCTTCGGGACGCTCGGACTTCTCGCCCTGGGGCTCGTCTACATCATCTCCCCGGTCGACGCCGTCCCCGACGTCATCCCCGTGGTCGGCATCGCCGACGACACCGGGCTGGCGCTCTGGCTTGCCTCCGTCCTGGTGAAGTCGGCGGGCGACTTCGTCACCTGGGAGCGCAGCGGGCGGCCCACCGTCATCGTCGGCGAGCCCGTCGACTGACGACCGCCTCACGTCTGGCCCCCGGACCACAGGTCCGGGGGCTTTCGCATGTGAAGAGCGGCGTCAAGACGAGGCCGGGCCGAGATCCTTGGCGAAACGGTCGGCGGCGTCGCGCATGATGGGGACGACGTCCGGGACGGCCTCGCGCGTCATGCGTCCTGACGGGCCCGAGACCGAGATGGCCGTCAGAGTCGGCGCGCCTTGCAGCGCCACCGCGACGCAGCGGACACCGATCTCCTGCTCCTCGTCGTCCAGCGCGTAGCCCTGGCGGCGGATCTGCTCCAGTTCCCTCAGCAGGGCGTCCGCGTCGGTGAACGTGTTGGGCGTGTGCGCCTCCATGCCCGTCCTGCCGAGGATCTCGCGGACCCGCTGGTCGGACAGTTGCGCCAGGAGGGCCTTCCCCACTCCCGTGCAATGCGGCTGGACGCGCCGTCCCACCTCGGTGAACATCCGCATCGAGTGCTTGGACGGCACCTGCGCGACGTACACCGCCTCGTCCCCCTCCAGCACCGCCATGTTGGCCGTCTCGCCGACCTCGTCCACCAGCCGGGACAGCACCGGCCGCGCCCACGTGCCGAGCAGGCGGCTCGCGCCCTCGCCCAGCCGGATGAGCCGCGGCCCGAGGGCGTAGCGCTTGGACGGCTCCTGACGGACGTAGCCCTGGTTCACCAGCGTCCGCATCAGCCGGTAGATCGTCGGCATCGGCAGCCCGGAGGCCTCCGTCAGCTCCGACAGCGCCATCTCGCCGCCCGCGTCCGCCAGATGCTCCAGCAGATCGAACGCGCGCTCCAGCGACCGTACGGCCTCCGCCACCCCCGGCTCCTCTCCCTCGCGACCACCCGATTCTACGGAGGATCGATTTCGCTGTGCGAAAGAGGGTGTGTTGCCGGGATGAGGCATGTTACTCCGATGAGCGACCGGGCAATAACCCTCTGTGCCCGACGCCTCGGCGTCGCCCCCCGGGCAGCCATGAGGAGACCGCGAGGGGGAGCGAGTGCGAGAGGAGCGTCGAAGGGCCCGCTGGGGCGCGATCACGGTGAGCACTGCGCTGGCCGCGCCGCTCACCCTCATGAGCCCCGCCGCCCAGGCCGTGCCGGAGGCAGGCCCCTCGGGAGTCCGGTTGCTCATGGACACGACATCCGGCGGCGCCACGGCCCAGGGAACCGCCTACGCGCTGACCTTCACCATCCGAGTCCGTGCCGAGGGGGGCGTCGCGCGCGGGGTCGGTCTGAGTCTCACCGCCGACCGCTCCCTGTCTTGGACGAGCCTCTCGCCGGCCTGCTCGGAGACCGGTGTGGGCCTGCGCTGCGCTCTGGGTGATGTGGGGGCGGTGGGGCGTGACCGCAGCGGAACGGTCCGGTTCCCCGCCTCGATGGTGTCGGGGCCGTCCGCGAAGGCGCCGAGCATCCTCGCCGTGGTGGACGCCTCCAACGCCCCGCGCCGCTCGACCCGCGTGGTCTTCGACTACCCCGGCAAGGACGACTGCGCTGAAGACGAGACGTGCACGTCTGGCGGTCAGCCGAACACCAAATCCGAGACGAGCCCGAGCGAGGACATCCCGTCGCCTTGCGTGGAGAGCGGCATGCTGCCCTGCTCGGCGGCCCAACCACCCAGCACCAAGCCGATGCCGCCCCGGTCGAACGGGGATGGGCCTTCGCCATGCGCAGCCGACAAGGCAGGCACCGGCGCGCAGTGGTGTTCGACCCGCACGCCGTCCGGTGGCGAGTCGGCTCACGGCGCCAAGCCGAGCCTGGGTTCACGTCCGGGGGCGGGCACCGCGCCGACCCCCGGTGTGAAGCCGCGTTCCGTGGGGCCGGGCGGCGCGTCCCTGCCGCCGTGCGTGGGAGGCAACACGACCGTGGGCGGATGGCCGTGCCCCACGACGTTCGGAGCCGAGCAGCCCGAACCCGCCGGCCCGCCCCAGAGCGTGAAGCCGCCTCACAGCGCCAAGCCGCCTCAAAGCATGAAGCCGTCCCACGACGTCATGCCGCCTCACAGCACGAAGCCGAGCCATGGCGCGAAGCCGAGCCACGGTGTGAAGCCGGACCACGGCGTTAAGCCGCCTCACAACGTCATGCCGCCTCACAGCATGAAGCCGCCTCACAGCGTCATGCCGAGTCACGGCGCGAAGCCGAGCCATGGCAAGCCGAGTCATGGCGCCAAGCCGGACCACGGCGGTAAGGCGCCTCACAGTGCGGTGCCTCACGATGGCATGCCGTCTTCTGGCACACAGCCGCCTCAGAGCCTCGTGCCCTCTCAGGGCACCGAGCCGAGCCAGAGCACGAAGCCGAGCGAAAGCACCACGCCGAGTCAGGGCACGGAGCCGCCTCAGGCTGTGCGGCCGCCCGACGACCTCATGCCTCCTCACCACGGGAAGCCGTCCTACGGGACGAAGCCGCCCTACAACGTGAAGCCGAGCGTTGGCGCGAAGCCGGGCGAGAGCAGCAAGCCGAGCCACGGCGGCATGCCGAAGGCAGGTTCTCAGCCGGATGGAAAGGGCGAACTGCCCGGCGGGCCTGACGTGAGCGCCCCCGGGGCGCCGTACGGACCCGGGCAGCCGAGCCCCGGGGCTCCGTTCCCTTCGAGTCTGCCCGGGCCGGTTCCGCCGGTGCCGTCGGCGCCGGTCGTCCTGCCGCCGGTGAAGCCGCCGGCGCAGCCGCAGGCGGCCGACGGCGACGATACGGCGCTGATGTCCCCCGCCGGTCTGAAGGAGGGGGACGGGACGGACTGGGCGGTCGTCCTCGGCATCGCCTTCGTGGCCGAGATCGGCCTTCTGTGGGGCGCCGCCTGCATCGTGCTGAACCGGCGCAGGGCCGCCCTGAGCCGCGCCGAGGCCGGGGCAGACCAGGGCAGAACGGGCTGACGCCGCCGGACCGGCCGGGACGAAGCGAACGGCTACGCGCCAGGCAGGCGCATCCGAATCGGTGGGTGAGCGTCCCGGCATCTCCCCGAAAAGGGGCAGGTGTCAGTAAGCTGACCGGCGACGGTAAACGCGGTCGTGACGGACAGGGGATCCGGTATGTCAGACGCGACGCTGCAGTGCCCGAAGTGCGAGTCGAAGCTCGACACCCACGAACGCCACGGAGTCGTGATCGAGGAATGCCCGGGATGCAAGGGCGTCTTTCTCGACCGCGGCGAGCTGGAGCAGCTCATCGACGCGGAGAGCCGCTACCTCGCCGCGCTCCCGGACGAGGTGAACCCGGACACGACCTACCAGGGACGGCACCGCCGGGGGATCATGCAGCAGATCTTCGCCGCCGACCGGTAGCCGCGGGCACGGTCGGTGACCGGGCGAACGCCCATGTGTGAAAGGGGATTTCCTCTTGTCACGGGGGTGACAAACCGGACTTTGGCGAATGTGACCGCGAGCTAATATCGCGCACTGACTACCATCCGGTAGCTTGACGATCATCGCCGGTCACCGGAGGCCTCCAGACGGAATCGTCCGGCAGGCGCGGCGCACCTCCGCCGGCGGCGTGCAACCCCCTTCACGGCATCGTCCACGGCCCCGTCCGGCCCGTCCCCTCGGGAGATGATCAATGGCATTGGGCTCGCTGCTTCCCGAACTCCTGCCCGGCGGCTCCGGCCGCACCCCGCTGATCGAGCGGGTCGCGCGGTGGGCGAGGGAGAAGCCGGACGCCCCGGCCTACACCTTCGTCGACTACTCGGCCGACCCGTCCGGCGCGCACCGCACGCTGAGCTGGGCCGAGACCGACCGGCGGGCGCGCGCCATGGCCGTGACGCTCCGCCAGGTCAGCGGGCCGGGGGAGCGCGCCGCGCTGCTGCTGCCGCAGACGCTCGAGTACATGATGACCATGCTCGGCGCCCTGTACTCGCACGTCATCGCGGTGCCGCTGTTCTCGCCCGACCTGCCGGGGCACGCCGACCGGCTGATCGGCGCCTACGCCGACGCCGAACCCGCGGTGATCGTCACGACGCGGAACGCGCTGCCGCACGTGGAGAAGTTCCTCGCCGACCACGACGT
This sequence comes from Actinomadura sp. NPDC000600, assembly GCF_040492135.1. Lineage (NCBI taxonomy): Bacteria > Bacillati > Actinomycetota > Actinomycetes > Streptosporangiales > Thermomonosporaceae > Actinomadura > Actinomadura sp. NPDC000600. The sequence goes on from NZ_JBEUPD010000003.1 coordinate 284,682, forward strand.
CCCGCAGCCGAAGGAGATCCTGTTCGCCGAGGAGGTCGACCTCTCCCTGGCGGACCGGTGGCAGGACGAGGCGATCGCGTTCGACGACATCGCCTACCTCCAGTACACGTCGGGCTCGACGCGCCGTCCCGCCGGAGTCGAGATCACTCACGGCAACGTGACGGCGAACGCCGCGCAGCTGTGGGCCGGGTGGGCGCCCGAGAAGCCGAACCCCGAACTGGTGAGCTGGCTGCCGCTGTTCCACGACATGGGGCTCATCGCGACGATGGCGCTGCCGCTGGTGCGCGGCGACCACGCCATCTACACCGACCCCGTCTCGTTCATCATGAACCCGATGCGGTGGCTCCAGCTCATCGCGGAGCGCCCCGGGAAGAACGTCTACACCGCGGGGCCGAACTTCGCCTACGAGTACGTCGCGTCCATGGCCGCGCCGGAGAAGATCGCCGACCTGGACCTGTCCGGGCTGACGACCTGCCTGAACGGTGCGGAGCCGATCCGCACCTCCACGCTGTCGATGTTCGCCGACGCGCTGGCGCCGGCCGGGCTGCGGCCGGGCGCGCAGGCGCCGGGCTACGGTCTGGCCGAGGCCACCGTGTTCGTCACCGCCGCCGCCGAGGACGTCCCACCGAAGATCATCTCCGTGGACCGGGAGGCGCTCACCCAGGGCGACCTGCGGCTCCGCGAGGACGGCGCGGACGGGACGAGCGAGCTGGTCTCCTGCGGCCGCCCGTGCGGGCAGATCGTCGCGATCGTCGACCCCGAGGCGCGCGTCGAGCAGCCGGACGGGCGGGTCGGCGAGATCTGGGTCCACGGCCCCAACACGGCGCCCGGCTACTGGCGCAACTCCGAGCGGAGCCAGGACACGTTCGGCGGCGAGCTGGCCGAGCCCGGGGAGCTGCCGTCCGGGCCCTGGATGAAGACCGGTGACTACGGGGTCGTCCACGAGGGCGAGCTCTATGTGACCGGCCGCATCAAGGACCTCATCATCGTGGACGGCCGCAACCACTACCCGCAGGACATCGAGGTCACCGCGCAGGAGGCGCACCCGGCGATCCGCCCCGACCATGTGGCCGCGTTCGCGCTCACCGGGGAGGAGACCGAGCGGCTGGTGGTCGTCGCCGAGCGCAACCGGCGCGTCCCCCTCGGGCGCCTCGACGTGGACGAGGTGGAGTCCGCGGTCCGCGCGGCCGTCAACGTCGAGCACGAGATGAGCGTCCACGACTTCGTGTTGATCGAACCGGGTGGCGTGTCGCGCACCTCCAGCGGGAAAATCGCACGGGCCGCGACCCGGCAGCGCTACCTTGACGGCGCCCTGGCGACCACGGCGGCCCGCCTGGCGTCTCGCAAATAACGACGGACAACCGGCCGCGCGGGGGCAAGGGAGCCCCCGGGCGGCCGTGCTGAAACAGGAGGATCATGCTTTCGGGGCTGGGGCGTCTCATCCACCGGCGACGCTGGGCCAGCCTTGTCCTGATCCTGGTCATGACCGGGGTGGCGGGCGCCTGGGGGCTCGGCGTCTTCGCCAAGTTCAAGGAGGGCGGCTTCGAGGACCCGGACGCGTCCTCGACGCTCGTCGCCAAGCTGGGCGCGACCTACTTCGGCAGCACCAACCCCGACGTCCTCGTCCTGTATTCGAGCGACACCATGACGGTGGACGACCCGCGCTTCGAGGCGAGCGTCGTCACCACCGTCGCGCGGCTGCCCAAGGCCCAGGTCGAGGAGATCGTCTCCTACTGGTCGTTCAACGGCGAGGCCGCGCACTCGTTCGCCTCCCACGACCGGCACTCGACGTTCGTCGCGGTCAAGCTGAAGGGCAAGGAGAGCGCGGACAAGACCGAGAACTACCACCTCGTCAAGGACCGCTTGGCCGCGCCGGGGCTCGACGTCCGGTACGGCGGCAGCGTCCCGCTGGGCGAGGAGTTCGGCAAGCAGGTGGTGTCCGACATCGTCCGCGCGGAGACCATCACCGCGCTGCCGCTGTTCCTGCTGCTCATGATCCTGTTCGGCGCTGTGGTGGCCTCGTTCCTGCCCTTCGCCGTGGCCGTCTTCTCGACGGTGGGCGGACTGGCCGTCCTGCATGTGGTGACGTACGCGGCCGACGTGACGTCCTTCGCCGTGGAAGTCGTCACGATGATGGGCGTCGGCCTGGCGATCGACTACTCGCTGTTCATCATCAGCCGTTTCCGTGAGGAACTCCAGCGCGGCATGGCCGCGCAAGGGCTGCCGGCCGGCAAACCGTGGAAACGTGAACGCGACAAGGCGGCGCGCAAGGCCGCCAAGAAGGAGTACCGGACGGCGCTCAAGCCGCTCCGTGAGGCGGCCCTGTCCGCCACCATGGCGACCGCCGGCCGCACCATCATGGTCAGCGGCATCACCGTCTCGGCGGCCCTCGCGGGGCTGCTGCTCTTCCCGCAGATGTTCCTCCGGACGATCGGGCTCGCCGGCATAGCCACCGTCATGGTCGCCGTGTTCGGAGCCACGGTCCTGCTGCCGACGCTCCTGGCGCTCCTAGGGCCGCGCGTCGAGGGCGGGCAGATGCCGTGGCGGCGTCCCACGTCCAAGCGCGCGCGGCGAAACCCCGAGAGCGGCTTCTGGTACCGGCTCGGCAAGAGCGTGATGAAGCATCCGCTCCCGTACTTCGCGATCGTGCTCGTCATCCTGGGCGTGATGTTCGTGCCGTTCCTGAACGTCCAGTTCGGCAGCGTCGACGCCCGGGTCCTGCCCAAGGACAGCACCACCCGCGCCGTGGTGGAGACCGTCAAGAAGGACTTCCCGAACGGGTCCGCCGAGCCCATCGACGTGGTGGTCTCCGGCGACCTCATCCCGCGCGACTGGACGCCGTCCGGCAAGGGCGACCCCATCCCGCCCTACCTGGAGCAGTTCAGGAAGCAGCTCGCGGCCCTCCCGGGCGTCACCGAGGCCCAGTTCACCGGCTACTCCGGCTCGTACGGGGGCGTGCGGATCTCCGTGACGCACAAGTACGAGCCGATGGACCAGCACGCCCAGGACCTCGTCACCAAGATCCGCGGGATGAGCCTGTCCAAGGACGGCTACCCGATGCACATCGACGTCGGCGGCAGCACCGCCGCGCAGATGGACCTCATGTCGAGCCTGATGAGGTCCCTGCCGAAGATGGCGCTCGTCGTCGGGGTCGCCACGTTCGTCCTGCTCTTCATGTTCTTCGGCTCGATCGTCCTGCCGCTGAAGGCCATCGTCATGAACGTCCTGTCGATCGGCGCCTCGTTCGGCGCGATCGTGTGGGGCTTCCAGTACGGGCATCTCGCCGGGGTGCTGGACTTCACCCCGACCGGCGGCGTCGAGGCCACCAGCATGATCCTCATCCTGGCGGTCGTGTTCGGCCTGTCCATGGACTACGAGGTCTTCCTGCTCAGCCGTATCCGCGAGGAATGGGACCTCACGCACGACAACCGGGTCGCCGTCGCGTCCGGCATGCAGCACACCGGCGGCATCATCACCAGCGCCGCGCTGCTGTTCCTCCTCGTCATCGCCGCGTTCAGCATGGCCGGGATCACCGTCGTGAAGCTCATCGGCGTCGGCATGTTCGTGGCCGTCGTGGTGGACGCGGCCCTCGTCCGCTCCCTCCTCGTCCCCGCCACGATGCGCTTCATGGGCGCGGCCAACTGGTGGCTGCCGGGCTTCCTCGCGGGCCTGCACTCCCGCATGGACCTCCGCGAACGCGCCGCCCTGGCCCCGGTCGGCGCCGCCGCGGCCCCACCGCGCCTCCCGGACGAGCAGCCCTACCCCTACGCCATCAACTGGGCGGAGACCTCGCCCGCCTCCGCCGCTTCCCAGGACGGGGCCCCGGGTGGGGCGCCGAGCGGACCGCGCCCCGGCACGGTCCGGCCGATGCCAGAGCCGCCTCGCCCGCGCCGGGGCACCGAGCCGTCCGGCGCTTCGCCGAGCCGTCCGGGCCCGCCGCCCGCGGACGTACCGCCCGCCCGGCCGCGAGTGGACGCGAACGCGGCGTTCCAGTCCGCTCCGCAGCCGAGCGCGCCCGAGGCCCCGGGACTCGTCTTCCGGACGGCTCCGGACGGTGCCGAGCCCGGCGGGGCGCCGCAGTCCAACGGGGCGCCGCAGCCCAAGGGGGCGCCGTGGACGCCCTGGGCGGACGGTCCGCCCCAACCGGCACCGCGCCCCGCCCCGCGCACCCGGCGCGTGATCGTCCCCAACCCGGACGGCTCAGGCTGGCACTGGGGCGAAGAACCCGACGACGACTGAGACCCGCTCCGGCGGCCGCTCAGAGCAGGGAGTCGATGATCTCCTGGGCCCGGGCGACGCCGTCCTCGGCGCGGATGCGGTGGCCCAGGTCGGCCGCGCGGTCGGCCATCTCCTCGTCCCGGACGGCGCGGCGGATCTTCGAGGCGAGCCGGGGCACGGTCAGCGCGCGGAACGGCAGCGGGGCGGGCCCCGCTCCCAGCGCCGCGACCCGCTCGCCCCAGTACGGCTGGTCGCCGAAGAACGGGCACACCATGGTCGGCACGCCCGCCCGCAGCCCCGCCGCCGTCGTGCCGGCGCCCCCGTGGTGCACGACCGCCGCCATGCGGGGGAACAGCCACGAGTGCGGTACGTCCTGGACGGCGAACACGTCCTCGTCCGACGTCGCCGGGTCGCCCTGCACGATGCCCCGCACTCCGGCGAGCTTCAGGGCCGCCCGTACCGCCATGGCGGTCATCTCGGCGTCCTTCGGCACCATGCTCCCGAACCCGACGTACACCGGGGCGGGGCCCGCGGCGAGGAACTCCGCCAGCTCCGCGGGAGGCTCCCACTCGGGTTCGTCGAGGAACCAGTAGCCCGTCAGGTGCACATGGGAGGCCCAGTCGCGGGGCCTCGGCACCACCACCGGACTGAAGCACGCCAGCACCGGACCGCCCTCGGCCCGACGTCCCCGCAGCGGCAGCCGGGGCAGTCCCAGCGCCTCGTCCCGCCACGGGTTGATGAACGGGCGCGACAGCTGCCACGCGATCTGGTCGACCGCCAGGAAGCTGGCCCGGTTCGCCCACGGTCCGAGCACGCGGGCCTGCGGAACGAACGGGTGGGGGAACGCCCCGGTCGGCTCGCTCGGCTGGAAATGAATCAATGCCCACGGAACACCGAGATGTTCACCAATGTGTTGCGGAAGGAAACCCAGCGTGGGCCCCAGGATCAGTTCCGCGTCCTTACAGGCGTCCGAACACTCCGCCAGCAGCCGCTCGGCCATCGGCCCGAGGATGCGCCGGAAGCCGCGCAGGAACTTCACCGGATTGCGCCCGCCGGCGAGCAACTCCTGACCGGCGTCCGATTCGAGGATCTCGGTCGGATCCGCCGTCAGCGGCGCGAGTTCCAGCCCCGCCGCGACGACCATCGGCGCGTACCGCGCACTCGCGACGAGGCGCACCTCGTCCCCCCGCGCCCGCAGCGCCCGCCCCAGCGCCACGCAGGGCTGGATGTCGCCGCGCGACCCCGCCGCGAAGATCACGATCCGGCTCACGCTGCCTCCTACCAGGCGTCGTTGCGCGGGACGATGGGAGGCTGCTCCACCGGCTCCTCCTCGGGCACATAAGGCTGGTACCAGCCCTCCGGCGGCGCCGGCCGGCCATCGGGAGTCCCCTCCGCGGCCTCGGCGGCCGCCCCGAATTCCCCCGGTGAAGCCTCCGGCTCCTCGGCGGCTTCCGAAGCGTCCGCGGGCGGATCCTCGGTCACCTGCCCGGGGGCGGCGTGATCCTCCCCTGGACGCCCGCGCAGCGACGCGTCGCCGTTCTCGCCCGGCTCGTCCACAGCACCTCCGTTATCGGACGCGCCGTCGCCCAGCGTCGCCACTTCATCAGCCGCCAGAGGACGTCCAGCGTCCCCGGTGGTCGGGTCTCTGTCGGGGGCGTGCAGTTCCTCCGGGACGTGATCCTGGAGGGCCGCCTCCGCGCCGCCCGGAGCCTGCGCGGCCTCCGCGATCTCAAGCGCGTCCTGCGGATTCGCGCTGAGCGGCGCTTCGGTCTCCCCGGTCTTGGCGGCGGTCGGCGACCAAGGGGTTGCGGCGTCCTCGCCCAAGGGCGTCTCGGTGTCGGTCGCCGAGAGGGAGACCTGGTCGGGGCTCGGTACGAGGAGGTCGTCGCGGGTGCCGCGCGAGTCTTGGAACGATGCCGCGCCCCCCTGCGAGGGGCTGCCCGTGGAGAGGGGGGACGAGTGCGTCCCGGAATCCTCTCCGATCGCGGGCGTGCCGGAGACGTCGGGAGCGCCGCTCTGTGGTGGGGCGGGGTGAGTGCCTGCAGAGGCGTTGCCCGGTGGCGGAGTGTGGCCTGGCGGGCCGGGGGACGTGGCATCCGCAGCGGGCCAGTCCTTCCACGGGTTCGCGGTGGGCGGCGGCGGCCAGGGGGCCTCGGTGGTCCAGGTGTAGGTGTCGTCCTCGGACTTCGGGTCGGTGTCGGTCCACCAGTGGGGGCCCGGTGCGGCGGCGGGCACGGGGTCGTCCTCCCAGGTGAGGGGGAGCGGGAGCGGCTCGTTGGGCGGGGCGGCGACGGCGATCGGGGCGGCCAGGACGGGGACCGGGTCGCGGGGCGTCGCGGCCGGGGCGGAGGGTGTGGAGGGGGCGGAGGGTGTGGAGGGGGCGGAGCGCCGGGGCGGCGGGTCGACGAGGGGCGCGGACTTGCCGTGCTTCGGGCCCAGCCAGCCGCGGCGGCTCGGGAGGGTGAGGCCGCTGATCAGGCCGCCGATGAGGACGAGGACGGCGCCGAGGATGAGGCCGGAGGCGGTGCCGCTGCGGAACGTCTCCAGTTCGGCGGCGCTCGCGCCCTCCTCGGGGACGTGGTGGATGAGGAGGCCGACGATGGCGATGCCGAAGGCGCCCGAGGCCTCGCGGATGACGTTGATGACGCCGCTCGCGACGCCCGCCTGCTGCTCCGGCACGGCCTTCAGGACGTACATGACGAGCGGCATGCCCATCGCGGCGCCGACGCCGACGATCATGACGCCGGGCATGAGGTCGGCGTAGCCGTCGCCCTGCTGGATCGTGGAGAACAGGAACATGCCGAAGGCCATGAGGGCGAGGCCGCCGCCGATGGCGGGCCGGGGGCCGAGCTTGGCGGCCAGCCAGAACGCGACCGGCGTCATGACCATGATGGCGATGGACGGCGGCAGCATCACCAGCCCGGCCTGCGGCGGGGAGAAGCCGAGGAAGCGCTGCAGGAACGTCGCCGAGTAGAAGATCATCCCGTTGAAGCCGATGCCGTAGAGCATCTGGGACAGCAGGCCGCCGGCGAAGACCCGGTTGCGGAAGAACCGCAGGTTGATCATCGGGTCGGGGGCCCAGCTCTCCACCAGGACGAAGCAGGCGAGGGCGATGACCGCGAGCGCGAAGACGCTGAGGACGGACGGGTCGGCCCAGCCGTGCTTGTTCCCGGACTCCAGCCCGTAGGTGAAGGCGAACAGCATCGTGGCGGAGATGAGGACGCCGGGCAGGTCGACGCGGGCGTCGCGGTTCTCGCCCTTGCCGGTGAGGACGACCATGCCGAGCAGGATGACCAGGATGCCGGGCACGATGTTGATCAGGAAGATCCAGCCCCAGCTCCACTGCTGGACGATGAAGCCGCCGATGGTCGGGCCGAGGGCGGTGGCGCTGGAGCCGGCGCCGACCCAGACGATCGTGCCGAGGGAGCGCTGCTTGTCGGTGCGCCCGACGGTGACCATGACCTGCGTGGCGGGGAGGGCGAGGGCGGCGCCCGCGCCCTGCGCGACGCGGGCCAGGATGAGGGTCGCCGAGTCGGGGGCGAGGCCGCAGACGGCGGACGCGGCGGTGAAGACGACCATCCCGGAGACGAAGGTGACGCGGCAGCCGTAGACGTCGGTGAGCCGTCCGCCCGCCACCATCAGGCAGGAGAACATCAGGATGTAGCCGGTGGCGACCCAGTCCTTGGCCGAGTTGGACATGTCGAGGTCGCTCATGATGGTGGGCAGCGCGTTCGCGACCACCGTGTTGTCCATGGTGATCATGAATGCGCTGACGGCCACCACCGCCAGCGCCCACCGGTATCGGCCGCGGGTCAACAGTCCGTACGGCGTGAACTCCCGCACCGACCGCGGAAATCCGCCGCTTCCCCCTAAAACCAGTCGTCGCTATTGTTACTATTGGTTTGCGCTTCGTTACTCAGCCCTGACTTAGGGCCGTGGTACTCAACTATCCCATCAGGCCACATTGGTTACTGCCGAGTCTTGTCATCACCGTGACAAGACGTGAGGGAGAAAAGTGGTCTGGGTGCGCATCCCGAGTCGGTCACCGTAAGACAAAGTGGTCCCTCCGCTTCGATGAACGATCCCGGTTTCATGGGGGGACCCCACCGCATGCAGAGCAATGATCGTTCCGGAGCCGCGCGGGAGAACGCGAAGGACGAGACACGGATCAGCGAGGATTCGGTCCGCCGGCACCTGATCGAGCAGATCGCGCGCCGCTCCAGGACCACCGCCGCCGAGATCGACCCCGACCGGCCGCTGGAGGAGTTCGGACTCGCCTCCAGGGACGCCGTCGCGATCGCCGGCGAACTCGAGCAGCTGCTCGGGCGGGCCCTCCCCGCCACCCTCGTCTGGGAGCACCCGACGATCAACAAGCTCTCCGTCGCCCTGGCGGGCGGAGCCGCGGAAGACGCCCCGGCGCCGGAGCCGGTGGTGAGGCGGGACGTGGGCGACGAGCCGATCGCCGTCGTCGGCGTCGGCCTCCGCTTCCCCGGCGGCGACCGCGACCTGACCGGGCCGGGCGACTACTGGCGCTTCCTGACCGGGCGCGGCGACGCGATCCGCGAGGTGCCGGACGGCCGCTGGGACGCCTTCGACGACGGCTCCCCCGAGGTCGGCGACCTGCTGGAGAGCACGACGCGGCTCGGCGGCTTCCTCCGGGACGTCTCCGAGTTCGACGCGCAGTTCTTCGGCATCACCCCGCGCGAGGCCGCGGTCATGGACCCGCAGCAGCGGCTCGTCCTCGAAGTGGCGTGGGAGGCGTTCGAGCACGCCGGCATCGGCCCGGCGTCGCTGCGCGGCAGCCGCACCGGCGTCTTCGTCGGCGTGTCCGCGCCCGAGTACGCCGCGTTCACCGCGTCCGACCTGGCGTCCCTCGAACCGTTCACGGCGACCGGCGCGGCGCTCAGCATCATCGCCAACCGGCTGTCGTACCTGCTCGACCTGCGCGGCCCCAGCATGATCGTCGACACGGCGTGCTCGTCGTCGCTGGTCTCGACGCATCTGGCCGTGCAGGCGCTGCGCCGCGGCGAGGCCGACGTGGCGCTGGCCGGCGGGGTGAACCTGCTGCTGTCGCCGACGGTCACGATGACCTTCGACCTGGCCGGCGGGACGGCGGCCGACGGGCACTGCAAGGCGTTCGACGCGTCCGCCGACGGCATGGTCCGCGCGGAGGGCTGCGGCGCCGTCGTCCTGAAGCGGCTGTCGGACGCGGTGCGCGACGGCGACCGCGTCCTCGCCGTGATCCGCGGCTCCGGCGTCAACTCCGACGGGCGCTCGAACGGCCTCGTCGCCCCGAACTCCGACGCGCAGCGCGCCCTCCTGCGGGACGTGTACGCGAGCGCGGGCGTCGACACGCGTGAGGTCGACTACGTCGAGGCCCACGGGACGGGGACGTTCCTGGGCGACCCGATCGAGGCCAAGGCGGTCGGCGAGGTCCTCGGCGCCGGCCGCGAGGCCGGCGAGCCGCTGCTGCTCGGCTCCGCGAAGTCCAACCTCGGGCACATGGAGTCCGCGGCGGGCATCGCGGGCCTCATCAAGACCGTCCTCGCGCTGCACCACCGGGTCATCCCGCCGAGCGCGCACTACAAGGAGCCCAACCCGCACATCCCGTTCGACGAGCTCCGCCTGGAGGTCGTCGCGGAGGAGACGCCGTGGCCCGAGCGGGGACGCCCCGCGCGCGCGGGCGTGTCCGGGTTCGGCTTCGGCGGGACGAACGCGCACGTCGTCCTGGAAGAGGCGCCCGCGCAGGAGACGAGCGCCCACCCGGCCGTGGTCAGGACGTTCCCCCTCTCCGACACCAGCGACGACCGCATCCGCGACCATGCGGCCCTCCTGGCCGAGTGGCTCCCGAACCAGGACGTGAAGCTCGCCGACGTCGCCCGCACCCTGCACCGGCGCGCCGGCCGGGGACGGGCCCGCGCCGCCGTCGCCGCCAGGGACCGCGCCGGGCTCGTCGAAGGGCTGACCGCTCTCGCCGAGGGGCGCCCCCACCCGGGTGTGGTGACGGGCACTGCGCTCGGAGCGCCGGGCCGTCCCGTGTGGGTGTTCTCCGGGTACGGGGCGCAGCGCGCGGGCATGGCGCAGCGGCTCCTGGAGGAGGAGCCCGCGTTCGCCGAAGCGATCGACGACCTGGACGGCCTGTTCGCCGAGGAGGGCGGCCCCGACCTGTGGGCGCTCCTCGAAGAGGGCCGCAAGCCGGAAGGCCCGGCCGACACGATGCCGGTGCTGTTCGCGATCCAGATCGCCCTCGCCCGCATGTGGCGGTCCTACGGCGTCACGCCCGGCGCGGTGGTCGGCCACTCGATGGGCGAGGTCGCCGCGGCCGTCGTCGCGGGCGCGCTCACCCTGGAGGACGGCGTCCGCGTCATCTGCCGCCGGTCCCGCCTGCTGACGCGGCTCGTCGGCGGCGGCGCGATGGCGGTCCTCGGCGCGTCCGCCGCGGAGGTCGCCCGCCTCGCCGGCGGCCTGCCCGAGGTCTACGCGGCCGTGCACTCCTCGCCGAAGCAGACCGTCGTGACCGGCGACGCCGACCAGGTCGCCGAGATCGTCAAGCGGGCGGAGGCCGAAGGCAGGCTCGCCCGGATGGTGCAGGCCGAGGGCGCCGGCCACTCGCCCCAGGTCGACCCGCTCCTGCCCGAGTTGCGCGAGCTCCTCGCCGACGTGGGCGCCGAGCCGGGCACCCCGCTCGCCGAGGGCATCAGGCTCTACACCACCGCCCTCGACGACCCCCGCGCCCACCTCGACTCCGCGGCCGGCCTCGGCGTCGACCACTGGGCCGCGAACCTGCGCAACGCGGTGCGGCTCACGGACGCGGTGGCGGCCGCCGCCGAGGACGGGTTCCGGGCGTTCGTCGAGGTCAACGCGCACCCGATCCTGGCCCACGCGGTCGGCGAGACGCTGGAGGGGACGGGCGCGCTCGTCACCCACACGCTCAAGCGGGCGCCGAAGGGCCAGGAGACCGACGACACGCTGACGTTCCACGCGCAGCTCGCCACCCTGGCCGCGCACGGGCACACGATCGGCGGGCCCGCGGACGGCCGGGTCGTCGACGTCCCGCAGTCGCCCTGGCGCCACGAGCGGCACTGGGTCGACCTGTCGGCCCGCACGTCGGCCAAGCACGACGAGCATCCGCTGCTCGGCGCGCATGTGGAGCTTCCCGGCGAGGACCGGCACGCCTGGCGCGCCGACGTGGGGCTCGCCGCGCAGCCGTGGCTGCGCGCGGCGGCCGTCCACGGGCTGCACGCGCTGCCGGTGGCGGCGTTCGCGGAGATGGCCCTCGCCGCCGGGGCCGACGCGCTCGGCACCGAGGACGTCCGCGTCAACAGCCTGTGGATAGAGCGGCCCCTCGCGCTCGCCGACCACACGACCGTCACGACGACGTTCACCGAGGCGGAGCAGCGGGTGGAGGTCCACGCGCTGACCCCGGCGGGCACGTGGGTGCGGCTGGCCAGCGCGGACGTCGGGGAGGACCGCCGTCCCCCCGCCGCGTCCGGGCCGGGCGCGGCCACGGAGGTCGCCGCCGCCGAGCGCGGCAGCCGCCACTACAGGCTGCACCCGGAGGTCTTCGACCGCTGCCTGGCCGTCCTGTCGGACGAGGCGGCGGGCGGCGACGGCGGCGTCTGGCGGGCCGAGACGATCGGCAGCCTCCGCGTGTTCGGGCCGACGCATCGCGGCGGCCACGTCCAGGCCAAGGTCGTCCGCGACGAGGGCGGGGTGACGGGCTCTGTCGTGCTGCTGGCGGCCGACGGGCAGGTCCTCGCCGAGGCGACCGGGATCGTGCTCCGCCGGGTCGAGCGCCACGACGTCCCCGTCCCGCTCGCCGACAAGCTCGTCGAACTCGTCTGGGACGAGGCTCCCCTTCCGGAGGACGCAAAGCCGTCCGAGGGCGGCACCTGGCTGGTGCTGGCCGAGGAGGACGACGCGCTGGGCAACGCGACGGCCGCCGGGCTGGAGGAGCGCGGGAAGCGCGTCATCCGGCACCGGCCGACGAACCGGCCGCCGGACGACCACCCGGCCATGGAAGAGCCGGTCGAGGGCGTGGTGCTCGTCCCGTCCGCCGATCTCGTGGACGAGGAACTGGTCCTCGCCGTCGCCGGGGTGAGCCGCTCGCTGCCGGACGGCCCCCGCCTCTACGTCGCCACCCGCACCGTGCTGCCTCTGGCGGGCGAGGGCGTGCCCGGCCACGGCTTCGTCAGCGCGCTCACCAGGGTGCTGGCCTTCGAACGCACCGTCCAGCGCGCCACCCATGTGGACGTCGACCGTCCGGCGGACCTCGTCGCGGAACTCCTCGCTGGCGACGATGCGCGCGAGGTCGCCTGGCGCGAGGGCACCCGGCAGGTGGCGCGCCTCGCGCAGGCCGCCCTTCCGGAGACGCCGGCCAGGAGGAAGCGCGTCGTCCGGCGCGGCGGCGCGTACGTCATCACCGGCGGGTACGGCGGGATCGGCCTGGTCACCGCGCGGCTGCTGGCCGACCGGGGGGCCGGGCGCATCGTCCTGTCCGGGCGGAGCGGCCCCGACGCCGATGCCGAGAAGGTGATCGCCCGCCTGCGCGAGGACGGCGTGGACGTCGGCGTCGTGCTCGGCGACATCGCCCAGCCCGGCACGGCCGAGCGGCTTGTCCGGGTCGCCCAGGAGGGCGGCGCCAGGCTGTGCGGCGTGGTGCACGGCGCGGGCGCGATCGACGACCGGCTCATCGCCGACCTCGGCCCGGACGATCTCCACAGGGTGTGGACTGCGAAGGTCGAGGGCGCCCGGCGGCTCAGCGAGGCCACCTGGGACCTCGATCTCGACTGGTTCGTCACGCACTCGTCGGCCGCCGCGCTGCTCGGCTCGCCCGGGCAGGCCGCCTACGCCGCCGCGAACGCCGCGATCGACGCGCTCATCGCGTACCGGCGCGCGAACGGGCGCCCCGGAACCACCATCAACTGGGGCACCTGGTCCCAGGTCGGCGGGGCCGCCGAGACGTCGGTCACCGTGATCGACCCGATCAGCCCGGCGGAGGGCGCGGAGGCGCTGGAGGCGCTCCTCGTGCACGGCAGGGCGGCGACGGGCGTGCTGCGCTTCGACCCCGCCACGGCCGTCGGGCTGTTCCCCGAGATCCGCAACATGCCGTACTTCGCCGCGCTCACCGCGGCGGCGGACGAACAGGGCGCCGACGACGGCGGCGACTGGCCCGGCGTGGAGGCGCTCAAGGACCTCGACCCGGCCACCGCCCGCAAGATGATCGCCGCGCAGGTCAGGTACCGGATCGCGGCCGTGCTCGGCTTCGACCCGCAGCGCCTCGACCCGGCCGTCCCGCTCACCGACCTCGGCCTGGACTCCCTCGTCGCGGTCCGGATCAAGAGCGGCGTCGAGCACGACCTCGGGCTGACCGTCCCGGCGTCGGTGCTGCTCCAGGGCGCCAGCGTGAACGTGTTCGAGGAGTGGGCGGCCGGTGAGCTCGGCCTGGCCGACGCCCCCGCGCCCACCGCGGTCTCGAACGCCGAGTCCGGGTACGTCATGCCGCGCGACGCCGCCGAGCGCCTCGCCGTCCGCATCTTCGAGGACGTCCTCGGCCTCGACCGCGTCGGCGTCACGGCCGACTTCTTCGCCGACCTCGGCGGGCAGGACCACCAGGCCGACCGGGTCGTCGCGCTCGTCACGCAGGAGCTCGGCGCCGAGGTCACCCGCGGGGAGCTGTTCGAGACGCCGACCGCGGAGAACGTCGCCGAGTACATCAGGGCGGCCGACGAGGAGGCGGCTCGGCAGACGGTCCGTCCGCTCAAGCCGTCCGGGGACCGGCGGCCGATCTACATCGCGCACCCGGCCGGCGGCACGACCGCCTGCTACCGCCAGCTCATCGAGCTGCTCGGGGACGACCAGCCGGTGTACGGGCTGGAGCGGTTCGAGGACGCGCCGCCGGTCGAGGAGCGCGCCGCCCGCTATGTCCGGCACCTGCTGGAGGCGCAGCCGGAGGGCGCGTTCCGGCTCGGCGGCTGGTCGTTCGGCGGCGTCCTCGCCTACGAGACGGCGCGGCAGCTGAAGGCGGCCGGGCGCGAGGTCGAGTTCGTCGCGCTGTTCGACGCCGGCCTCCCGCTGGCGGTGGACGACGAGTCCGACACGCTCGCCCGCCGCTTCTCCGCCTTCGCCGACTACATCAACGAGACGTACGGCCTGGAGGTCTCCCTCACCTACGAGGAGCTGTCCGGGCTGGACGAGGAGTCGCAGTTCGCTCTGGTCATGGAGCGCGCGGCTCCGCTGGTGGACTACATCCCCCCGGCGGCGCTCACCCACCAGCTCACGTCCCACCAGGACACCCGTTCCCTGGAGGCGTACAAGCCGGAGCCCTACGACGGGCACGTCATCCTCTACTACGCGCCCGAGGAGACCCCCTGGGCCGTCCGGGATGCGCGCTATGTGCTCGACGGGACCAACGGTTTCGGCGGGCTCTGCGCCGACCTGGAGATCGTCACGATCCCCGGGGCGCACCATCTCAACCTGCTCGATCCGCCCGGTGTCGGCGTCCTCGCCGCGCACCTGGAGGCCCGGCTCTCCGGACGGCGGGAGAGCGACGCCGTCCGGGCGCCGATCACGGCCCGCTGAGGGCCGCGTCCCGTACCCGTTCCACGGAGGACACACCCATGGCCCACCCCGGCCCGTCCCATCCCCTGCTCGACGCCGTCCGGTCCGGCGCGAGCGGCCCCGAGCTGCAGGAGATCGACCTGCCGACCCGCTTCCGCGCGGCGTTCACCCGCAAGGACGAGGTGGGCATCTTCGAGGGGCAGACCGACAAGGACGTGCGCCGCTCCCTGCACGTCGGCGAGGTCGAGATGCCCGAGCTGGCGCCCGACGAGTGCGTCGTCGCGGTGATGGCCGCCGCGATCAACTTCAACACCGTCTGGTCGGCGATCTTCGAGCCGGTCCCGACGTTCGCGTTCCTGGAGAAGTTCGGCCGGCAGGGCTGGTACGGCGCCCGGCACGACCTGCCGTACCACATCCTCGGCTCGGACGGCTCGGGCGTCGTCGTGCGCACCGGCAGCGGCGTGAAGAGCTGGAAGGTCGGCGACAAGGTCGTCCTCTCCCCGTCCTACGTGGACGAGGAGGACCACGGCTCCTACGACGACGGCATGATGTCGGAGAGCCAGCTCGCCTGGGGCTTCGAGACGAACTTCGGGTCGCTCGGCGAGTACTGCATCGTCAAGGCGAACCAGCTGATCCGCAAGCCCGCCCACCTGACGTGGGAGGAGGCCGGGTCGAACACGCTGTGCGCCGCGACCGCCTACCGGATGCTCGTCGGGACGCACGGCGCCCGCATGAAGCAGGGCGACGTCGTCCTGATCTGGGGCGCGACCGGCGGGCTCGGCTCGTTCGCGACGCAGCTCGTCAAGAACGGCGGCGGCATCCCGGTCGCCGTGGTCTCCTCCGAGGAGAAGGCGGAGATCGTCCGGTCGCAGGGCTGCGAGCACGTCATCAACCGCAACGACCTGGAGCTCGGCGAGCAGGGCCTCCGGCACCCGAAGGCCGGCCGGATGCTGGGCGAGGCGATCCGCCGCCTCGTCGGCGAGGACCCGGGCATCGTGTTCGAGTACCTCGGCCGCGAGACGTTCGGCGCGTCGGTCTACGTCGCCAAGCGCGGCGGCAAGATCGTCACCTGCGGCTCGTCCACCGGCTACCGGCACGAGTACGACAACCGGTTCCTGTGGATGCGGCTGAAGAGCATCATCGGCTCGCACGGCTTCAACTACCACGAGGCCGTCGAGGTGAACCGCCTCTTCAGCCTCGGCATGATCCACCCGACCCTGTCGACGGTCTTCCCGCTGGAGCAGGCGGGCGACGCCACCCGGGCCGTCCAGACGAACCAGCACATCGGCAAGGTCGCCGTCCTGTGCGGCGCCACCGCCGAGGGCCAGGGCGTCGACGACCCGGCGCTCCGCGAGCGCATCGGCGAGGAGAAGCTGAACCTCTACCGCCGCTGACGCGCGAATGCGGGAC
This sequence comes from Actinomadura sp. NPDC000600, assembly GCF_040492135.1. NCBI lineage: Bacteria > Bacillati > Actinomycetota > Actinomycetes > Streptosporangiales > Thermomonosporaceae > Actinomadura > Actinomadura sp. NPDC000600. The sequence continues at coordinate 300,870 of NZ_JBEUPD010000003.1, forward strand.
GGGCCCGGCGCGGGGCCCGTCCCTTCCCATGCCGCGCCGGCTCAGGTGGGCAGCGGCCGGTCGTTCACGACGTGCTTCATCACGAGCGTGGAGTTCAACCGCTGCACGCCCGGCAACGCGGCGAGGACGTCGTCCTCCAACTCCTGGTAGGCCTTCAGGTCGGCGGTGACGATGCGCAGCAGGTAGTCGGGGTCCCCGAAGAGCCGCTGGGCCTGCACCACCTCGGGAACGCGCGCGACGGCCGCCTCGAAGCCGAGCAGCGTGTCGCGGTCCTCCTGCCGCATGGTGACGAACACCAGCGCCTGGAAGGTCAAACCGAGCGCGGCGGCGTCCACCACCGCGCGGTACCCGCGGATCGTCCCGTCGCGCTCGAGCTCCCGCAGCCTCCGGTGGCACGGCGAGACGCTCAACCCGACGCGCGCCGCGAGCTCGGTGACCGTCAGCCGGCCGTCCTCCTGGAGCACGGCAAGGATCTGCCGGTCGATGGCGTCCACGAAGCAGATCCTTCCACAAATACGGCTTTACCTGGCAAAAGTTGGAATCACTTTCCGCCAATTCAACCGTATTCTCCCTGTAATGGCCGCCGCCAGGGGAGGGATGCGATGGCAACGGGATCGGTACTGGCGTTCTGGGCCGTCGCGACGCTGCTCATCATCGTCCCGGGCGCGGACTGGGCCTTCACCATCGGCGCCGGCCTGCGCGGCGGCTCGGTCGTCCCCGCCGTGGGCGGCCTGGTCACCGGCTACGCCGCGATCACCGTGATCGTCGCGGCCGGGGTCGGCGCGCTGGTCGCCGGCTCCCCGTCCGCCCTGACCGTCCTCACCGTGGTCGGCGGCCTCTACCTCATCTGGCACGGCGCGACGACCTTCGCCCACCCGTCCACCCTGGAACCCCGCGCGGGCGCCGGCACCGACTGGACCGTCTTCCTGCGCGGCATCGGCGTGAGCGGCCTCAACCCCAAGGGCCTGCTGATCTTCCTGGCGCTGCTGCCCCAGTTCACCGACCCGCGCTACGCCTGGCCCGTCCCCGCCCAACTCGGCGTCCTGGGCCTGACCTTCATGACGACCTGCGCCGCCTTCTACCTCTGCCTGGGCACCCTGACCCGCACGGCCTCGGCCGCCCACCCCAAGGCCGCCCGAACCCTAACCCGCCTCTCCGGCGCCGCCATGACCGCCCTAGGCGCCTACCTCCTCCTAAACCACCTACTGCCCTGACCGCCGCGATCACGCCGCGTCGGTGAACTCCACCTTGAGCCTGGCTCCAAGCGCGTGCGCGAGACGGTCGAGGACGCCGATCGTGGGGGTCGGGCCGCCCGACTCCAAGCGTGAGAGAGCGGGCTGAGTCAGGCCGGCCCTTTTGGCGAGTTCAGCTTGCGTCAGCCCCAAGGCAAGACGGCGCTGCCGGACCGCATTGCCCAACTCGAAGGCGAGGCGTGCCTCTTCGCGCCCGGCACGCACCTCATCGTTGTCGCGGCCCGCGCCAGGCACCCATCTGTCGTGCGGGCTGTCCTGCTGTGTCACGATCTCACACCTCCCTGATGTAGTCCTCCTGTGCATGGCCGTGCTCTGCTTCGCATTGTTTGCGCGCGCGCAGAGCACGCTCTACCTCGGCGAGCTCCCGCTCCCGCGTCTTGTGAAAGATCGTCAGCAGGACGATCCGACGGTCGGAGGCGAGCCAATACGTGATCCGGACCTCGGCTGGGTGCAAATGGATGCGAAGTTCCCTGAGTCCCTCGCCGAGATGCCTTGACCACGGCTCGCCTAAGATCCCGGCGTTCTCGGCGAGGAGCGCGACGAACCACTCGACCCGACCGAAGTCTCGGTCGGTGAGCGAGTCCAGCCACCTGCGGACCTCGGGCTCGATCTCGACGTCATACAGCTCCATGCATCGAACGCTATATGCATCGAACGCTATCACGCGGCGAGTTCGTGAGGTAGGCACGTGCGAGGTTCCGTCGCTGTGCGGGTTGTCGGGAATTTCCGGCGCATTTTGTGGAGGGTAGGTGGCGAGCTGGTGGTGGCGGTGAAGCCAACTCACGGCCCGAGTGAGGCGCCTATCGTGACTACGTAATGTCGCGGTTCTCTGACGCCGCCCGCAAACTCATGGAGGAGACCGTGAAGCTCGAGGACTACGAGTGGCAGTCAGAGTTCGCCATCAGCCACCGCGCCGAGGGCCGCGCCCAAGGGGAAGCCAAGGCGCTTCTGCTCATGCTGGAGGCGCGCGGGCTCCGTGTTCCGGAGGACGTTCGCCGGCGGGTCGAGGGGTGCACCGACCTCGAGCAGATCGAGCGCTGGATCCAGCGTGCCGTGAGTGCCGACACGGCTGAAGACCTCTTCAGCTGACGTGTGAGTCGGCGTCGTCGGCGGGCGGGGGCCCGCGTGGCGGTGGGGTCAGCCCAGTCTTACGCGGGGGTCTATTACCGCGTAGAGCAGGTCGACGATCAGGTTGAGCAGGACGATCGAGGCGGACGTCAGCAGGGTTACGCCCAGCACCATCGGTAGGTCGCCGCTCTTCACCGAGGTGAGCGCGAGCTGGCCCAGGCCGGGGATGCTGAAGGTGTTCTCGGTCAGTACCGCGCCGCCGAGGAGCAGTCCGAGGTCGAGGCCGAAGACCGTGATGATGGGGGTCAGGCAGGCGCGGAGCGCGTGCCTGGTGACGACGAACGTCTCCGGGAGCCCCTTGGCGCGGGCGGTGCGGATGTAGTCCTCGTTCATCGTCTCCAGCATGCCCGCCCTCGTGAGCCGCGCGTACATGGCCGCGTAGAGGAAGGCGAGCGTCACCCAGGGCAGTACCAGGGCCTCGAACCACGTCACGGGATCGTCGGTCAGGGGCCGGTAGCTGCCCCCGCCGGGAAAGATCTTCAGGGTGTAGGAGAACAGCGCGAGCGAGACCAGGCCGGTGAAGTAGATGGGCAGCGACACGCCGCCCAGCGCCATGATCATGGCCGTCCGGTCCCATACCGATCCCCTGCGCAGGGCCGACAGGACCCCGGTGGCGATGCCGCCGGCGAGCCAGAGGAGCGCCGCGCCCAAGGCCAGCGACAGGGTCGCCGGCGCGCGGTCCAGCAGCGTGCCGAGGACCGGCTGGCTGCTGCGGAACGAGTAGCCGAGGCACGGCGCCGGGCAGTGGTCGGTGACGGGCCCGGCGTCGTAGTCCGTACCCGCGACAATCGACTTCAGGTAGTTCCCGTACTGGACCACGACCGGCTTGTCGAGGCCGAGCCGTTCCCTGGTCGCCTCGATCGCGTCGGGGGTCGCGGCCCGGCCGACGTAGGCGGCGGCGATCTGGTCGCTGGTCTGCCCGGCCAGCTTCGGGATCCAGAAGAAGACGCCGAAGGTCACCAGGGTGATCAGCAGCAGCATGACGAAGGCGCCGACGAGGCGCCGGACGAAGTATGCGAACACGTTTGCCGGTCCCGTCCGGCCGGGCCGACCCGCCCACGCCACCGGGCGGCACCTTCACCTGCCTTCCGGGTCGAGTGCGCGCCATCCGGCCCGGCGCCGGCGGGCGCGGCCGCCTCGACCGGCGCGCCCGCGCCGGGTCCGGTTCCCAGCATGCGCGTCCGGTTGATCAAGCGTGTCTCGGCGAAGTCACGGAACCGCTTCCCTCCGTTCGGCCGGAGGAGCCCGGGACTGTGGAAATCTCTTCATCCTCCCGGCCGAAGCTGGTCGTAAATCGACCTAGACTTTGCGCCCCGGGCCCGTCACGGGTCATGATTTGCCCCACACAGGTCCCATAAGTAAGTAATTACCCCGTGTGAACGGCGCGCAACGCAGGGGGACGGAGCTGGGAGGTTCTGTGGCGGACGACGGTTCGACCACCAGCGGGCGCCCGTGGGCGGATCTGCCGAGGGAACTGGCGGATCACATGCGACCCCATCTCGACGAGGTGGCGGACGACATGATCCAGGAGATTCAGACGCGCGTCAGGGAGTACGACCGGCCGGGGGACGGCTCCTATTCGGGGACCCTCCGGCTCGCCGTCGAGCGCGTGCTCCACTTCTTCGTGGAACGGGTGTCCGATCCCGGCCATGATCCCGCTCCGGTGACCGACTTCTTCCGCGCCATCGGCCGCGGCGAGGCGGGCGAGGGGCGCAGCCTCGACGCGATGCAGACGGCGATGCGGGTCGGCGGCATGGTGGCGTGGCGCCGGATGACCGAGGGCGCCGAGGCCCTGCAGGTGCCGCCGCGCACGCTCGGCGCCGTCGGCGAGGTCCTGATGCAGTTCCAGGACGAGCTGGCGCACGCCGCCGCCGAGGGCTTCTCGCAGGCCAAGGCGGCCGTCGCGGGCGAGATGCAGCGCCGCCGCAAGCGCCTGCTCGACCTGCTGTTCGCCGATCCGCCGGCCGCGCAGGAGGCGATCGCCGATCTCGCCGCCGCCGCCCACTGGCCCGTCCCGCGGACGGTCGCCGCGGTCGCGCTCGGCCGCCACCACGCCGACACGCGCCAGCCCGCGTTCCCGCCGGACGTGCTCGCCGACCTGACCCGCCGCACCCCCAGCCTGATCATCCCCGACCCGGACGGCCCCGGCCGCGCCAAGCTCGTCGACCGCGCCCTGTCCGGGACGCTCGCCGTGGTCGGCCCGACCGTCCCGCTGACGGAGGCGGCGCGCTCGATCCAGTGGGCGTGCAAGACGCTCTGCCTCGTCCAGCGCGGCGTGATCGAGGCGGACAGCGGCGTGATCCGCAGCGTGGAGCACATGTCCACGCTGATCCTCTTCCAGGACGAGGGGCTCATCACCTCGCTCGCCGACCTGCGGCTCGCGCCGCTCGCGCACCTGCGGGCCAGCCAGCAGGACCGGCTCGCCGAGACGCTGCTGGCGTGGCTGCAGTCGGGCCGCAACGCCAACGAGGTCGCGATGCGGCTGCACGTCCACCCGCAGACCGTCCGGTACCGGCTGCGCCAGCTGGAGGAGCTGTTCGGCGACCAGCTGCTGGACCCGGACCTGCGCTTCGACCTGGAGATCGTGCTGCGCGCCCGGGCGCTGCTGGCCGACAACGCGGGGGAGCGGCTCATGCCGCCGGCCCGCGCGGCGGTCGGGGACGCGGGCGAGGTCGTCAGCCTCCGCCGGAGCTGATCAGCTCCGGCGGGCGGCCCGCAGCCGCTCGGCGGTGGCGACGCGCTCGGCCAGCCGGGTCTGCGCGTCGCAGAGCAGCCACAGCTCGCCCTCGTCGGTCGCGACGATCTCCTCCAGGCAGCCGTTGAGGAGCTGGTAGTCCGACAGGGGGGTGACGCGGGTCGCGCGCAGGCCGCCGTCCGAGCGTTCACTGTGCCAGCCGGGCATGCACATGGTCGCCGACATGAAGCGGGGCTCCCTCGGTCGGTTTATGGTAGGTCTACCATAGAACCACCAAACACTGGCCACAATGCGTTAGCCGCAACCCCAAGAGGGTGCGGGCGCAAGTGGGATCTGTACGGTATGAGGTCAATGCACCGACCTGGAGCAGGATCTGGTATGCCGCGACCCCCCACGAAGGCACAGGCGATCAGCAACGCGCTCGCCGCCCGCATCGTCGAGGGCGAACTGGACCCCGCCGCCTGGCTGCCGTCCGAGCGCGAACTGGCGCGCGCCTACGAGGCCGACCGCTCGACCGTCCGGCGGGCGCTGCGGCTGCTGGCCGACCAGGGGCTCGTCCAGCTGCGGCACGGCGCGGGCGCGCAGGTGCGGACGGCTCCGCGGGTGCGGCGCGCGGCGGCCGACATCACTCGGCAGGTCGGAGAGTGGCGCGGGTTCCACGTGTCGGCGCGGCGGGACGGCCGCACGCCGTTCACCCGGACGACCGTCGCCGAGGTCGAGGCCGACGAGCGGCTCGCGCCCCGCCTCGACGTCCCGGTCGGGACGCGGGTGCTGGAGCGGGCGCGCGTCCAGGGCGTGGAGGGGGAGCCGCCCGTCCAGACGGCGACGACCTGGGTGATCCTGGAGATCGTGGAGAGGATCCCGGTGCTGCGCCAGGTCGACACGGGCCCGGGCGGCATCTACTCGCGGCTGGAGGAGGCGGGCTTCCGCGTCACCTTCGAGGAGTCGGTGACGTGCCGGCTGCCCCGCGTGGACGAGCAGCGGACGCTGGAGATCGGGTCCGACCAGCCCGTCCTGACGCTGTGGCGGCGCGCCTACGACCAGGACGACCGGGTCGTCGAGGCCACCCACCGGGTGGTGGTCGGCGACCGGCACGAACTCGTCTACCGCTACGGGGCGGGCGCATGAGCGGGGACGAGCGGCCCGCGGTCCGGCAGGTCTCGTCCCGCGTGGTGTACGAGAACCCCTGGATGGTCGTCCGGGAGGACGAGGTCGAGCGGCTGGACGGCTCGCGCGGCATCTACGGGGTCGTCGACAAGCCCGACTTCGTGCTGGTCATCCCGGTGGAGGGCGACGGCTTCCACCTCGTCGAGGAGTACCGCTACCCGATCGGCAAGCGCACCTGGAACTTCCCGCAGGGCGCGCTCCCGGGCCGGCGGGAGGCCGACCCGGAGGAGCTCGCCCGGCGCGAGCTGGCCGAGGAGACCGGGCTGCGCGCCGGGACGCTGCGGCGCCTCGGCTACCTGAACTGCTCCCACGGGACGAGCGGTCAGGGCTTCACCATCTTCGTCGCGTCCGACCTGGAGGCCGGGGAGGCCGACCGGGAGCCCGAGGAGCAGGACATGCGGCAGAAGTGGGTGAGCGAGGAGGAGTTCAAGGCGCTCATCCGCGAGGGCCGCATCACCGACGACTCGACCCTCGCCGCGTACGCCCTGCTCACCATCGATCGGACCGGATAGTGGAGCAGTCGGCCGAGTCGTCGGCGGGGCGCTCCCCGAGGACGGCGCGGGCCCGGTCGCGCGCGAGGTTGGCGCTCATCGCGGGCTCGTCGTCCTCGAGGTCGTAGGCGATCTCGCGCAGCGCGCAGGAGCGCAGCGGCTCGGGCAGCCGGTCCAGGGCCGGGACGGCGTCGGCGGACAGGTTCCGCAGGTAGCCGACGTCGATCTTGCCGGTCTGCCGGTACCGGGCGACGTTGTGCTCGGCGATGAACCCGTCCGGGCCGACCAGCGCGAGGACGATCATCGCGGCGGCGCCGCTCCCGGCGACCGCCCTGGGCAGCCACGCGACACGTCCCCGGAGGACGCCGGCGAGCGCGACCATCGCCACGACGACGCCGAGCCACAGCTCGAACGCGTGCACCCACAGGCGCAGCCTCGTCCAGCCGTAGGTCTCCTCGTACAGGTACAGCCGGCGCAGCGCGACCGCGACGACGACGAGGGTCAGCGCGCACAGCAGCCCCAGCAGGGTCTGGACCGTGACGCGGTCGCCCTTGCCGCCGGACGGCGCGTACCGCTTGGCGACGGCGACGACCGCCAGCACGAGCACCGTCGCGACGACGAGCTGGAAGAACCCCTGCCGGGCGTACTCGGCGTAGGTGAGACCGGTCGAGCGGAGCAGCTCGTCCTTGTCGTCGGCGAGGAAGACGCCGGCCTGGATCGCGCAGAACAGCAGGAAGAGCAGGTCGAGCGCCGCGATCGGCACGGCCCACGACCAGCGCCCGGCTGGCTTGCCGGGCTCCGGCCTCAGCAGGTGCAGCGGCGGCGGCGCCTGCCCGAGGAAGGCGGCGGAGCACGCCAGGATCAGGGTGAGGACGCCCGCGAACCCGTACACCACGACGGTGCCGGGCGAGATCTCCGGGACGAGCCCGGACGCCAGGCTGCCGAACGCGGCGTCCGCGCCGACGAACAGCGCGCCGAACACGGCGACCAGCCCGCCCGCGATCATGCCCGTCCGCAGGATCGGCCACGCGTTGCCGCGCCCCGACGTCAGCGCGCCGTACGCGCCGCGCGTCGTCCACGGCACCATGCAGCCGACGGCCGGGATGACGGCGAGGCCGCCGAACAGGACCTCCGCCCAGGACCGTCCGCCGGACGTCCCGTAGGAGCCCACGGCGACGGCGAGCAGCAGCGCCGGGACGACGACCCAGTCGGCGTCTCGGTAGGCGGCGGTCGCGGCCAGCCCCACCGACAGCAGGAGGAACGCCGCCCCGGTCCGGTTGACCGACGCGAGCCCGCGCCGCCCGCCGGACGCGGCGCGCATCCCCCGCCCGGCCGACCACGCCGCCGCGGCCGCCACGTAGGCGACGGCCGTCGCGGTGATGAGCACGCCCACGCCGAGGCCGTGCGCCATCGACGGGCCGAGCGTCACCGCGCCGATCAACGCCGTGACGAGCGCGCCCGCGGCCAGCGCCCCCGACATCGGCCGCGCCGGCCTCTTCCACCCGACGATCGCCTGCTCCAGCTTGGTCGGCTTGTAAACGACGGGCCGCGGCGGCGGACCCCCCGTCCCCACCGGATACCGAGGCGGTGGATAACCCCCCGCACGCGGCCCGAACGCCCCACCCGCCCCAGGCGCTGAAGGCGCAGGCCAGTCCCAAGAACCCGCACCGGGCGCGGAAGCCCCGCCGGGCGCGGAACCCGCACCGGGCGCGGAAGCCCCGCCGGGCGCGGAACCTGCACTGGGCGCGGAAGCCCCGCTGGGCGCGGAACCCGCACCGGGCGCGGAAGCCCCGCCGGGCGCGGAACCCGCACCGGGTGCGGAAGCCCCGCCGGGGGTGGAGACCGCGCCGGGGGTGGAAGCCGCGCCGGGCGCGGAGGCCCCGCCGGGTGCGGAAGCCGCGGGTGGTGTGGAAGGTGTGTCGGCGGTGGGTTCGGGCGGCGTGGCGGGCGGGGGTGGGGTGCTGGGAGGCGGCTCCGGGGCGGGGGCGGTGCCGGGTTCGGGGGGGTTGGCGGGCGGCGGGTCGTCGGACGGGTTCGTGGGGTGGTCGGTCATCGGGGGTCTCCGGGGATCGGGGGGATCACTACGCGGATCCGGCAGCCGGTGGGGGTGTCCATGACGGTGATGTCGCCGCCGTGCAGTTCGGTGGCCCAGTTGGCGATGGCGAGGCCGAGCCCGGTGCCGCCGCCGGGGGTGCCGGTGCCCGGCGCGGAGCCGCGGGAGAAGCGCTCGAACACGCGGGCGCGCTCCTCGGGTGGAATGCCTGGTCCCTCATCGGCTACTTCGATGATCAGACCACCGGAAGGGTTCGCGGAACGGGCCGTGACGGTGACGGGGCGGCCGGCCGGGCCGTGCCGGGCGGCGTTGTCGAGCAGGTTCGCGACGACCTGATGGAGCCGGTCGCGGTCGGCGGCGGCGCGCAGGCGGGGCGGGACGTCCGCCTCGAACAGCGTGTCGGGGCGGCCCGCCCGCGCCTCCGCGATGACGTCGGACACGAACGCGGCGATGTCGATGTCGGTCACGTCGAGGGCCGCCGCGCCCGCCTCGACGCGGGAGAGGTCCAGGAGCTGGGTGATGAGCCGTCCGAGGCGCTCGGTCTGGTCGAGGGCCGTCTCCAGGACGTCCGGCGTCGCGGGCGTGACGCCGTCCGCGACGTTCTCCAGCACGGCGCGCAGCGCGCTGAGGGGGGTGCGCAGCTCGTGCGAGACGTTCGCGACGAACTCGCGGCGCTGCCGGTCGACCTCGGCGAGGTCGGCGGCCATCCGGTTGAACGCCTGCGCCAGCTCCCCGACCTCGTCGCGCGAGGTGGCGCGGACCCGGCGGCTGTAGTCGCCGCGCGCCATCGCCCGCGCCGCCGCCGTCATCTCGCGCAGCGGCGCGGTCATGCCGTGGGCGAGCAGCTGGGTCACGACAAGCGAGATCAGCACGCCGACGGGCATCGTCTCCCGGGCGCGGAACCCGAACGGGTACCCCCACAGCACGATCAGCACGGCGACGCACGCCGTCACGACGACCACGACGCCGAGCTTCACCTTGATCGACCGGAGCGGGTCCAGCGGCCGGGGCAGCCGTGCCCACAGGCTGCGGGCGAGCCGGGCGCCCTCGGGGCGGGCGGTCCCCGTGCGGGTCACGGGGCGGCCTCCAGGCTGTACCCGACGCCGTGCACGGTCCGGATCAGCTCCTGCCCGAGCTTGCGGCGCAGCGCCTTGACGTGGCTGTCGACGACCCGCGTCCCGGACGCGTCCGCCCAGTCCCACACCTGCTCCAGCAGGACGGCGCGGGTGAGCACCGCCCCCCGGTTGCGCAGCAGGCACGCGAGCAGGTCGAACTCGGTCGGCGTGAGGTGGACCTCGCGGCCGTCGCGGCGCACCCGGCGGGCCCGCTGGTCGACCTCCAGGTCCCCGACGCGCACCGGCCCGTCGCCGCCGTCCATCGCGGGCCGCTCGACGCGGCGCAGCACGGCGCGGAGGCGCGCCACCAGCTCCCGCATGCTGAACGGCTTGGTCACGTAGTCGTCGGCGCCGACGCCGAGGCCGACGAGCAGGTCGGTCTCGTCGTCGCGCGCCGTCAGCATCAGCACCGGCACGGGACGCTCCGCCTGGACGCGCCGGCAGACCTCGAGGCCGTCGAACCCGGGGAGCATCACGTCCAGCACGACGATGTGCGGCTCGTACGCGCGGGCGCGCTCGACCGCCGCCGGCCCGTCCGCGGCCACCTCGACGGCGAACCCCTCGGCCGCCAGCCGGTCGGCCACCGCGCGCGCGATGGTCGGCTCGTCCTCCACGATGAGGACGCGCGTCTCGTTCTCGGTCACGGCACCCGACTCTAGAAGGACGGTTTGGGGGCGCCGAGTGTGATTTGTGCGGGAGCTGTGAAGATCCTCGGGTTACCAGGTGTGGACGGGCTCGTTGTCGCGCAGGTGCTCGACGTAGGCGCGGGTCATCATGCGCAGGGCGTCGTGGCGGCCGATGCCGTGCTCCTCCTCCAGTGCCTGGACGGTCTTGATCTGCCAGGCGGCGCCGGTCTGGCCGGTGACGCAGCGGCGCTCGATGATGCCGAGGAGGCGGTCGCGGCGGGCGGGGTCGACGCCCCAGCGGTCGAGGCCCTCGTGGGCGAGCGGCAGCAGCTTGCGCAGGACGAGTTCGGAGGCGGGCACCTCGCCCATGCCGGGCCAGTAGAGGGTCGATTCGAGGCCGTCGCGGGCGGCGCGGTGGAGGTTCTCCTCAGCGGTGGCGAAGGACATCCGCGACCAGACGGGACGGTCCTCCTCGGCGAGCATCCGGACGACGCCGTAGTAGAAGGCGCCGTTGGCGACGACGTCGGCGACGGACGGCCCGGCGGGCAGGACGCGGTTCTCCACGCGCAGGTGCGGGCGGCCCTTCACGACGGCGTAGATGGGCCGGTTCCAGCGGTAGATCGTCCCGTTGTGGAGGGTGAGCTCGCCGAGTTCCGGTATGCCGCCCTGGTCGAGCACCTCGCGGGGGTCCTCGTCGTCGCACAGCGGCAGCAGGGACGGGAAGTAGCGGGTGTTCTCCTCGAAGAGGTCGAAGACGGAGGTGATCCAGCGTTCGCCGAACCACACCCGGGGCCGGACGCCCTGCGTCTTCAGCTCGTCCGGACGGGTGTCGGTGGCCTGCTCGAACAGGGTGATGCGGGTCTCGTGCCAGAGCCGGTGCCCGAACAGGAACGGGGAGTTGGCGCCCATCGCGACCTGCGCGCCCGCGACGGCCTGGGCCGCGTTCCAGTACGCGCCGAACTCGTCGGGGCTGACCTGCAGATGGAACTGGACGCTGGTGCAGGCGGCCTCGGGGATGATGGTGTCGGTGTGCATGCGCAGGGGCTCGGGGCCGTCGATGGCGATGCGCATCTCCTCGCCGCGCGCGGCGAAGATCTCGTCGTTCAGCATCTTGTAGCGCGCGTTCGACGACAGGGTCTCCTCGCCGATGTCGGTGCGCCGCAGGGTGGGCAGTATGCCGATCATGACGAGCCGCCCGCCGACCTCGCGGGCCCGGTCGTCGGCGTGCGCGAGGTGGTCGCGGACCTCCGTCTCCAGGGCGCCGGTGCCCTCCCCGCCGAGCTCGCGGGGCGGAATGTTGATCTCAAGGTTGAACTGACCGAGTTCGGTCGCCCACGCAGGGTCCGCGATCGCCTTGAGCACGTCCGCGTTGCGCATCAGCGGATCGCCGAGCGAGTCGATCAGGTTGAGCTCGATCTCCAGGCCGATGTGCGGGCGCTCGAAGTCGAACTGGGATTCGCCCAGCATGCGGGCCAGCACGTCGAGGCACCTGCGCACCTTCTCGCGATACCGCCGCCGGTCCTCACCGCTGATGGCGACCGAAGCCACGTCCCTGCCCATGTGTCCGTCCCTGTACTCCGGAGGGAATCGTCATAAAACGGGATGTCCCAGTAGGCGAAGGTGAAAACACGGCGCGAAGTTTCGGGCTCCCCGTTTCGTGACCGGCCGGTACCGTGTGTCGTCGCGCCGGGAAACCGGTACGCCGGTCCTGGAGGCCCCATGCGCATGCGCCCCCGCTCCATCCGGGCCAGGGACACGCTCGTCGCCGCGGTGATCGCCGCGCTGGCCCTCGGAGTGACCGCGATCGGCGCGGACGTCGCCGTTCGCGGCGCCGTCAAGGCGGAACTGCTCCGCCGGACGCAGGTGGACGCACGGCGGGTGAGCGGCGGAGTCCGCGACGGGACGCTGGAGGGCGTCATCCGCGACGACACCCGCGGCCGGATCCTCATCCAGGTCGTGGAGCCCGGCGGGCGGGTGACGAATGCCACACCCCCCGGAACGGACAGACCACCGGTGAGCAGACTCTGGCCGCCGAGCAACATGCGCGTCCAGGACTTCACCGAGTGCCGCGGCCGGTGGCCGGACCGCGAGTGCCTCGTGGTCGAGGCGATCCGGGTCAGCACCGCGCCCGACTCCGTGGTCGTGTACGCGGCCGCGCGGCAGCCGTCGTATCTGGTGAACGGGCTGCTGGAGGCGGTGCTCGGCGGGGGCGTGCTGCTGCTGGCGGCCGTCGCCGCGTGGATCACCTGGCACGTCGTCGGGCGCACCCTCGGTCCTGTCGAGGCGATCCGCGCCCAGCTCGCGGAGATCAGCGCCACCGACCTCAGCCGCCGGGTGCCGCAGCCGCCGGGCCAGGACGAGATCGCGCAGCTCGCCCGCACCGCCAACGAGACGCTCGACCGGCTGGAGCGGGCCGTCGCGCGGCAGCGGCAGTTCGCCTCGGACGCCTCGCACGAGCTGCGCACCCCGATCGCCGGGCTCCGGGCCAACCTGGAGGACGCCTCGATGCACCCGGAGGACAACGACCTGCGGGGCGTCGTCGAGTCGGCGCTGCGCGACACCGACCGGCTGGAGTCGATCGTCACCGACCTGCTGCTGCTCGCCCGCATCGGCACCGGCGGGAGCACCGTGCAGGAGCCGCTCGACCTGTCCGCGCTGGCCGCCGCCGAGGTCGGCCGCCGCACGTTCGAGGTGAAGATCGTCACCGAGCTCGCGCCCGGCGTCATGGTCCGGGGGGTGCGCATGCAGCTCGTCCGGCTGCTGGGCAACCTGCTCGACAACGCCGAGCGCTACGCCGAGTCCCGCGTGACGGTGGAGGTGGGCAGGCGGGCCGGCCGGGCGCTGCTCGTCGTCACCGACGACGGCATCGGCATCGCGCCCGCCGACCGGGAGCGCGTCTTCGAGCGCTTCACCCGCCTGGACACCGCGCGCAGCCGCGACGCCGGCGGCGCGGGCCTCGGCCTCGCGATCGCCCGCGAGATCGCCCAGGCCCACGGCGGGACGCTGCGGATCGAGGACCACCCCTCCGGGGCCCGCTTCGCCCTCCGCCTCCCACTGGACTAGCGGCCCGCTTAGGAAACGGCGCCCTCCTTGGGGAGGCAGCCCCTCGGAGCGAGGGCCTCAAAACGGTCGGCTGCCCTGGACGGCGGGCTGCTCCGGAGCGAAGGCGCCTTGGCTTGCGGCCCGCCCCGGAACGGCGGAAGGGCCGCCCGGGTGGGCGGCCCTTCCGGCGATGGGGGGATGCTCAGGCGCGGACGGCCTGGATCTCCAACTGGATCTCGACCTTGTCGCCGAGCAGGGCCTTGTCGCCCTTGAGCGGGACGTTGAACTCGATGCCCCAGTCCTTGCGGCTGATGGTGGTCCCGGCGGAGAAGCCGGCGCGCGTGCCGCCCCAGGGGTCCTCGCCGACGCCGTTGAACTCGACCGTGAGCGTGACCGGACGGGTGACGCCCTTGATCGTCAGGTCGCCGTCCAGGAGGTACTCGCCGCCCTCCTCGCGGACGCCCTTGGTCGCGAACGTCATGGTCGGGTACTTCTCGACGTCCAGGACCTCCGCCGTGCGCATGTGGGCGTCGCGGTCGGCGTGGCGGGTGTCGATCGAGGCGACCTGGATCTCCGCGACGGCGGTGGACTCGGCAAGCTCCTCGGCGATCTGCACGGTGCCGGTGAAGTCGGTGAACGTGCCGCGCACCTTGGTCATCAGGTGCCGGATCACGAAGGTGACCTCGGAGTGGGCAGGGTCGATGTTCCAGGTGCCTGCGGTCAGTCCGGGGGCAACGGCGGTGATGCTCATGGTGACTCCGTCCGTGATGCTTGAATCTTCAACGACTTGTCGAAGGTTAGTTGAGGGTTCAAACAGCTGTCAATCCCGGCTTGTTCCCGGTCCTGTCGCCCTCTTCGAAGCCGGCCGAACGGTACGCAGTGCGATCCGTCCCGCACACCGTGCAACCCCTGCGGCCCCTCGTGCGTAGACAGCGGGCACAGAGGCGAGCCGGAGCCATCTCCGGCGGGATCACTTGGAGTCTTCGTGAGCGACGAACCACCGCGCGCCGCCGGGCGGACGGCCCTGACGGCGGCACCGGCCCTGCTGGTGACGGCCCTGCTCGTGACCGGATGCGGGGGAGGCGGCAAAGGGCCGTCCGCCGGCGCGACCCCCGCCGGGGGCCTGGACAAGCTGCCCCAGGCCACCACGTACACGACGCTGGACGACCTGCCGAAGGACGACGCGCCGTCCGCCAAGGGCGACGGGACCGTGGTGCACCCGCACGACACGGTCCCGGTGTCGGCGAAACCCGGCGCGCCCGCCGTGGCCGAACTGCCGAGCACCCAGCTCAAGGGCCCCACCTGGGTGCCCGTCGTGGAGAGCCGCCCCGGCTGGCGGCGCGTGCTGCTGCCGAGCCGCCCGAACGGCGTGACCGGCTGGATCCCCGACGCAGGCCTGAAGGCCGCGCGCAGCTCCAGCTCCGTCAACGTCGACCTCGGCGACCGGAAGATGACCCTGTTCCAGGGCGGCCGCCAGGTTGGCTCATGGTCCGTGGCGGTCGGTGCCCCGAAGACGCCGACGCCCACAGGACGGACGTTCCTGCTCGCCTCCCTCGCCCCTGAGAAGCCCACCTACAGCCCGCTGATCCTGCCCGTCGGCGCGCACTCCGCCACCCTCGACAGCTTCGGCGGCGGCCCCGGGACGGTCGCGTTCCACGGCTGGCCGACCAGATCGGTGTTCGGCAGGGCCGTCACGCACGGCTGCGTCCGGGTGCCCGCCGACGCGTTGAAGCGGCTCGCGAAGGTTCCGCTCGGCACGCCCGTCCTGATCACGGACTGACGGCCGTCCGGTCGTCCGGCCCCGCGGCCGGACCGCTCACCGTCCCACCGGCCCTCGACATCCCATCGACTTCCACCATCCCCGCGAATACGAACCCCTGAAGGAGAGAACCGTGCGTTTGCAGGCACTCACCAAGTGCGCGGCCGTCGCCGGCGCGCTGGCCCTGCCGTTCGGCCTGTCGGCCTCCCCCGCCTCCGCCGCCCCGATCGCGTCCCCCGGCGGCGTCGGCTCGGCGGTCGCCGTCTCCGCCACCGGCTCCGTCGTCGTCCCGCCGACGTCCTCGGTGGCGTCCTCGGCGCAGCGGCCCGTTCGCAAGAGCGCGGCCGAACTGCCCGCCAACCCGCTGATCGAGGCACACCTGCTGAACGGCGCCGCCTGGGCCGGGCACGGCCGCGCGTCCGTCGCCGACGTGCGGGTGGCCAAGCTCGGCCTGGCCGCGCACGCCGTCACCGCCATGTGCGAGAACGGCAAGGGCGTCTCCAACGTGGTGAACGCGACGCTCGGCACCCGGGCGCTGCGGATCGGCGCGACGCCCAACACCACCGTCACCACCGACCTGAAGGGCCTCGGCGCCGTCACGGTCACGCTGAACAAGCAGGTCCGCGGGCACGACGGGAACCTCACCGTCACCGCCATCGAGGTGTCGGCGACCCTGGCGGGCAAGACCCAGACGATCAGCATCGCGTCCGCCACCTGCGGCAAGGCCGGCGGCGGGGGCGGGCAGCCCGGCCAGCCGTCGCAGCCGGGCAAGCCCACGCCGTCCCCGGCCCCGCCCGGCGAGGCCCCCGCCCCGACCCCGGTCCCCGGCGACCTTCCCGTCACCGGCTGAGCCGAGCCAACCCCGGGCCGGGGTCCGTGCGATGCGACGCGCGGGCCCCGGCCTTTCGCTTTCGAGCCCGGCCCGTCGCAGTCAGTCGGCGGGGCGCCCGAAGGCCACGCGGTAGTCCTTCGGGCGCCGCCCGGTGTGCTTGGCGAAGAGGGCGGCGAAGGTTCCGGGGTCCCGGTACCCGACGGCTGCGGCGATGGCGGCGACCGTCCGGTCGGTGGTCTCCAGGAGGTGGCGGGCTCGCCGGACGCGGGCCGACTGGAGGTACTCGAGGGGGCTCTGGCCGGTCTCGTGGGCGAAGCGCCGCAGCAGCGTCCGGGTGCTGACGCTGAACGCCTCCGCCAGCACGGCGAGGTCGTACCGGGCCGCGAGGTTCTGGTCGAGCCGCCGCATGACCCTGCGGGAGAACTCGTGCCCGGGCTGTGGAAGGAGGCGGGCGTCGACGTAGGGGGCCTGGGACGAGCGCGCGTCGTCCACAAGCGCCATCCGCGCGGTCGCCCGCGCCACGCGGGCACCGCTGTGCCGCCGGACGAGTTGCAGCGCGAAGTCGTACATGGCGCTGAAGGCCGCAGTCGTCGTCACCCCGGAATCGGTGACCACCAGGAGGTCGGACCGGACGTCGGCGTCCGGGCAGCGCCGGGCCAGCTCGTCCGCGAACAGCCAGGCCGTCGTGGCGCGGCGCCGGTCCAGCAGCCCGGCCTCGGCGAGCAGGAACGCCCCGACGCAGATCGAGACGACGGCGCCGCCGCCCGCGGCGTGCGAGCGGATCGCCGCGATCTCCGGGGCCAGCCCCGCCAGCCTCGCGTCCACGTCGAGCGCCCGGTGCAGCTCGAACCCCGGGACGACGAGCACGTCGGTCTCGCGGAGCGGGGCCACGGCCAGCGCGACGCCGCCGGAGGCGACGACGCGGCGGCGGGGCGACAGCACCGCCACCTCGTACCCGGCGCGGTCCGGACCGGCGACGTGCCCGGCCATCGTCAGCAGGTCGGGGACGCCGAACACCTCCGACGCGAAGCAGCCCGGATAGGCCAGCACGCCGACCCGCAATGCGCCCACGCTCGCCTCCCGCCGCTTGCCGCCGATGGCGAGATTACCCCCGGACATGGCGATCTGGCCTCTCCCCGCGCCGTCCGTCCCCCGGCCACGCTGTCCCCATGGAAATCAACGACTCCATCAGCACGCACGAGGCAACCGGCCCTGACGAGGGCGTCGGCGAGGCCGCAGGCGCTGACGACCGTCCCGAAGCCGGGCATCTCGACGACCCGATCACCGATTTCGACCGCCGGTACGTGGACGTGGACGGGGTGGTGAAGACGGTGTACGTCGCGGGTACCGGTCCCGCCGTCGTGCTGATGCCCGAGATGCCGGGCATCAGCCCGGACGTCCTGCGGCTGGCGCGGTGGGTGCGGGACGCGGGCTTCACCGTCCACGTCCCCTCGCTCTTCGGCCGCGACGGCGCCTACCCCACGGTCGAGGACGGCGAGCGGATCGTCCGCCGGACCTGCGTGAGCGCCGAGTTCCGGGCGTTCGCCGGAGGCGGGACCAGCCCCGTCACGGCGTGGCTGCGCGGGCTCGCCCGGCAGGCCCACGCCGAGTGCGGCGGCCCGGGGGTCGGCGCGATCGGGCTCTGCTTCACCGGCAACTTCGCGCTCACCATGGCGCTCGAACCGGCCGTCATCGCGCCGGTCGTCAACCACCCGTCACTGCCGCTGGACGACCCCGCCGGCCTGGAACTCGGCGACGACGACGCCCGTGCGGTCAAGGAGCGCGTCACGCGCGACGGGCTGAAGGTGCTCGCCTACCGCTTCGAGGGCGACCGCTGGTGCACCGGCCGGCGCTTCGCCGCCTACCGGGCCCTGCTCGGGGACGCCTTCGACGGCCGCGTCCTCCCGGCCGGCGCCGCGAGCACCGACCCGCCGCCGTTCTTCCGCGACGTGGTCGGCACCCCCCACAGCGTCGTCACCGCCCACCTCGTCGACGAGGAGGGGCATCCCACGCTCCGCGCCAGGGACGAGATCCTCGCCTACCTGGCCGAGCGACTGAAGCCCTAGAGGCCGTGCTCCCAAGAGCGCCGGCCTCGAACGCACGGCGCTCGCGGCGGCCGGTCACCGCGAGCCGCCATGGTCCTTGCCGGCGCGGCCGGCGGAGCGGTCCGGCCGGTTCACTTGCCGGAGATGCTCCACGCGCCTTCGCCGTCCGCGGCGGCGTCGCCGAAGGCGGTCCACGCGGTGTCGTCGACCTTGAAGGCGTCGAGGAGGTAGGCGGAGACCGCATCGGCGACGAGGGCGACGCGGGCGGGGTCCTCGTCGGTGGTCTCGGCGACCGCTTCGCCGGCGATGCCGCCCAGGGTGTGCTCGCCCTCGGCGACGACGAGCAGGCTCTTCGGGGACGGGCTGAGGTGGTAGGCGTCGGTGAACCACTCCGGCCCCCGGGTGGAGAGCCGCGACCGGTCCTCGCCGCCCGCGACGACCAGGGCCGGGGTGGTCATGGTGGAGTAGTCCGGCCTCATGAACGGAAGGTGTTCGGCGGCGAACGGGGTGAGCGAGTCGCCGGTCCCGGTCGCGGCGATCAGCGCGCCGGCCGAGACCGCGGAGTGGGAGAAGTCCTCTCCGGCGACGCCGTCGGCGTCGAGCACGCGCGCGCCGAGGACCGCGCCGGCGGTCTGGGCGCCCCAGGAGTGGCCGACGACCGCGATGCGCTCGCGGTCGACGCGGGTCTCCAGGCCGCCGGCCTGGAGGAGGATGTCGCCGAGGCCGTCGAGGACCGCGTGGAGATCGGAGATCCGGACGCGCCAGATGGTGGGGAAGCGCGGGTCGTCCCAACCGATGGCGTTGCGGCGGGAGTCCAGGTGGGTGGGCTGCACCACGATGAATCCGGCTGCGGCCCAACGGTCGACGAGGGGCTCGTACGCGTCCAGGGACCATGCGTTGCCGTGGGAGAACACGATGACCGGCAGGTCCCGGCCCGACAGCGGGGCGGTGACCTTCACCTGCAGGTCGACGCCGCGGCCGGGCGCGGGGACGGTGATGGGCTTGACCGAGACGATCCGCTGGTCGAGCTGACGGTGGGACATGGGAGACCTGCGCTTCCTCCGTGGGACCGCTCTGCCATAATTTGGCGGAGCGTTGTTCCGCCAAAGTAGCGGAACATTGTTCCGCGAGCAAAAGGAGGGTCCCGTGCCGGAACCGGTCGGAGTGCGCCGGGCACAGGCGCAGCGCACCCGCAGCGGCGTGCTGGCGGCCGCGGCTGCGGTCTTCGTGAAACAGGGCGTCCAGGCCCCTGTCCGCGACATCGCCGAACGCGCCGGCGTCGGCGTCGGCACGATCTACCGGAACTTCCCGACCCGGGCGGATCTCGTCACCGCCGTCTACCGGCACCAGATCGACACGGCCGCCGCACTCGCCCCCCGGCTCCTGGAGGAGTCGGCCTCCCCGTTCACCGCCCTGACCCGCTGGGTGGACGCGTTCGTCGAGTTCCTGGTGACCAAGCACGGCCTCGGAGCCGCCCTGGGGTCCGGCGATCCAGGGCTGGAGAACCTCCACGCCCT
Organism: Actinomadura sp. NPDC000600; assembly: GCF_040492135.1. Classification (NCBI taxonomy): domain Bacteria; kingdom Bacillati; phylum Actinomycetota; class Actinomycetes; order Streptosporangiales; family Thermomonosporaceae; genus Actinomadura; species Actinomadura sp. NPDC000600. The sequence continues at coordinate 320,593 of NZ_JBEUPD010000003.1, forward strand.
GATGCTCGACACCCTGGTCCCGGCCTGCGCGACGTTGCTCGAGGCATGCGCCGCCGCCGGCGAACTCGGCCCCGACGTCACCGCCTACACGCTCATGCGCGCCATCGGCAACCTCTGCATCACCGGCCCCGACTACGGGCAGGCCGAAGCCAGGCGCATGGTCGCCATCCTCCTCGCCGGATGCCGCCGCGAGGCATGAACCGGGACCATCGACTGTTCCAGCTCCGCCTTCGAAGGACGGCCTAGGACGCGGCGGCTTCGGACTCGGCGCCGAGGACGGGGTGCGCGCTGCCCTCCAGCAGGATCTTCGCCACGAGGGCCGGGTCGTCGGCCATGGGGACGTGGCCGCAGCCCTCCAGCCAGACGAAGCGGGCGTGGGGGAGGCGGCGCTGGGCGCGGACGGCCTGGCTGCGCAGGAGCAGGCGGTCCTTCGTGCCCCACGCGATGGTGACGGGGACGTCCGCGCAGGAGCCGAGGAAGCGGGTGGTGCGCCCCGCGCGGAGGGTGGGCTCGAAGCCAGGGGCGTCGCGCATGGCGCGGGCGTCCCCCGCGAGGGTCTCGATGTCCATCAGGTCCGGACGGCCGTAGATCATGCCGAACATGAGGTTCCGGCGGCGCGGGGAGCGGGCCAGCCGGGTGAGGAACGTCTCGGGGACGCGGGCGCCGAGCCGCGAGGCGCGCAGCACCGACATGCCGTAGCGCAGTTCCAGGGCGTTGAAGAAGCCGGCCGGGGACAGGGCCGTCGCCGAACTGGCGAGGCCGCGGTCGGCGGCTTCGAGGGCGAACAGGCCGCCGAGCGAGTTGCCCGCGATGTGCGGGCGGTCCAGCCCGAGGGCGGCGAAGGCCTCGCTGAGGGCGGCGACGGCCGCGTCCAGCGTGTAGGGGGTCCCGGCGGGCAGCGGCGGGGAGTCGCCGAAGCCGGGCAGGTCGATCGCGACGACGTCGCGCTCGGCGGCGAGCAGGTCCATGACCGGCTCCCAGCCCTGGCGGCGGTGGCCGATGCCGTGCAGCAGGACGAGGGGCGGACCCTCGCCGCGGCGCTCGTAAGCGATGTTCACCCGCGCTTTGTCCACGGGCGAAGGGTAGGCCGGAAGTTACTCAGCGGTCACTAGTGACGCTCGTCACGCGCACAGGGACGCCGTGCTCGCTCTCGCCGGGCTCGCTCGTCGCCGTGCGCAGCCGTCACTGCGTGCACTCGGCGGGGCGGCGGTGCTCCAGAGCGGCGCGCAGCTGGGCGCGGCCGCGGTGGATGCGGGAGCGGACGGTGCCGAGCTTGACGTTCAGCGTCGCGGCGATCTCCTCGTACGACAGGCCCTCGATGTCGCACAGCACGACGGCGGCGCGGTACTCGGGGGCGAGGCCGTCCAGCGCCTTCTGGATGTCGTGGTCGAGGTGCCGCTCGTCGTAGGCCTGCGCGGGGCCCGGCTCGCGGCCCTGCAGGCGCTCGGCGGCCTCGTCGCCGAGGGAGTCGAACCGGATGCGCTGCTTGCGGCGGGCGCGGTCGAGGAACAGGTTCGTCGTGATCCGGTGCAGCCAGCCCTCGAACGTGCCGGGGCTGTAGGAGGACAGGGAGCGGAACACCCGGATGAAGACGTCCTGGGTCAGGTCCTCGGCGTCGTGGCGGTTGCCCGTCAGCCGGTACGCCAGCCGGAACACCCTGGTCGAGTGCTCGCTGACGATCTCATCCCACGTCGGCGGGGTCCACGCCATCGCACCTGCGCTCACCACTACCCCCGTCTGATATTCAATCGTTACGGCCAAGCATGCCGGTACCCAGATAAGAGCCGTGTAAGAAGCATCCGCGTGGCCGGATCAGGCGGCGTGAGATGTGACTCATCTCATTGGACGGAATGTCGACAAGGATTGAGTCGGCGCCCGTCCGCATGGAGGATCAGGGGCAGTCCCCACCCCGACACGCGAGGACGTGGCATGGCGCGAAGCTACAACCTGGCCGACCTGCTCGAGATCCTGGCCGCGGCGGGGCCGGACCGCCCCGCCCTGGTCGCCGGCGACGAGCGGCGTACGTACCGGCAGCTCAGCGAGCGGGCGAGCCGGTTCGGGCACCATCTGGCGGAGGTCGGCGTCCGGCCGGGCGAGCACGTGGCGATCCTCGCCTACAACCGGGCCGAGTGGATCGAGGCGATGCTCGGCGCGTTCAAGGTCCGCGCGGTGCCGATCCCGGTGAACTTCCGCTACGTGGCCGCCGAGCTGCGCCACGTCCTGGCCGACTCCGACTCGGTGGCGCTGGTCGGGGAGCGCTCGCTGCTGGAGAAGGTCGAGGAGATCCGCGGCGAGCTGCCGGAGCTGCGGCACGTCCTCGTGCTGGAGGACGGCTCCGAGGCCGAGATCCCCGGCGCGGTCGAGTACGAGAAGGCGCTCGCGGCCGCCGCGCCGGACGACGACTTCCCCGAACGCTCCGGCGACGACCGCTACATCATGTACACGGGCGGCACGACGGGCTACCCGAAGGGCGTCGAGTGGCGCTGCGAGGACATCTTCTTCGGCGCGCTCGGCGGCGGGAACGTCCTCGGCGACCCCATCGGCAGCCCCGAGGAGCTGGCCGCCAACGCCGACCAGCCCGCGATGGCCGTGCTCGACTGCGCGCCCGTCATGCACGGCGCGGGGCAGTGGGTCGCGTTCATGGGCCTGTTCAGCGGCGCCAAGGTCGTCCTCTACACCGACCACGCGTTCGACGCGGACAAGGCCCTGCGGCTGCTCGCCGAGGAGCAGGCGAACGTGATGATGCTGGTCGGCGACGTCATGGCGCGGCCGGTCGCGAAGGCGCTCGCCTCCGGCGAGCACGACACGTCGTCGCTGATGGCGATCGCGTCCGGCGGCGCGCCGCTGACCGAGGGGGCCAAGGCCGCGCTGCAGGAGCACCTGCCGAACATCATGTTCCTCGACAACTACGGCGCGTCGGAGACCGGCGCGTGCGGCCCGTCCGTCGGCGCCAAGGAGGGGACGGCCCGGTTCATGATGAGGCCGGGCATCACCGTCCTCGACGACGACCTGAACGTCGCCCGGCCCGGCGAGATCGGCAGGCTCGCGCGCAGCGGCCACATCCCGCTCGGCTACTACAACGACCCCGAGAAGACCGCGTCGACGTTCTTCACCGCCCCGGACGGGACGCGCTGGTCGATCCCCGGCGACTTCGCGATCCTGGAGGAGGACGGGACGATCACCCTGCTCGGCCGCGGCTCCCTCGTGATCAACACCGGCGGCGAGAAGGTGTACCCGGAGGAGGTCGAGGTCGCGCTCAAGGACCACCCCGCCGTGGAGGACGCGGTCGTCGTGGGCCTGCCGGACGAGCGGTTCGGGCAGCGCGTCGCCGCCGTCGTCGCCCCGCGCCCCGGCGCGACGGTGACGCTCGAGGAGCTGACCGAGTACTGCCGCGGCCGCCTCGCCGGCTACAAGCTCCCGCGGCAGATGACCCTGGTGGACGAGGTACAGCGAACCGCCGTCGGCAAGTCGGATTACAAGTGGGCCAGAAGTTTGCTCGCGTAGCGTGCCGGTAACGTTACCCTGTGTGGTCATTACCACGCTCGGGCGCATTTTCCTCGGCGGACGCCAGTCAAAAATCAATTGATGCCGTGGGAGCGTGCCTTGGGCACGTTCCGGCGATTACCCGCCCATGAGTGGGGATCGGCTGATACCGCTCGCGCGACGGTATCGCCTGCTCTCTGTCGTCGGCAGAGGCGGTATGGGCACCGTTTGGCGGGCGTATGACGAAATGCTTGACCGGGACGTCGCGGTCAAGGAGGTCCACCTTCCCCCGCGCATCACCGAGGGCGAACGCAGGGTGATGTGCAGGCGCCTGCTCTGCGAGGCCCGCGCGACGGCCGCGCTCCGGCATCCCGGCGTCGTCGCCGTGCACGACCTCATCATCGAGGACGGCCGCCCCTGGATCGTCATGGAGTTCCTGGAGGCGTGCTCCCTGCACAGGCTGGTCACGGAGGACGGCCCGCTCGGGGTGCGCCGGACGGCGGAGATCGGCGCGGCGGTCCTGTCGGTGCTCCGCGCGTCGCACGCGGCGGGCATCCTGCACCGCGACGTCAAGCCCAGCAACGTCCTGATCTGCGACGACGGGCGGGTCCTCCTCGGCGACTTCGGCCTCGCCGTCCACACCGGCAAGGGGCCGCAGCCCGCCGACACGCTGCTCGCGGGCATCGAGGGCTCGCCCGCGTACCTCCCGCCGGAGCGGGTGAACGGCCTGCCGAGCGTGGAGGCGTCCGACCTGTGGTCCCTCGGCGCGACGCTCTACACGGCGGTCGAGGGCTTCTCGCCGTTCCTGCGCTGCCACGCCCTGGCGTCGATGGTGGCGGTCCTCTTGGGCGACTACGCGCGCCCGGTCCGGGCCGGACCGCTGACCCCGGTCATCGAAGGGCTCCTGCGGCAGCGGCCGGAGGACAGATTGACGGCCGAGGCCACCGCGGAATTGCTGCAAAAGCTCATCGGAACCCTTCCGGAACCCGGTTTCACCAGGGCCCCGGTGCCGCATTCCCGCCGTTTCTCCGCGCACCGGGTCGTGCCGCGGCGCGCTTCGCGGGCGCTCGGCGGCTCCCGGGTGCCGAGGGAGGCGTCGGGCGCGCCCGTCCGGCGCGGGCCGCGCGTCCCGTGGACGCTGCGCGGCGGCGGTCCGTCCGGCAGCCCGCCGTGCGGTTCGCGGCAGGCGCGGTGGCGCGTCCCGGCGCTGCCGTCGCGCCGGCTGCGCCCGGGGGCGGTCGTCAGCGTGGCGCTGCTCGCGGCGCTCGCGGCGGGCGCGGGCACCTGGACGGCCCGGTGGACGTCGATCGGCAAGGGCGACTCGGTCGCGCTGCGTCCGGCGGCGGGCGTGTCGATGAAGACGGCGCGGTACCACGAGGCGGGCGCGTACTCGGTGCGGGTGCCGGCGGGCTGGCAGGCCGAGCGGCGCGGCAGCGTGATGACCTGGAAGGACGCCGAGACCGGACGGGGGCTGCGCATCGCCCCGGCTCCCGGCGACCCGCTGGCCGGGCTGCGCGCCGAGGAGCGCGGCGCGGTGAAGGAGCACCGCTATCCCGGCTACCGGCGGCTGCGGCTGGAGCCGGTGCCCGAGGTCGTCGACGGCGCCGCCGAATGGGAGTTCACCTGGCGGGACGGAGGGCACGACGCCGTCCGGCACGTGCTGTGCGGCCGCGCGGCGGGCTACGAGTTCTGCTTCCACGCGCCCGACCCGGAGTGGACGCCGGGCCAGCGCCTCTACGACAAGATCCTCAAGTCCTTCAGGCCGGAGAAGCGCGGCTAGCGGTCAGGTGGTCTGCTGGAGGCGGAGCAGGAACTCGGCGTTGGAGGAGGTGCCCTTCATCTTCTCCAGGAGCTGCTCGACGGCCTGCTGCTTGTCCAGGCCCTGGAGGGCGCGGCGCAGGCGCCAGGAGAGGGCGAGCTCCTCGGGGGACATCAGCAGCTCGTCGCGGCGCGTGCCGGACGCCTCGATGTCGACGGCGGGGAAGACGCGGCGGTCGGCGAGGCTCCGGTCGAGCTTCAGCTCCATGTTGCCGGTGCCCTTGTACTCCTCGAAGAAGACGTCGTCCATGCGGGACCCCGTCTCCACCAGCGCGGTGGCGAGGATGGTGAGCGAGCCGCCGTTCTCGATGTTGCGGGCGGCGCCGAAGAACTTCTTCGGCGGGTAGATCGCGGTCGTCGCGACGCCGCCGGCGAGGATGCGGCTGCTGGAGGGCGCCGCGAGGTTGTAGGCGCGGCCGAGCCGGGTGATGGAGTCGAGCAGCATGACGACGTCGTGGCCCTGCTCGACGAGGCGCTTGGCCCGCTCCACGGCGAGCTCGGCGAGCGCGGTGTGGTCGCGCGCGGGACGGTCGAAGGTCGAGTGGATCACCTCGCCCTGCACGGTCCGCTGCAGGTCGGTGACCTCCTCGGGCCGCTCGTCGATGAGCACGACCATCAGGTGGACCTCGGGGTTGTTCTGCGCGATCGCGTTCGCGACGGCCTGCAGCACCATCGTCTTGCCGACCTTGGGCGGCGACACGATGAGCCCGCGCTGCCCCTTGCCGATCGGCGCGACCAGGTCGATGACGCGGGTCGCGAGCGGACCGGTGTCGAGGCGCAGCCGCTCCTCGGGGAACAGCGGGGTCAGCGCGCCGAACTCGGGGCGGCCGGCGGCCTCGGCGGGCGGGAGGCCGTTCACCGTCTCGACGCGGGCGAGGGTGGGCGAGTCGCCCCGGCCCTGCTTCGGGGCCCTGGCGAAGCCGGCGACCACGTCGCCGGGGCGCAGGTGGTGCGCCTTGACCTGGGCGAGGGAGACGTGCACGTCGTCCGGGCCGGCGAGGTAGCCGGACGTGCGGACGAACGCGTGCTTGTCCTGGACGGACAGGAGGCCCTGGAAGGGGACGGTCGGCGCGTCGTCGGCCGGGCGCCGTCCCTGCTGGCGCCCGTCCTTGCGGGCGCTCTGCGCGGAGACCGCGTGCGCGCCGCGGGCGGGGGCCTTGCGGCCCGCGGCGGGTTCTGATTCGAGGGTGGGGGCGGACATGAGGGTCCCTTCTCAGGCGGGCGCGCGGTGGTCGGCGCCGCCCGGAGTCGAAGTCCGCGTACGGCGGCGGAACCCGCGGCGCGTACGCGAGAGGAATGCGAGGTATGCAGCTCGGTTCACCGGGCTGACGTCGGCTCCCTTGTGCGGCGGCCCCGCACGCCGTGCGTGCCGGACCGGAAAGTCACCGGGCGCTCAGATGGCCCGGGCGGGGAAGAGACGTCCTCGACGCGAGTCGTGAGAATCCAAGGACGTTGCCATGACAGTACAGCAATCGGGGGCGCTTTCGCATTCCCCGAGCTCGGTGACGGCTTTCATGCGGATGTCCCCCTGCGTCCGTCCGGCGCCGCGGCTTCCCCCGGCCGCGCCGCCGGTCTCATCCGTGGCGATGCTGACGAGGGTTATGACTACCGGATCGGCCCCCAGGTTCCGGTGACCGTCCGGTGGCCGGTGCCGGACGGCGGGCGAATACGATGAGCCGCGCTGCTCAGGGGTGAGGGAGGACGATGGGCGAGGGGCTGCGGTTCGAGGTCGCCGGGGGCGTCGGGACGGTCGTGATCGACCGGCCGGCCAAGCGGAACGCCATGTCGGCGGACATGTGGCGGGCGCTGCCCGGCATCCTGGACGGGTTCGCCGCCGACCCCGCCGTCCGGGTCGTGGTGCTGACGGGCGCGGGCGGGAACTTCTGCGCGGGCGCCGACATCTCCGAGCTGGACGACATCCACCGCGACGACGACTCGCACCTGTCGACGGTCGCCGAGCGGGCGCTCGCCGCGTTCCGCAAGCCGACGCTCGCCGCGATCGAGGGGTACTGCGTGGGCGGCGGCTGCCAGCTCGCGGCCGCCTGCGACCTGCGGTTCGCGGAGCCGGACGCGCGGTTCGGGATCACCCCGGCCCGGCTCGGCATCGTCTACCCGGCCGCCGCGACGGCGCGGCTCGTCCGGCTGGTGGGCCCGTCGGCGGCGAAGTACCTGCTCTACTCCGCCGACCTGGTGGACGCCGCGCACGCCCTGCGCATCGGGCTGCTGGACGAGGTCGTCCCCGCGGGCGGCCTGCACGACCGCGTCGCCGCGTTCACCGAGACCCTCGCGTCCCGCTCCCTGCTCACCCAGCAGGCGACCAAGGACATCGTGGACGCCATCGTCGCCGTCGGCCCGGTGCAGGAGATGACGCAGCGGTGGCTCGCCGAGGTCGCCGCCAGCGGCGAGGTCGAGGAGGGCATCGCCGCGTTCCTCGAACGCCGCGCGCCCGAGTTCCCCTGGACGGCGCCCCTGCGGTGACGCGCGGGCACCGAGGTCTAGGCGTTCAGCGCGGGCCAGGCCGACACGTCGCAGAACCGTCCCTCGGGGAGGCGGTGCAGGCGCCCGGCGGCGGCGTCCGGGTCGTCGAGCAGCCCGGCGGTGTCGGGGCGGCGCAGCTCGGCGAGCGGCAGCACCCCGCACACCAGCGACTCCGGCGTCCGCACCACGAGAAGCGGCCCGATCCGCGCGCCGCCCCGGTCGACGTCGCGGAGCGCGCCCAGCAGGGTCCGCGCCGGGCCGGTGGAGTCCACGCAGTGCTCGCGGAGCGCGGCCACCAGGTCGATGAAGTCGCGTTCCAGGGAGCGCGGGCTGCGTCCGGACAGGTAGTAGCGGTCCCCGTCGGTCAGCTCGACGCGCAGCCCGTGGTGTCCGGCGAACCGCTCGAACGGGCCGGTCAGCGCCGGCCGGTCTCCGGCCGGGACGACGGTGAGGGCCCCGGAGGCCAGGTCGGCGGGGTCGGCGCCGAGGGACGCGGCGACGGCCTGGTCGAGCCGCCCGACGAGGTGCCTGCGGAGCTCGGCCGTCTCGGCGGCCAGCCGCTCCACGGCCGCGCGCTGCTCCTCGGCCGCGTCCCGATGCTCCTTCAGCCGCCCGCTCACGTCCGGTACCAGCCGGTCGTTGATCTGCGTGACGAGCGAGCGGATCCGGGCGTCGGTCTCCTCCAGCGCCGCGCGGTCGCGCTCCTGGTCGGCGGCGAGCCCGTCGAGCCGCTCGCGCTGGGACGCGCGGAACTCCGCCAGCTCGTCGCGGGTGCCCTTGAGGGCGCGGAGCTGCGTGCGGATGTCGGCGATCTCGGGGGCGCCCGGCGTCCGCCCGCGCTCGAACGCCAGGTACAGCTCCCGCCCGGCGATCGCCAGGCACAGCAGAACGAGAATCACCGTCATCACGCCCTCCCCGGGCCTGCTCGCGGGGGAGACTATGCCACCGCCACGCCCCGGAAGGAACGACCCGACGCCACGACTATGCGGCCTGCCGGGGACGATCCCCCACACTCCCGTGCACCCTGTGGGGGACACCCCCCACATCCCCGGCCGGCTCCGCTGGCCTGTGCAGTCTGTGGGGGCGACCCCCCACGCCCCCCGGCTCGCTCCGCTCGGCTGTGCAGCCTGTGGGGGGGCGACCCCCCACGCCCCCCGGCTCGCTCCGCTCGGTTTTAGCGGTTCAGGTAGGCCAGGACGGCGAGGACGCGCCGGTTGTCGTCGCCGGTGACGGGGAGGTCGAGCTTGGCGAAGATGTTCGCGGTGTGCTTGGTGACCGCGCGCTCGGTGACGACGAGCCGCTCCGCGATCGCCGCGTTGGAGCGGCCCTGCGCCATCAGCTCCAGGACCTCGGTCTCGCGCGGGGTGAGGCGCCCCAGGGGGGTGTCGCGGGTGTTGCGGGCGACGAGCCGGGAGATGACCTCGGGATCCATCGCGGTGCCGCCCGCGGCGACCCGGCGGACCGCGTCCACGAACTGCGCCGCGTCGAACACCCGGTCCTTGAGCAGGTAGCCGATCGCGCCGGTGCCGTCGGCGAGCAGCTCGCGGGCGTAGAGCTGCTCGACGTACTGCGACAGCACGAGGACGGGCAGGCCCGGGACCTGCCGCCGCGCCTCCAGCGCCGCCTGGAGGCCCTCGTCGGTGAAGGAGGGGGGCAGGCGCACGTCGACCACCGCCACGTCCGGGCGGTGGTCGAGCAGTGCCTTCAGCAGGGACGGCCCGTTGTCGACGGCCGCCGCGATCTCGAAGTCGTGCGACTCCAGGAGGCTGACGAGGCCCTCCCTCAGGAGAGCGAGGTCTTCGGCGAGGACAACGCGCAAGGCAGCTCCAGGGTCACGATGGTCGGGCCGCCCACGGGGGAGTTGAGGGCGAGCACGCCGTCGAATGTACCGATTCGCCGCTCGATCCCGCGCAGCCCCGAGCCGCCCTCCAGGCTCGCGCCGCCGCGGCCGTCGTCGGTGACGCTGATCCGCAGCATGCCGTCCTCGTACCGCATGTCGACCCAGACGCGGGACGCGCCGGAGTGCTTGGCCGCGTTGGTGAGGATCTCCGAGACCGCGAAGTAGGCGGCGGACTCGACCGGCGGCTCGGGGCGCGCCGGCAGGTCGGCGGACACCTCGACGTCCAGCGGGTGGTCGAGTGCGAGGGCCCGGACCGCGTCCCCGATGCCGCGGTCGGCGAGCACCGGCGGGTGGATGCCGCGGACGAGGTCGCGCAGCTCGTGCAGCGCCTTCGCCGACGAGGCGCGGGTCTCGGCGAGCAGGATGCGGGCCTTCTCCGGGTCCTTGTCGAGCAGGTGCTCGATCGCGCCGAGGCTCATCCCCATAGCGACGAGCCGGGCCTGCGCGCCGTCGTGCAGGTCGCGCTCGATGCGGCGCAGTTCGGCGGCGGAGGCGTCCACGGCCTCGGACCGGGTCTCGGTGAGGTGCTGGACGCGCAGCGCGAGCTCGGACTTCTTCGTCGGGCCGAGGATGGTGCGGCCCCAGTGCCCGTACGCGGTCAGCATCTTCGGGCCGATCAGGTACCCGGCGGCGATGCACGCGGTGGCGACGACCACGGTGGACAGCACCCGCCCGGTGTCGCGGCCGTACCCCTCGGTGACGTGGACGTAGGCGTACCAGTCGCTGCCGCCGTAGTGCCCGATCATGTCGCCGGCGAAGGCGGCGAGCACGTACCCCCACAGCCCGTAGAGGATCAGCAGGCCGGGCAGCGCCGCGGTGAAGACCGAGACGACCGGGTCGGTGAGGACCCACAGGTAGTCCCGCCAGGTGGCCGGATCGCTGATCAGCGCGATGAACCGCTTGAACATGCCGCTCAGGCCGGGCTCCTGCTCCGGTTCGGGCAGGTACGGCCGCGCGATCCGGACGTCGGTCCACCGGTTGATGCGGACCCGGTACGCGTCGAGCCGCTCGCGCAGCAGCATCGTCGAGGACGGGAACAGCAGCACTCCGACGAAGCTCGTGATCATCGAGACGACCGTGATGAACCACAGGCCGACGAGGGTCGCGGGGATGCCGAGCAGCCAGAGCGCCAGCCCGCGCCAGGGGGCCCGCACATGCCGTTGCAGCCGTGTCTCTTGCACCAGTCCACCGTCCACCGGATCCTCCGCGGGTCGCTTGCCGTCTGGAGTCCAGTCTTCTGGCGGCGGCCCCCGAGCACAGTGTGCCCGCAACCCGAGCGTGGGGTGTAGCTGAGTACACCCCCCGGCCCCGGTCTTCGCTCGGATAGGTCGAACCTAAAAATAGTGTTGACCAAGCAAGTTGGTTGAGCCTAAATTTAGGTCCACTCAACTTACTTGGAGGACGCCGCATGACCGCACCCGTTCGTGCCCCCGCCGCGCCCCGACCGGCCGAGAGGCTGGACCCGGCGCTGCTGAGGGCGTCGTTCGTCCTGGTCCTCGGCCCGGTACTCGCCCTGCTCGACACGACGATCGTGACGGTCGGCCTGGACTCGATCGCCCGCGACTTCCGCAGCCCGCCCGCCACGCTGCAATGGGTGTCGGCCGGATACCTCCTCGCCGTCTCGATGGTGATGCCGCTGGCGGGCTGGGCGAGCGACCGGTTCGGCGCCCGCAGGATGTGGATGGTCTCCGTCGCCCTGTTCGCCGCCGGGTCCGCCCTCTGCGGCCTCGCATGGTCGGCCGGGAGCCTGATTCTCTTCCGCGTGCTCCAGGGCGTCGGCGGGGGCCTGATCCAGCCGATCGGGCAGTCGATCGTCGTCCGGGCCGCCGGGCCCGCCCGCCTCGGGCGCGTCTTCGGCATCACCGTCCTGCCGCTGACGTTCGCGCCGGTCCTCGGCCCGGTCCTCGGCGGGCTGATCGTCGACCGGCTCGACTGGCGCTGGATGTTCCTGGTGAACGTCCCGCTGGGCCTGCTGACCCTGGTGCTGGCGGGCCGCCACATCCCGTCCGACACCGGGCGCGGGACCGGCGGCGACAGGCTGGACGTCCTGGGCCTGGCGCTCCTGTCCCCCGGCCTGGCCGCACTCGTCTACGGCTTCTCCGAGGCCGGCGGCGAGGGCTTCGGCGCCCTCGGTGTCGCCTTGCCGCTGCTAGCCGGCGCGGCGCTCGTGCTCGGCTACGTCGCGCACGCCTTGCGCCGCCGCGCAGCGGCTCTGATCGACCTGCGCCTGTTCGCCCGGCGTGGCTTCGCGGTCGCAACGGCGAACTCGTTCCTGCAGGGCGCCGCCCTCTACGGCTCCCTGCTCCTGCTGCCGCTCTACTACCAGCAGGTGGAGCACGCGTCCGCGCTGGAGGCGGGCCTGCTGCTCGCCCCGCAGGCCCTCGGGACGGCCGCCGCCACGTTCTTCGCGAGCCGGCTGGCCGACCGCATGGCGCCCCGGCCGCTGATCCTGACCGGCATCCTGCTCACCCTCGCCGGGACGGTCGCCTTCACCCAACTGGGCTCGTCCCCGGCGGGATGGCTCCTCGTCGCGTCGCTGGTCGTCCGGGGCGCGGGACTCGGAGTCGTCATGGCGCCCGGCATGGCCGCGGTCTACGCCGGCGTCGAGCGCCACGAGGTGGCCCGCGCCGCCGGGGCCGTCAACACCGTCAACCGGGTCGGCGGCTCGCTGGGCACCGCGGTCCTCGCGGTCGTCCTGCAGCGCTCCCTGGACGGGCACGCCCCCGCGGCCGCCTACGGCCACACCTTCTGGTGGGCGGTCGCCCTGTCCGCCCTGACCCTCGTCCCCGCCCTCTTCTACCCGTCCCGGAAGGAGCACCGATGAGGTTCCGGCTGCTCAGCGTGCACGCGCATCCCGACGACGAGTCGAGCAAGGGCGCCGCCACGCTCGCCAAGTACGCGGCCGAGGGAGTGGACGTCCTGGTCGCGACCTGCACGGGCGGGGAGCGCGGCGACGTGCTCAACCCCGCGATGGACCGGCCCGAGACCAGGGCGGACCTGCCGGCGGTCCGGCGGGCGGAGATGGAGGCCGCGCGCAGGATCCTCGGCGTCCGGCAGCGGTTCCTCGGCTTCGTCGACTCGGGTCTGCCCGCCCCCGGCGAGCCCCTGCCGGACGGCTGCTTCGCGCGCACGCCCCTCGCCGAGGCGGCCCGCCCGCTCGTGGCGCTCATCCGCGAGTTCCGTCCGCACGTGGTCGTCACCTACGACGAGACGGGCGGGTACCCGCATCCCGACCATGTCAGGACGCACGAGGTGACGGTGGAGGCGTTCGAGGCGTCCGCCGACCCGTCCCGCTACCCGGGGACGGGCGGGCCGTGGCGGCCGGAGAAGCTCTACTACCAGGGCGCCTTCTCGAAGGAGTGGTTCCAGGCGCTGCACGACGGCATGACCGAGCGCGGCCTGGAGTCGGGCATCGGGCCGATCCTCGCCGACTGGCCGGACACCGCGCCGAAGCTCGACATCACCACCCGCGTCCACTGCGCGGACCACTTCGCCGTCCGGGACGAGGCCCTGCGGGCGCACGCCACGCAGATCGACCCGAACGCGGGCTTCATGGCCCATCCGCGCGACGTGGAACGCGCCGTCTGGCCGACCGAGGACTACCACCTGGCCCGCTCCCGCGTCGCCACGGAACTCCCCGAGGACGACCTCTTCGCGGGCCTCCGGTGAGGGGCCGGCGCGAGCGCGGTCAGAGCGCGACGAAGGTCAGGCCGCGCTTCTTCATCTTCGGGATGACGGTGTCCAGCGCCTTGAGGGTCTGCGAGCGGTCGCCGCCGCCGTCGTGGCACAGCATGATGTTGCCGGCCTTGCCCTTCATGAGCGTCCGGCGGATGTGCCCGACGCCGGGACGGGCCCAGTCGCGCGGGTCGACCGCCCAGTCGATCGGGAGCATGTCGTGCTCGGCCACCAGCTCCAGGATCGTCTTCGACCACGCGCCGCCGGGGGAGCGGAAGAACTGGGGGACGACGCCGGTGACGTCGGCGATCCGGTCGTGCGCCTCGACGATCTCCTTGCGGACCCGCTTGCGCGCCATGCTCCCGATGCTGATCGGGTGCGTCTGCGTGTGGTTGCAGATCTGGTGGCCGGCGTCGGCGATGCGGCGGGTGAGCTTGGGGAACTCCTTCACCTGCTCGCCGATGACGAAGAACGTGGCGTGGATCCCGTGCTCGGCCAGCAGGTCGAGCACCCGGGGCGTCCACAGGGGGCTCGGGCCGTCGTCGATCGTGAGGGCGATCGACTGCGGGGGCGGCGGAGGGTTCAGCTGCGTCAGCTCGCGGACGGGCTTCTCCACCGCGGTGAGCTTGGCCGGCGTCCACGGGGCGGGCCGGGGCGTCGGCGTCGGGGTGGGCGTCGGCGTCGGATGGATGACCGGCCGCGCGCGGGGGGTCGGTACGGCCCACGCGGGCTTCCCGGTCCCGTGCGGCGTGCGCGCGCTGTCCGCGCCGAGGGCCGTGAGTCCGGCGGCTGCCCCCATCAACCAGAGAGCTTTGCGGCGTGATGTCCGGCCTGAGTCCTCAACCTCCACAAGTCCCACGCTATCGGGGTTTTGGGCGGGTAGGGGGATGCTATGGGATCACAATCGGCTCACCCGAGTGGTCCGTTTTAGGGACCGGGCACAGCGCCGCAGGTCGGGCCACTGACGGGGGTCGTCCCGCTGACATCAGCCGTCTTGCCGGAAGGCCGTAAGCGAGGCGCTGGAGCCGGCGGCGAGGGGCGCCGAACGTCTTCGGAGAGGTGTTACCGTCGTCACTGCGATTCGGGGGCCGGACGTCCCAGCCCGGGGAACAGGCGGGACGGCCGAGCGATCACGGCCCGGCGCAGCCGGCGTGCGGTGACGGTCGACCAGGCAGTGCGCCGCGGGGGCCGATCTGCACTGGACGACGCCCACGCCGCTGACCCCGTCGCCGGGCCCGATCCGCCGAAGACCGCGCGGCCCCGCGGTGTTCACCGGCCCGTACGGGCCCCGTCGGCGTGCCCGCCGCAACCCGGTGGCGGCGGCCGGGGTTGTCCCTCCATGCCCTCGATCGATCACACCTCCGTGTCCGGGCCCCCGATCACCGGCCCCCGCCGGCCCGCGTTCATGCTCGCGGTCCTGCTCGCCGGGCAGTTCATGGTCAACATCGACATCGCCGTCGTGAACGTCGCCGGTCCGGCCGTCGAGGAGGACCTGCGCCCGTCCGCCGGCGGCCTCGAACTGGTCGTCTCCGGCTACACGCTCGCGTACGCCGTCCTGCTGGTGACCGGTGCCCGGCTCGGGCAGGCGCGCGGCCACCGGCGGATGTTCCTGCTCGGGCTCGGCGCGTTCACCGCCGCCTCGCTCGCGTGCGGGCTGGCCCCCTCCACCGGCGCGCTCGTCGCCGCGCGGCTGGTGCAGGGCGCGGCCGGGGCGCTGATGGTGCCTCAGGTCCTGTCCGGCATCCAGCTCCACTTCACCGGCCCGGCACGGGCGCGGGCGCAGGGACTGCTCGCCGTGGCGCTGTCCGGCGGCGCGGTCGCGGGCCAGGTGCTCGGCGGCGTGCTGGTCTCGGCCGACGTGGGCGGGCTCGGCTGGCGCCCGGTCTTCCTGGTCAACGTGCCGGCCGGGATCGCGCTGCTCGCGGCCGGGGCGCGGCTGCTCCCGGCGGACGCGGGCGGCCGCGGCGCGCGCCTCGACCTCGGCGGGGCGGCCCTGCTGTCGGCGGCGGCGCTCCTGGCCGTCGTTCCCCTGCTGTTCGGGCGCGAGGCGGGCTGGCCGCCGTGGACGTGGGCGTCGCTCGCGGCCTGCGTGCCGGTGACCGCCCTGTTCGTCAGGCGGCAGCGGCGCGTCGAGTCCCCGCTGCTGGCCCCGGGCGTGCTCGGCCGCCCGGTCGTGGCGTGGACCCTCGGCGCCCTCGGCGCGGCCACCGGCACCTACTACGCGATGATGTTCGTCCTCGCCCTCTACCTGCAGGACGGGCTGGGGCACAGCGCCCTGTTCTCCGGCCTGGTGCTCGTGCCCTGGGTCGCCGCGTTCGGGGTCGGAGGGCCGCTCGTCCCGCGCCTCCCCGCCCGCCTGGCCGCCCGCGCGCCCGTCGCCGGCTACCTGCTCCTCGCGTCGGTGTACGCCGCGGTGGGGCTGACCCGCGCGGACGGGGCGGTGCTCGCCGTGCTCCTCGGGTTCGGCGGGCTCGGCCTCGGACTCGGGTTCGCGCCGCAGCTCGGGCGGCTGACGGCGCACGTCCCGGACCGGTACGCGGCGGACCTCAGCGGGCTGGTCAACATGAACTTCCAGCTCGCGGGCGTCGCGGGCGTCGCCGTCTTCGGGACCCTGTACCTCGGCGTCCCCGGCGGCCACGGCCCGGCGTTCACCGCCGTGATGCTCGGCTTCGGCGGGACGGCGCTCGCCGCGACCGGCGCCTCGTTCGCGGGGCGCCGGGCGGCGCGGCGCGAGGATCAGGGGAGCAGCCCGGCGCGGCGGGCGGCGGTCACGGCCTCCAGCCGGGTGTGACTGTCGAGCTTGCGCATCGCCGACCGCAGGTAGCTCTTCACCGTCTCCGGCAGCAGCCCGAGGCGCTCGCCGGCCTCCGCGTTGGTGCAGCCGATCGCGACGTACGACAGGACGTCCAGCTCGCGGGGCGACAGCACGGGGCGCGGCGCCGCGTCCGGCTCGCCCAGCCCGGCCGCCGCGAGGCGCAGCGACGCCTCCCGGAGCCGGTCGCGGGTCGGCAGGTCGCGGACCTGCTCGGCGAGGGCCCGCAGCTCGGCGTGCACGGCCCGGACCTCCTCCCAGCGCGCCGCCGAGGTGCCGGGCGGCGTCCGCGCCAGCGCCTCGTCGGCCCGGTCCTGGACGGCGAGGTCCTGCTCGAGGTCGCGCGCCGCCTCCACGGCCGCGCCCACGACGCGGTCGGCGAGCGAGAGGGGCTCGCGCAGCGCGCCGTAGAGGACGCCGCGGACGCGCCGCCGCACGACGATCGGGACCGCGACGATCGACAGCAGCCCCTCGCGCCCGACGGGCTTGTCGTAGTCGTGGCTGATCGACGCCGAGCACGGGTAGTTGCTGACCCAGGCGGGGCGCCCCATGGCCATCGCCTTGCCGCCGAGCCCGTTGCCGTGCCGCACGACGAGGCCGTTCAGCGAGTCGGTCGTGTTGCCGACCAGCTCGGTGATCACCAGCCGGTCCTGGCCGCTGAGCGCGCCGCCGAACACCATGGGCAGGCCGGTGGTGCGCTGCAGCGTCAGCACCGCCGACCGGACGGCTCCCACGTCATCGCCCATGTTCCGAGAATGCCCTGCCGGACCCCCGGCACGAAAGTCCGGAGATGGACGAACCTAGGCGTGCCGTGCCGCGGCGACGTCCTCCAGGCCGAGGATGTCGACCGCCTCGGCGCGCATCTGCACCTTGCGGATCTTGCCGGTGACCGTCATCGGGAACTCCTCCACCACGTGCACGTAGCGGGGGATCTTGTAGTGGGCGAGCTTGCCCTCGCAGAACGCGCGCAGCTCGCCCGCGGTCAGGCCCGGCACGCCCTCGCGGAGCCGCACCCAGGCCATCAGCTCCTCGCCGTACTTCTCGTCCGGGACGCCGATCACCTGCGCGTCGACGATGTCGGGATGGGTGTAGAGGAACTCCTCGATCTCGCGCGGGTAGATGTTCTCCCCGCCCCGGATCACCATGTCCTTGATCCGGCCGGTGATGTTGACGTAGCCCTCCTCGTCCATCACCGCGAGGTCGCCGGTGTGCATCCAGCGGGCGGCGTCCACGGCCTCCGCCGTCTTCTCGGGCTCGTTCCAGTAGCCGAGCATCACCGAGTAGCCGCGCGTGCAGAACTCGCCGGGCACGCCGCGCGGGACGGTCACGCCCGTCTCGGGGTCGACGACCTTGACCTCCAGGTGCGGCAGCACGGTCCCGACCGTGGACACGCGGCGCTCCAGCGAGTCGCCCGCGCGGGTCTGCGTGGACACCGGCGACGTCTCGGTCATGCCGTAGCAGATCGCGACCTCGCTCATCCCGAGCCGCTCGATGACCTGCTTCATCACCTCGACCGGGCACGGCGACCCGGCCATGATCCCGGTGCGCAGGCCGGACAGGTCGAGCCCGGTCAGCGACGGCTCGTTCAGGACGGCGATGAACATCGTCGGCACCCCGTACAGCGAGGTGCAGCGCTCGGCCGCGACCGCCTCCAGCGTCGCCTTCGGGTCGAACGCGGGCGCCGGGATCACGATGCACGCGCCGTGGCTCGTCGCCGCGAGGTTGCCCATCACCATGCCGAAGCAGTGGTAGAAGGGGACGGGGACGCAGATGCGGTCCTCCTCGTCGTAGCCGCACAGCTCGCCGACGAAGTAGCCGTTGTTCAGGATGTTGTGGTGCGACAGCGTCGCGCCCTTGGGGAACCCCGTCGTCCCGGACGTGTACTGGATGTTGATCGGGTCGTCGGCGGTGAGCGTCCGCCCGATCTCCTCGAGCACGCCCGGCGCCGGGGTGCGGCCCGCCTCCAGCAGCGCGTCCCATCCGGGCGTGCCGATGAGCACGACGTCGCGCAGCGCGGCGCACTTGGGCCGCACCTGCTCGATCATCGCGGCGTAGTCGGACGTCTTGAACACCGGTGCCGCGACGAGCGTCCGGATGCCCGCCTGGTTGAGGACGAACTCCAGCTCGTGCACCCGGTAGGCGGGGTTGATGTTGACGAGGATCGCCCCGAGCTTGGCCGTCGCGTACTGGACGAGCATCCACTCGGCGCAGTTCGGCGCCCAGATGCCCACCCGGTCGCCCTTGACGACGCCGAGGTCGCGGAGGCCGAGCGCGACGGCGTCCACGTCGTCGGAGAACTGCTCGTAGGTCCAGCGGCGGCCGGACGACCGCTCGACGAGCGCGTCCCGCTCCGAGTGCGCCGCGACCGTCTTGTCGAGGTTCGCGCCGATGGTGTCGCCGAGCAGCGGCGTGGTCGAGATGCCCGACGCGTAGGAGAGGTTCATCGAAGGTCCTCCTCGCGGAACTCGCCCTCCGGGCGGTCGCCCTCGCCCGGATGCTTGTCGATCTCGCTGGCCCGCAGCTCCACCCGGCGGATCTTGCCGGAGATCGTCTTCGGCAGCTCGGCGAACTCCAGCAGCCGGACCCGCTTGTAGGGCGACAGCTGCTCCCGGCAGTGCGCGAAGATCGCCTTCGCCGTCTCCGCGTCCGGCGCCCAGCCGGCCGCGAGCGTGACGTAGGCCTTGGGGACGGCCAGCCGCACCGGGTCGGGCGACGGCACGACCGCGGCCTCCGCCACCGCCTCGTGCTCGATCAGCACGCTCTCCAGCTCGAACGGCGAGATCTTGTAGTCGGACGCCTTGAACACGTCGTCGGCGCGCCCGACATAGGTGATGTACCCGTCCTCGTCGCGGGAGCCGATGTCGCCGGTGTGGTAGTAGCCGCCGGCCATCGCCTCCTCGGTGCGCTCCTCGTCGCCGTGGTAGCCGGTCATCAGCCCGAGCGGGCGGTCCTCCAGGTCGAGGCAGATCTCGCCCTCGTCGCCCGGCTCCCCCGTCAGCGGGTCGATCAGCGCCACCTTGTAGCCGGGCACGGGACGCCCCATCGAGCCGGGCTTGACCGGCTGGCCGGGCGTGTTGGCGATCTGGACGGTCGTCTCGGTCTGCCCGAAGCCGTCCCGGATCGTGCGGCCCCACGCCTCCTTCACCCGCTCGATCACCTCGGGGTTCAGCGGCTCGCCGGCCGCGACGACCTCGCGGGGCGGCCTGCCGAGCCGTCCGAGGTCGGCCTGGATCAGCATCCGCCACACGGTCGGCGGCGCGCAGAAGCTCGTCACGCCGCACCGTTCGAGGGTGTCGAGGAGCCGGTCGGGGTCGAACCGGGTGTAGTTGAAGATGAACACGCACGCCTCGGCGTCCCACGGCGCGAAGATGTTGCTCCACGCGTGCTTGGCCCACCCCGGCGACGAGATGTTCAGATGGACGTCTCCGGGCCGCAGCCCGATCCAGTACATCGTCGACAGGTGCCCGGCCGGGTAGGACGCGTGGGTGTGCTCGACCAGCTTCGGCTTGGCCGTCGTCCCGGACGTGAAGTACAGCAGCAGCGTGTCCCGCGACATCGTCAGGCCGTACGGGGTGAAGGACTCGCCCTCCTCGTAGGCGTCGGCGTACCGCAGCCACCCCTCCACCGGCTCGCCCACGGCGATCTTCGTGAACTCGCCCTCGACACCGTCGAACTTCCCGGTCTCGGACGAGGCGGTCACCACGTGCCGGGCCCTGCCGCGCGTCAGCCGGTCCTGGAGGTCGGCCGTGCCGAGCAGCGGCGTGCACGGGATCATGATCGCGCCGAGCTTCATCGCCGCGAGCACGGTCTCCCACAGCTCGACCTGGTTGCCGAGCATCAGGATGATCCGGTCGCCGCGCCGCACCCCCGCCCGGCGCAGCAGGTTCGCCACCTGGTTCGACCGCCGCGACAGCTGCGAGAACGAGTACCTGGCCTCGGCGCCGTCCTCCTCGACGATCCACAGCGCGGGCGAGTCGTTGCCCTCGGCGATCTTGTCGAACCAGTCCAGCGCCCAGTTGAAACCGGTCAGCACCGGCCAGCGGAACTTCTCGTACGCCGTCGCGTAGTCGTCGCGGTGCGCGAGCAGGAAGTCGCGCGCCGCGCGGAACTCGACTGCGGGCATGGTCTCTCCCTCGTAGCCGCACGGGCACCCGGTCAGAAGGATCGTTGGCCATCCGGGTGACCGACGCCACCCCCGAACGGGGGTAGTAGGGGCTTCCTACCCCGGCGCCGGTGGGCTGAAGGACGCCTACCTGATGAAGATGATGGCGCAGTACCCCGAGGAGTCGACGGACAAGGTGGACGGGCCGAAGGACGCCCACCTCGGCAAGACCGGCGGCGTCTACTACGCGCTCGCCGACATCAGCCTCACCGACCAGCCGATGACGTCCCAGGACGGGCCGCACGTGTGGCGCAGTTCCAACGGCACCGACTGGGAGTACCTCGGCGACACCGGCGGGAACCCGTGCCCGAAGGTGCCGAAGTCCCTCATCAAGGTCTGGGGGGTCACCTGCAACTGAGCCGGGGGCCCGGTCGCGGATCCGGGCCGCGGGCCGGGGGACATGACCGCCCGCCTGCGGTCGTCCGGCTGCTACGCGTTCGGGGTGACGGGGGTCACTCCGGACACGCTGTCACACTGCGGTGGGGTGAATCGTCAACCTGGTGTAACCCTCCATATGGCAAGGAGACCACCATGGACGCCCGATTCACCTACTACGACACCGAGACCGGCGGAAAGTTCATGAAGTACCTCCTGTCGGCGTCCAAGGCCGTGACGAACTCGGGGCTGCCGCTCGCGACGGCGCATCTGGTGGAGCTCCGGGCCAGCCAGATCAACGGGTGCGGCTTCTGCGTCGACATGCACAGCAAGGACGCCGCCCACGCGGGTGAGACCTCGGTGCGCCTCAACCTCGTCGCGGCCTGGCGGGAGGCCACGGTCTTCACCGACGCCGAGCGCGCCGCCCTGGAGCTGGCGGAGGAGGGGACCCGGCTCGCCGACGGCCCCGGCGTCTCCGACGAGGTCTGGGCGAACGCCGCCAAGCACTACGACGAGGAGCAGCTCGCCGGGCTGGTGTCCCTGATCGCCCTCATCAACACCTGGAACCGCATGAACGTCATCACCCGGCAGCCCGCCGGCGGCTACCAGCCCGGCCAGTTCGGCTGACCGGGCCCGGCGCCCGGTTCACGGCGCGCCCGGGTCGATCGGGGCGAGGGCGAGGGACTCGTCCAGCGCCTCGGGAAGGTCCGGGGACGGATCCTCCGACCAGCGGATCATCAGGTCGAGCATCACGCCGAAGGCCGCGCCCGTGAGGGGCGCGGACCTCGGCGGGCTCGCGGCCGGTGCGCTCGGCAGCGGCCCGTTGACCCCGGGCCGAACCCGTCCGCGAGCAGGTCGTAGGCCCGCCGCAGCGTCGTGCCGGGCGGCGGGGCAGTGCGCGCTCCTCCGGGGGAGCGACGGCGTCGCCGCTCATCTCCACGCGCAGGCCGGGGACGTGCGCCGCCTCGCGCAGCCAAGGGGGGAGGCCGGAACGCGAACGTGCCGCCCTTCGGTGTGAAGGACGGCACGCGCCGGTGAGCAGAGGATCGATGGGGACGCCGAGCCGGGCCCGGCCGCGCGGCCGGGCCCGGCTCGCCGTCAGGCGGTGGTGTAGGTGGCGATGTCCTCGGTCGCGCCGGCGTGGCGGAGGCCGGCCTTCTCCAGGACGCGGACCGACGCCGTGTTGCTCGGCTCCACGGTCGCGACCACCGCGTCCACCTCCGGTGCGGCCAGGGCGAAGGCCACGATGGCGCGGGCGGCCTCGGTGGCGTACCCGCGGCCCCGGCGGGACGGGACGACGCCGTAGCCGAACTCGACGACCCCGTCGGTGGGCGGCCAGAACAGGCCGGTGGTGCCGACCACCAGGCCGGTGGCGCGTTCGATGATCTGGCGCTGGCCGTGCGCGTCGAGCACGGACGGGTGCTCGGCGATGAAGCCGGCGATGTCGCGATCGCCTTCGGCGGGGAAGTCGTCCGCCCAGTGGGCGCGCCTGTCGCCGGACAGTACGGCGGCGATCTCGTCGCGCGGCCACGGACGCAGGACGAGGCGGCCGGTGGTGAGATCCGCGCTCGGCAGGCCCGCGGCGGCCGGGTCCGCGTCGTGCGGGCCCGATGCGGTCAGGTCGGAAGATGACAAGTCTGGCTCCTGGTCGTTCTGGACGACCGGGCCGCGCTCAACCGCGCACGGCCCGGACAAGGGCATGCTGACGAAGCGCCGCGCGGGCCATATTCATCAACCTCCCCTGTCGCAGGAACACCGCAAAGCCTATCCGGAACGGCTTTGCGGTGCCTTCGGCGGTCAGGGAATCCGGAAGCCGCGGAAGGTCACGTGCTTGCGGGTCTTGAAGCCGAGCCGTTCGTAGAGCGCGATCGCCTGGGTGTTCGCCTCGGCCATGTGCAGGAACGGGCGCTCGTCCCGGGCCGTGACGCGGGCCGCGAGCGCGCGGACCAGGCGGGCGGCGTGGCCGCGCCCGCGCGCCTCGGGGGCGGTGCAGACGGTGCTGATCTCCGTCCAGCCGGGAGGCCGGAGCCGTTCGCCCGCCATCGCCACCAGCACGCCGTTCTCGCGGACGCCCAGATAGGCGCCGAGTTCGCGGGTGCGCGGCCAGAACGGCCCCGGTCGGGTCCGCGCGACGAGGTCGAGCATCTCGGGCACGCTGTCCGCGCCCAGCTCCACCACGCCGGTGCCGGCCTCGCCGCCGCCGGACCAGACCATCTGCCGGCCTTCGAGGACGAAGACCGGCTCCCAGTCCGGCGGCGGGACCGCGGGGCTGCTGAACATGTCGGCGAGTTCGCCCCGGCCCAGCAGTTGAGCGAGATCGGCCCACTCCGCCGGGTCCGGGTCGGTGGACACCGTCGAGAAGGTCGCGACTCCCGGCAGGTAGGTCGCGGCCCGGCCGAGGCGGCGGGCGAGGTGCGCGTGGCGGCCGCGGAGCGACTCGCCCACAGGGTCGTCGAGCACCACGTCGCCGAGGTCCACCACCGTGCATTACCTCTCAGGACGTGCGTGCAGATCAGCGCCCTGGATGCTACTGCCTTGGGCTACTTCGAGGGGATGTAGGGCGGGGCGACGCCCCAGCCCCAGTGGGGCATGGGGGCTTCGAGGGGCGGCTCGGCGCCCGGCTGGGAGTTGGCGAGGGCGATGCGCGTGCCCCACTCGATGTAGGACGCGAACGCGGCGCGGAACTCCGGGTCGTCCGGGAGGCCGACCTCGTCCGCCGCGTCCATGAGGAGCGAGACCCAGCGGCGGCGCTGCGCCTCGGTGATGGACCTGCCGAGGTGGTGCCGCACCATGGAGTGGTAGCCGCCGCGCTCGCGGCTGTAGCGCTCGGGTCCGCGGAAGACCTCGCCGAGCCACGCCGCGACCCACTTCGGGTGGTCCGGGGCCATGTGCTCGAAGAGGGGGCGGAGCAGGTCGTCCCTGAGGACGTTCGTGTAGAAGTGCTCGGTGAGCCGCTCCAGCGCCTCGCTCCCGCCCGCCCAGTCGTACATGGTCGGGACGGACGACCCGGCGCCGCGCACGGCCGTCCGCTCGTAGTGCCGCATCTCCTCGATCCGCTGGACGTACGGCTTGATCTCGGCGAAGAACGCGGGGAAGTGCTCGCCGCCCCGGAAGCCGCGCATGTGGTCGTCGGCCGACGTCCAGCAGATGCGCAGGATGTAGGACGACGGCTCGTCGACGCACCTGGACAGCTCGTAGTCGACGCACTGCGGCGCCGCGGCGAGGGGGACGGCGGCCCGCGCGTAGGCGGCCTCGAACTCCTCGGCGTCCCCCGGATCGATGCTGTAGCGGATGTACTCGACGATCATTGGCGCCCCCAGGCTGCTTCCGGTCGGGCTATCACTGTAATCCTGTAATCACCCGACCGGAAGCGAAAACGATCAATCCTGGGCGGAGGAGCGGCGCAGCCAGGCGACGGTGCCGGCCGCGGCCGCGAGGACCAGGGCGATCAGGCCGATCCAGAGCCACCCCGACGAGCCGCCCGAATCCCCGGTGCCGGCGACGGCCGTCCGGGACGGCGCCGGTGTCGCGGGCTGGGCGGCACCTGTCGAGCCCCGCACGGTGAACGTGTAGGTGCCCTCGACCGGATGGCCGTCCGACGCCACGACGCGCCAGCCCACCGTGTACTCGCCGTTGGGCAGCTTGCCGTTCACCGCCTGGGTGACCTTGTTGTCGACCGCCTGCGCCGACCCGGCCTGGTACTGCTTGCGCGACGCGTCGGTCACGACCACGCGCGGCAGCCGCACCGGATCCGTGTACGTCAGGACGATCTGGGACGGGGGCGCGACCGCCGAGCCCTTCGCCGGGCTCGCCGACGCCAGCGCGGTGTGCGCCGACGCCGGGACCGCGGTCGTCGCCAGGACCGCCGCGAGAACCGCGGAGCCGGCGGCCCCGCGCAGCACCGCCCGGATCATGCCCGGCTCCGCGCCCGGGTCAGGCCGTAGGCCCCGACCGCGATGCCGGCCACGCCGACCGCGATGCCGATGCCGCCGAGCAGCCGGGCCGTCCCGTCGTCGGGCGACGCGGACGACGCCGCAGCGGCGGGCTTCACCTGGGCGGTCAGGCCGGTGGCGGTCAGCGAGCCCTTGGGGAGGAGCTTGAGCACCGGCGAGGGGTGCTCCGGCTCGTTCGCCCCCTCGGCGGGTGGCTGGTCCCACTTGACGACCTCGCCGCCGGAGTAGGTCTGGTCGGCCTTGAAGACGAGCCGGTCTGTGTCGGTCGGCAGCGGCCCCATCGAGACGTCGAACTCCTCGAACCGGCCCGGCTCGATCCGGCCGCCGGTCCAGGTGATCTTCGTGACGGCCTCGGTCAGCTCGCCGCCCTCCGTCTTCACGGGCTTCGGCAGCTTGGACTTCTCCACCTTCACCGTCCAGCCGGGCGTCGGCCGGACCGACACCGACGACAGCGGGTGGTCGACCGGCAAGTTCACCACGAGCTTGGTGGTGGACGCGTCGTCGCGCTCGTTCGGCACGCGGAACGAGACCTTGGTGTACGAGCCCTGCTCGGCGGTCTTGGGGTTGACGCTGACGTGCGCGGACGCCGCCGCGGCCAGGCCGATCACGGACAGTGCGGCGAGGGACGCGACCGCGCCGGCGCGCCGGGCATGCGGAAGGAAGGGCATTGCGGAACTCCGTTCGAGTCGTACGGGAACGACCGGGCACCGCGAGTCGGCGTCCGGTGGCGTACGGCGCTCCGCTCAGAGGTGAGCGAGCGCCCTCGAACGCGGCGGGGGACCCCGCCGGACGACCTGGTGCCGCAGGACCCGCCCCAGGGCCGTGACAGTGTCCGCCGCCGACTCGGTCCGGCAGGGGCTCACTGGAGGCTCGGCCGGTTCGACGGCGAGCAGAGCCAGCAGCAGCCGGATCGGGCGGTCCGCGAAGGCGGCGACCCGCCGGGCGAGTGACCACGCGGCCCGCTCGCCTCGTCGCAGCCACCATGCGGCCACCAGCGCGGCCGTGCAGTGCGCGAGCGTCATGACCAGGCCGTTCCCGCCATGCGCGGTGGGGAGCGCGACGGGTTCCATGGCGCCCGTCATGGCGGCGTGAGTCTCGGGCATGGTGTGGGCCGCCGGGGCGGTGGCCGCCGTGAACAGCGTGTGCAGGGCGAACTGCCCGCCGAGGAGCCCGCCCAGGATCGTCGCGAGCGAGCGCTCGTGGCCCGCCAGCATCAGCGTCACGCCCAGGACGGCCCCGAATCCCATGATCGCCGCCCAGGGCGGCACCGCCGCGCCGCCCGCCAGGACGTGCCCGAGGATCGCGAGCGTGGCGCACACGGTGGCGAACACCACCGCGCGCGCGGCCCGGAACAGCGGCTGCGACGCATGGGGGATCATGACGCTGACCATCGTCCCACCCGCGGTGCGGGATGCGCAGCCGACCCCGGACACCGCGCCGACACGCCCAACATCTTGGGCTTGTGCGTTGATCGTCAACTAGATGTAGGGTTCAACCCCGTGCTGGTCCGCCCCCGCCGTTTCGCGGCGGGGGCGGCGTGAGAGGGAACCCGGTGGGAGTCCGGGACTGCCCCGCAGCGGTGAGCGGGAACGACCGCCGTCATCGAGCACTGGGCCGAAGGGCCTGGGAAGCGACGGCCAGTAGGACGCCTCGGGAGAGGCGGCGCCCGCGAGTCCGAAGACCTGCCCGCACGCGAGGCCGGGCGACCGGCCTCATTTTCGGGGGTCCGGGTCCGTCCCGGATCGACACGTCCAGGCCTCGCGGGTGGGCCGGGGGCGGAGCGCGGCCTGCCGCCGCGCGCCGTTCGCATGCCTTCGCGAGGCGGCTTGCGAGGGGAGAAGCACGTGACACAGGCTCTGGCCGCGCCGCCGGCGGAGATCACGGCCGAGGTCGAGGCGGCCTGCGAGGCGGTACCGGGGGTCGAGGCCGGCCGGGTGCTGGCCGCGGTCCGGTCCGCGGACGGCCTCGACGCGATGGCGCTGCGGGACCTCGCGATCGGGGAGGCCGCCGCGCTCATCCCCGCCGAGCCCGGATACTCCAGGGTCGCCGCGCGCCTGCTCGGCGGCCGGATCCGGGACGAGGCCGCGGCCGCGGGCGTCCGCACGTTCGCCGAGTCGGTCGCCGCCGCGCACCGCGAGGGGCTCCTGGCGGACGACCTGGCCGCCTTCGTCGCCGCCAACGCCGCCCGGCTCGACGCGCTCATCGACGAGAGTTCGGGGGGCGTGGGAGAACGTCCCGCCTCGGAAGGCGCGTTCGGGGCCGATGACCGGTTCGAGTACTTCGGGCTTCGCACCGTCTACGACCGTTACCTGCTGAGGCATCCGACGTCGCGACTCGTCCTTGAGCGACCGCAGCACTTCTTCTTGCGGGTGGCCTGCGGGCTCGTATTTCCCGACGCGGTCGGGCCGGGGGGTGTGGGGGGTCGGCCTCCCACGGGCGACACAGTCCCCGACGAAGTCGGGCCGGGGGGTGTGGGGGGTCGGCCTCCCACGGGCGACACAGTCCCCGACGAAGTCGGGCCGGGGGGTGTGGGGGGTCGGCCTCCCACAGGCGACACGGCCGTGGATGAGGCCGCCGAGCTGTACGGGCTGCTCAGCACGCTGTCGTACCTGCCCAGCTCGCCGACGCTGTTCAACTCCGGGGCCCGCCGCCCGCAGCTCTCCTCGTGCTTCCTGCTCGACTCGCCGCGCGACGAGCTGGAGTCGATCTACGACCGGTACGGCCAGGTCGCGCGGCTCAGCAAGTACGCGGGCGGCATCGGCATCTCCTGGACGCGGGTCCGGTCGCGGGGCTCGCTGATCCGGGGCACCAACGGGCACTCCAACGGGATCGTCCCGTGGCTGCGCACGCTCGACTCGTCCGTGGCCGCGGTCAACCAGGGCGGCCGCCGCAAGGGCGCGGCGTGCGTCTACCTGGAGCCGTGGCACGCCGACGTCGAGGAGTTCCTGGAGCTGCGCGACAACACCGGCGAGGACGCGCGCCGCACCCACAACCTCAACCTGGCCAACTGGATCCCGGACGAGTTCATGCGCCGCGTCGAGGCCGACGGGACGTGGTCGCTGTTCGACCCGAAGGAGGTCCCCGAGCTGACCGACCTGTGGGGCGACGAGTTCGACGAGGCGTACCGGGCGGCGGAGCGGGAGGGGCGGTTCGTCCGGCAGATCCCGGCCCGCAAGCTGTACGGGCGGATGATGAGGACTCTCGCCGAGACCGGCAACGGGTGGATGACGTTCAAGGACGCCGCCAACCGCGCCTGCAACCAGACCGCCGAGCCCGGCAAGGTCGTCCACCTGTCGAACCTCTGCACGGAGATCCTGGAGGTGACGGGCGACGGCGAGGCGGCCGTCTGCAACCTCGGATCGGTGAACCTGGCCGCGCACGTGGGGCCGTCCGGCGTCGACTGGGAGCGGCTCCGCTCGACGGTCCGCACCGCCGTCCGGTTCCTGGACCGCACCATCGACCGCGGCTTCTACCCCACGCCCGAGGCGGAGAAGGCGAACCGCAAGTGGCGGCCGGTCGGGCTCGGCGTGATGGGGCTCGCGGACGTGTTCTTCACGCTCCGCCTGCCGTTCGACTCGGACGAGGCGCGCGAGCTGTCGACGCGCATCGCCGAGGAGATCGCGCTGGCCGCCTACAACGCGTCCGCCGACCTCGCCGCCGCCCACGGGCCGCTGCCCGCCTACGGCATGACCCGCACCGCGCGCGGCAAGCTCCACCTGGACCACTTCCCTGACGCGGCGCCGTCCCGTCCCGCCGACTGGGACGCCCTTCGCGCCCGGGTCGCGGAGGTGGGCCTGCGCAACTCGCTGCTCGTCGCGATCGCGCCGACCGCGACGATCGCGTCCATCGCGGGCTGCTACGAGTGCATCGAGCCGCAGGTGTCCAACCTGTTCAAGCGCGAGACGCTGTCCGGCGAGTTCCTGCAGATCAACCGCTACCTGGTCGAGGACCTGAAGTCGCTCGGGCTGTGGACGCCGGCGGTCCGCGAGGCGGTCAAGAAGGCGAACGGGTCCGTCCAGGGGCTCGTCGACCTGCCGGAGGAGATGCTGTCGCTCTACCGGACGGCCTGGGAGCTGCCGCAGAAGGCGCTCATCGACCTCGCCGCCGCCCGCACCCCGTACATCGACCAGTCGCAGTCGCTGAACCTGTTCATGGAGACGCCGACGATCGGCAAGCTCTCCTCGATGTACGCCTACGCGTGGCGGGCCGGGCTCAAGACGACCTACTACCTGCGGTCGCGTCCGGCGACGCGGATCGCGCAGACGACGGTCGCCGCGGCCGTGTGCTCCCTGGAGAACCCCGAGACCTGCGAGGCGTGCCAGTGAACGAGCGAGCGGAGGGACGGGGCATGCTCCTCGACCCCGGCATGGACCTGACCCTGCGGCCCATGCGCTACCCGGACTTCTACGAGCGGTACCGGGCCGCGATCCGCAACACCTGGACGGTGGAGGAGGTCGACCTCGCCTCCGACCTGGCGGACCTCGCCCGGCTCACGCCCGCCGAGCTGCACCTCGTCAACCGGCTCGTCGCGTTCTTCGCCACCGGCGACTCGATCGTGGCGAACAACCTGGTGCTCAACCTCTACAAGCACGTGAACGCGCCGGAGGCCCGGCTCTACCTGTCGAGGCAGCTATATGAGGAGGCCGTGCACGTACAGTTCTACCTGACCCTCCTGGACACCTATCTGCCCGATTCGGACGAGCGCGCCAAGGCGTTCGCGGCGATCGAGCACATCCCGTCCATCCGGTCCAAGGCGGAGTTCTGCTTCCGATGGATCGACTCGCTCGGCTCCCTGGACGAGCTCCGCACCGCCGCAGACCGCAGGGCGTTCCTGCTGAACCTCATCTGCTTCGCGGCCTGCATCGAGGGGCTGTTCTTCTACGGCGCGTTCGCCTACGTCTACTGGCTCCGGTCGCGGGGCCTGCTGAACGGCCTCGCGTCCGGGACCAACTGGGTCTTCCGGGACGAAAGCATGCACATGGACTTCGCCTTCTCGGTGGTCGACACCGTCCGGGCCGAGGAGCCCGCGCTTTTCGACGCCGAGCTGACGGCCCAGGTCACCACGATGATGGAGGAGGCCGTCCAAGCGGAGCTGGCGTTCGCCCGCGACCTGTGCGGGGACGGCCTGCCCGGCATGAGCGCCGGCGACATGCGCGCCTACCTCGAATACGTCGCGGACCAGCGGCTCGTCCGGCTCGGCCTGCCGGCCCGCTACGGCACCGCGAACCCGTTCGCGTTCATGGAGTTGCAGGACGTCCAGGAGCTGTCGAACTTCTTCGAAAGGCGCGTTTCGGCCTACCAGATCGGGGTCGAGGGGACGGTCGCGCTCGACGAGGCGTTCTGAACCTTCCAGAACGGGCAGTCGTTGAACGGTAAAGACCAGCCCGAGGAGGAAGAACGTGCCGCTCATGGACAAGATCATGCGGTTCGCCCGCAGCCCGCAGGGGCGCAAGGCGCGGGCGCGGGCGGAACGGCTCGCCCGGGACCCCCGCACCCAGGCCAAGATCCGCGGACTGCTGTCACGAGGTCGCGGCGGTGGAGGCCGCCGCCGCTACTGAGCACCGGCCGACCACCCGATACCGAGCACCGGACCCGTCCCCGCCCCGGGGGCGGGTCCCGCTCGTATTGCGCACTGGACGTAACTGCAACTCGTTTGCAATAGTGGCCGCATGGCCGACTACACGCTTCCCGACCTGCCCTACGACTACGCCGCCCTGGAGCCGGCGATCACCGGCGAGATCCTGGAGCTGCACCACTCCAAGCACCACGCCGCCTACGTCAAGGGCGCCAACGACACGCTGGAGAGGCTCGCCGAGGCGCGCGACAAGGAGCAGTTCGGCGGGCTGGTCGGCCTGGAGAAGACGTTCGCGTTCAACCTCTCCGGCCACGTCCTGCACTCGATCTTCTGGGACAACCTGTCGCCGGACGGCGGCGACCGCCCGGACGGGGACCTCGCGGCGGCCATCGACGAGCACTTCGGGACGTTCGAGGCGTTCCAGAAGCAGCTCACGGCGGCGACCTCCACCGTGCAGGGCTCCGGCTGGGGCGTCCTCGCGTGGGAGCCCCTCGGCGGGCGCCTCGTCGTCGAGCAGGTCTACGACCACCACGGCAACGTCGGCATGAGCACGACCCCGCTGCTGGTCTTCGACGCCTGGGAGCACGCCTACTACCTGCAGTACCGCAACGTCCGCCCGGACTACGTGGAGAAGCTCTGGTCGCTCGTGAACTGGACGGACGTGAAGGCCCGCTTCGACGCGGCCCGCACGCCGTCCGGTGCCGCCGCGGCCCGATAGACGGCGGCGTCCGCGCGGCGCCGCTGAGGGGCGGCGTTCACCTGGCCGGGATCGTGCTCAGAACCTTTCCTCGCGGCCTGGTGAACGCCGCTTCCGCCTTGCGGGCACGCACCCTGCCGGTCGCACCGCACCGTTGGGCGCGCGCACTCGCGCACCCGGCTGACATTTTGCACGGTCACCGTTATGACCGGCCGATGCGGCGCCGCCCAGGACCCGCCCCTTACTCTTCTCCCCATGACCGGCGAGTACCTGTACTGGGAGAATGTCCCCACGCGGTGGAAGGACAACGACGTCTACGGGCACGTCAACAACGTCGTCCACTACTCGCTGATGGACACCGTCATCAACGAGTGGATGATCCGGACCGCCGGCTTCGACCCCGCGACCTCCGGTTCGATCGCGCTCTGCGTGGAGTCCCACTGCGAGTACAAGGCCGAGGTCTCGTTCCCCGACATGATCCGCGTGGGGCTCCGCGTCGGGAAGCTCGGCCGCTCCAGCGTCCGGTGGGAGATCGGCATGCTGCGCGGGTCGGACGGCGCGCTCGTCGCCGAGGGCCACTTCGTGCACGTCTTCGTCGACCGGGACACCCGCCGCCCGGTCGAGATCACCGGAGCGGTCCGCACCGAGATGCAGAAGCTGCTCGCCTCATGACCGCGACCCGCGCCGCCGTCCTCGTCGAGTCGGGACGCCCCGCCCCCTACGCCGCGTCCCGTCCCCTGGAGATCGCCGACCTGCGCCTGGACCCGCCCGGCCACGGCGAGCTGCTGGTCCGGATCGGCGCCGCCGGCCTCTGCCACTCCGACCTGTCCGTCATCAACGGGTCGAGGCCGCGCCCCCTCCCGATGGCCCTCGGGCACGAGGCCGCGGGCGAGGTGGTCGAGACCGGGCCCGGTACCGAGTTCGCCCCAGGCGACCACGTCGTCCTCGCGTTCGTCCCGGCCTGCGGGCACTGCGAGCGCTGCGTCGCCGGACGCCCCGCCCTGTGCGGACCGGGCGCCCAGGCCAACGGCGCCGGAACCCTGCTCGGCGGCGGCAGGCGGTTCCGGGCCCCGGACGGCACCCGCCCGAACCACCACCTCGGCGTCTCGGCGTTCTCCGAGTACACCGTCGTCTCGGCGCGGTCCGCCGTGAAGGTCGACCGCGACCTGCCCTTCGACATCGCCGCGCTGTTCGGCTGCGCCGTCCTCACCGGGGCCGGCGCCGCCCTCCACAGCGCCGCCGTCGCCCCGGGCGACACCGTCGCCGTCTTCGGCCTCGGCGGCGTCGGCCTGTCCGCCGTCCTCGCCGCCAAGGCCGCCGGAGCCTCCACCGTCCTCGCCTTGGACGTCGTCGCCCACAAGCGCGACCTCGCCGAGCGCCTCGGAGCCCGGCCCGTCGCGGGCGGCCCGGACGCCGTCGAGGCGGTCCGCGACCTCACGTCCGGCGGCGCGGAGAAGGTCATCGAGACGACGGGCGTCGTCGCCGTCCTCGAACAGGCCTACGCCGCCACCCGCCCCGGCGGCACGACCGTCACGGTCGGCCTCCCCGCCCCCGGCGCGCCGCTGTCCCTGCCCGCGCTCAGCCTCGTCGCCGAGGAGCGGACCCTGCGCGGCAGCTACCTCGGCTCGTGCGTCCCCAGGCGCGACGTCCCCCGCTTCATCGGCCTTTACCGCGACGGCTCCCTCCCCGTGGACGCCCTCCTCAGCGGCCGTCTTCCCCTCGACGCCGTCAACGAGGGCTTCGACCGCCTCCACACCGCCGAGGCCGTCCGCCAGCTGATCACGTTTTCTTGAAGAAACAGACTCGCGTGTTAACGTCTTGATTCACCAGAAGGCGAGCGATGCGGGCGTGGATGAGCACTCGGCATGGCAGCGGGCGCAGGCAGCCCAGGAACGCCCATCGACCCCCTTCGCGAAAACGCTGGTACCAGCAGCCGTTCGCCTGGTTATCGCTCATCGTCATGGCCGTGACCGCCGCCTATTTCCAGGACACGCTCCGAGCGGTGGGCGAAGGCTGGCTGACGCCCGGGGAGGTGGCCGACTCGGTCTCGGCGGGCGAGGCGATCCGGGTCGTCGACGTCTACCATGACCTCGACGCCGGCAACGACGTCCTCGTGCCGGCGCGGAAGGGCGGCGGAGACGCGCTCCCCGGCGGTGCGGCGCCGCCGGACTCGCTGACCGACGAGTGGCTGGCCGCGCACGGCGCGATCGACGTCGGCACCTCCCGCTGGGAGATCACCGTCGAGACCCGCCGGAACGAGGACGTGGAGATCGTGGACGTCCGTCCGGTCATGGCCGGCGGGCGGTGCGGCCCGGCGCCGTCGGGTGCGCTCATCGAGAACCCGAGCGCGGGGGCGGGCGACAAGATCGCGCTCTTCCTCGTGGTCGACGGCCCGCGCCCGCGCCCGGTCTTCCAGCGGAACGAGGACGGAAGGCTCTCCCCGTTCTTCGTCGGCCCCAAGGCGCAGCGGCTGACCCTGGAGAAGGGCAAGAAGGAGACGCTCGCGATCGTGGCGACCATCGGGCGTCCAGGTAGGCCCGCGTCCAAGGAGGGGCCGTACTGCCAGTGGAGCGTGCAGGTCGACTACATCGCGGGCGGCGGGCGCCACCAGATGTCGATCAGGGCTCCGGGGAACCGGCTGTTCGCGCTGACCGGCAGGCTCGCCGACGTCGCGCGGTACCAGGCGGTGTTCATGGACGGGCTGAACTGCCAGAGGCAGCACTACACGAAGGTGCCGGCGGCCAAGTACGCGAAGCTGCTCAAGGAGTCGGCTCCGGCTCCGCCGAAGTGTCCGTAGCTCCGGCCGCGCCGAGGAATCGGCTTCTCCGGTAGGAGAACGCGACGGCCAGGCCGACGAGCCACCCCCAGACGGCGCCGAACCGCATCGCGAACGGCAGGATGAGCGTCACCTGCGTCCCGAAACCGATGCTGCTCCCGTAGGTCACGCGGGACAGCGCGGCATGGAAGAGCCCGGTCAGGGCACCGGTGAGAACGGTGAGCGACCATCCGAAGAGGAACGCCTGCAGGGTGCCGTGTCGAGCCCCTGGCTCCATCCGGGAGACGACCCACCACAGCAGCAGCCACAACAGCGCGATGAAGACGAGCGCCACGGCGGTCGACACCGGCCAACTCTCCTTGAGGCCGGAGTAGAACATGAACCTCTCGCCGTCCTTTGGGGCGAGCCAGTCGTCGACCGCGTTCGGCGGCGGTTTCGGTCGCAGCCTCGGATAGAGCGAGATGTTCGACAGCGCTTCCGGCAGCGAGACCCGGCCGTCGTCCGAGGAGATGAATGTGGTGGCGCCGCCGAGGAAGGCCAGGCACACCGCGGGAATGATGCCGACCGTGGCGATGTGGCGCGCCCGCCCCGGCAGGTCGCTGACAGCCCCCGCGAGCACGTCGGGGACGTGGTCGGGCCGTCTCGCCCGCCAGACGCGGTGCGCCAGGTAAAGTCCTGCCAGCGGGACCCCGGTCCACAGGGCCATGCCGACACCGGCGAACAGCGCGTCGGAGGGCCAGAAGTGGCGGTCCCATCGCGTGTCGATCACGATCGCCAGGGAGACGCCCGGCGGGTCGCCGAGCCCGTCGAGGATCACGATCGTCAGCGCCGCCACCTCGCCGGCTCCGAAGGCCAGCATCACCGCGCTCGTCCAGCGGAGGACGGCCCCGGCGATACCCGTCCTCGCCGTGAGGGAGCGTGCGACGAGATAGACGAGCGCGGTGGTCAGCAGGTAGACGCCGAACCGCAGCGGCCAGATCCACGGCCGCAGATGGGGGCCGACGGAGTCGTGCGGCGTCAGCGGAGCGAAGAAGGAGAAGACCCTGGCGATGGGGTCGTCGCCGTAGCGGAAGGCGGTCAGGTACGGCGGGATGTGGGCGGCCGTGTCCCACTGGGTGATCGATAAGAACACTGCGGCGATGACCGCCGCCGCGATGCTCCAGGCCCGTCCCATGCCCGGGCTTCAGGCGAGGACGTGGGTGGTGAGGAGCTGCTCGAAGTCCGCTTCGAAGGCCTCGTAGTGGGCGCGCAGGTCGGGCCCGGGCCAGTCGGGAGGCAGCAGTTCCGGGGGGAGGAGCGGGTCGTTCAGCAGGTGGCGCAGGATGGCCGCCGCGTAGGTGAAGCGCTCGGCGATCGAGGCGGCCTCGGCCAGGGCGGTGCGCAGGGCGTGGGCCTTGGCCGTCCAGGCGTCGAGGTCCCACAGGGACGCGGCCAGGGCGGCGGGGTCGCCCTCGGGACGGCCGGTGAGGAAGGTGCACTGGCGCAGGACGGGCTCGGGCCGCGGGCGGGTCACGTTCGCCGGGCGCAGCCAGGTGCCCTCCCGCAGTTCGGCCAGCCGCATGGTCGACATCGCCTGCCGCAGCGCCGCGCGGTCGGCGGCGGGACGGCGCTCGGCGGTGATGACGGCGATCTCCCAGCCGCCGTCCCAGGGGCGGGTCGGGGGGAGGCGGGCCTCGTCCTGGCGGGCCTGGCGGGCGAGGAGGCGCTCGGTGAGGGCGTACATGCCGCCGGACTGGACGAGGTCGCCGGCGGCGACCATGCGCGAGAGCGCCACCCGGATCGTCCCCTCCGCGATGCCGAACAGCTCGCCGACGCGGACGAGGTACCGGGCCGGGAGCCGGGGCGGGTGGACGCCCAGCAGGGTGCTCAGGACGACGGACCGAGCGGTGAGCGGGCGAATCTCCAGGCTGTCCATGGCTGGTCGTGACCCTACCGGGGACCCGGGGTGGCCCCGTCCTCAGATTACAGTCTTTCCGTCGCGTGAGAGCTAAGTGTAATGTCGAGCCATGGCGTCCTACCTCATCGAGTCGTTCGACCGGCTGCCGTTCGGGGGCGCGGAGAAGGCGCGCCGGTACGCGACCGAGCGCTACCGAGGCGCGGTCGGCCGCAACTGGTACGACTGCGACCCCACGCTTCGGTTCCTCATGCGGCGGCACCTGGGAGAGGGTTTCGGCTGGGCCGAGCCCCGGCTCAGGGACATGGGCGCGCTGATGGGCGGGCCGATCGCCGGGCGGGCCGAGGAGACCGACCGCAACCCGCCCCGCCTGGAGAAGTACGACCGGTGGGGACGCGACATCAGCGAGGTCGTGATGCCGCCCTCGTTCGAGGCGGCGCGCCGGGACATCGTGGCGACGTCGTTCACCCGGCCCGGTTTCGTCGCCGAGGCGAAGCGCGCCGGCGTCGACCCCGCGCCGATGGGCGTGGCGTGGAGCTACCTGCTCGACCAGGCCGACATCGGCATGGCGTGCGCGCTCGGCACCGGCGGCGACATGGTCGTGGGGCTGACGGAGATGTTCGCACCGGACGACGTCAAGGCGCGGGTGCGGGAGCTGTTCGCGGCCGGGGAGATGTCCGGCGAGGCCGCACAGATGCTCACCGAGCGGTCGGGCGGCTCGGACCTCGGCGCGCTGGAGTCGACCGCGTCGCGGGAGGGTGACGCCTGGCGCCTCAACGGGTTCAAGTGGTTCGCGTCCAACGCCAACGGCTCGGCGTTCGTGGTGCTGGCCAAGCCGGAAGGCGCCGTGGACGGCGTCCGGGGCATCGCGCCGTTCCTCGTCCTGCGGGAGCGGCGGGACGGCTCGCGCAACGGCGTCCGGATCCGGCGGCTCAAGGACAAGCTCGGCACGCGCTCGGTGGCGTCGGCCGAGATCGAGTTCACCGACGCGGAGGCGTTCCTGCTGGCCCCGGCGTCGAGCGCGGGCGAGGGCGGGGACGGCAAGGGCCTCGCCCGCATGATGGAGCTGACGAACGGCGCCCGGCTCGGCATCTCCATGATGGGCCTCGGCTGTGCGCGGCGGGCCCTCGTCGAGTCGCTCTGCTACGCGCGGGCCCGCGAGGCGTTCGGCGCGCCGCTGGGGGCGCAGCCGCTCATGCGCCGCAAGCTCGCCGAGCTGATCGTGGAGACCGAGGCCGTGCAGGCGCTCGTCTTCGACGGGTACCTGGGACGCCCCCGGCTGCGCCTGGGGGCCGCGCTCATCAAGCTGCGGGCCGCCCGGCTGGGCGTGACGGCCGCGAGCGACGCCATCGAGATCCACGGCGGGAACGGCTACATCGAGCAGTGGCCGGTCGCGCGGATCCTCCGGGACGCGCAGGTCAACCCCATCTGGGAGGGCGGCGACAACATCCTGTGCCTGGACGTCCGCCGCGCGATCGAGCGGCAGAACGCCCATGAGCCGTTCCTCGAACGGCTCGCCCAGGCCGTCGAGCAGGCGCCTGGCGGGGACGACGAGACGGCCGCGCTGGTCGGGCAGAGCATCGGGCATCTCCGCGAGGCCATAGAGAAGTGGCGCGGGCTCGACAGGACCGTGGCCGAAGCCCGCCTCTACCCGCTCGCCCAGTACATGGCCGACGTGTACGCGGCGGCGCTGCTGCTGGAGCAGGCCGGGTGGGAGCGCGCCGATTCCGGCGCGGACCGCAAGGCGCTGGTCGCGCGCCTCTACGCTCGGAGCCACCTCGCCGACCCCGGCCCGCTGCGGGGCATCGACGCCCCGGCGGACGATCTCGAGCGCTTCGAGGACCTGGCGGACGGCGCGTTCACCGGCGACTAGGAGGCTGCGCGTGGCGGTACGGATCGAGCGGGACGGCCCGGTGACCACGGTGGTGATGTCGCGCCCCGCGACGCGCAACGCGGTGGACGGCGCGACGGCGCGCGAGCTGGCAGCGGCGTTCCGCGAGTTCGACGCGGACGACGGCGCGAGCGTCGCCGTCCTGTGGGGCGAGGGCGGGACGTTCTGCTCCGGCGCCGACCTCACGTCGGTCGGCACCGACCGCGGCCCGCGCCTCGACCCGCCCCCGGCCGACGCGCCGCTCGGCTGCACGCGGATGCGCCTGTCGAAGCCGGTCATCGCGGCGGTCGCGGGCCATGCCGTCGCCGGCGGCCTGGAGCTGGCGCTGTGGTGCGATCTGCGCGTCGTGGAGGAGACGGCCACGTTCGGGGTCTACTGCCGGCGCTGGGGCGTCCCGCTCGTCGACGGCGGGACGGTCCGGCTCCCGCGGCTGATCGGCGCGAGCCGCGCCATGGACCTGATCCTCACCGGACGGCCCGTGGACGGGCGGGAGGCGTTCGAGATCGGCCTCGCCAACCGGCTCGTCCCGCTGGGGAAGGCGCGGGAGGCGGCCGAGGAGCTGGCGGCCGAGCTGGCCCGGTTCCCGCAGGCCTGCCTCCGGGGCGACCGGCTGTCGGCGCTGGAGGCGGAGGGCCTGTCCGAGGACGAGGCGATCGCCGCCGAGTACCGGCACGGCCTCGGCTCCATGGAGGACGCGGTCAAGGGCGCCGGGAGGTTCGCGAGCGGCCGCGGCCGCCACGGAGACTTCACCGACATCTGAGCCGCGTGCCCGTTCTGTGGCCCCGCGCCCGTTTGGACCCCGTGTTCGCC
Source organism: Actinomadura sp. NPDC000600 (assembly GCF_040492135.1). Lineage (NCBI taxonomy): Bacteria > Bacillati > Actinomycetota > Actinomycetes > Streptosporangiales > Thermomonosporaceae > Actinomadura > Actinomadura sp. NPDC000600. The sequence continues at coordinate 358,892 of NZ_JBEUPD010000003.1, forward strand.
CCGCGGGCCCGTGCGCCATCGGCCCGTAGGTCGTTGACCGAATGCGATTCGGGCCCGTAGGTTCCTGGTGGGCGGCCGCCGTGACCGAGGAGTGAAGCGCTGATGCTGACCCTGGACGAGGCGGGCCTGGCGCTCGCCGACCCGAAGGCCTACGCCGATGACCGGCGGTTCCACGACTCCCTCGCGCTGCTGCGCCGCGAGTCCCCGGTGCACTGGGTGGAGGCCCCCGACTACACCCCGTTCTGGGGGATCACCAGGCACGAGGACGTCCTGGAGATCGAGCGCAACCACGAGATCTTCCTGAACGCGCCGCGCCCGCTGCTCGGCACCGCCGAGTTCGACGAGCTGAACCGGCAGCGCGCCGAGCAGGGCATCGCGCTGCGCACGCTCATCCACATGGACGACCCCGACCACCGGGTCGTCCGGGCGATCGGCGCCGACTGGTTCCGGCCCCGCGCGATGCGGGCCCTGGAGCCGCGCGTCCGCGAGCTGGCGAAGCGGTACGTCGACCGGATGGTGGACCTCGGCGGCGAGTGCGACTTCGCGCGCGAGGTCGCCGTCCACTTCCCGCTCTACGTGATCCTGTCGCTGCTCGGCCTGCCGGAGAGCGACTTCGACCGCATGCTGAAGCTGACGCAGGAGCTGTTCGGAGGCGACGACGACGAGCTCCAGCGGGGCACGACCAACGAGGAGAAGCTCCAGGTCCTGCTCGACTTCTTCGCCTACTTCCAGGGCCTGACGGAGGAGCGCCGCAAGCACCCGACCGACGACCTCGCCTCCGCCATCGCGAACGCGCGCATCGACGGCGAGCCGCTGAACGACTTCGACACCGCGTCCTACTACGTCATCATCGCGACGGCCGGGCACGACACGACCAGCGCGACGATCTCCGGCGGCCTGCACGCCCTCGTCGAGCACCCCGACCAGCTCAAGCGGCTCCAGGACGAGCCGGAGCTGATGCCGCTCGCCGTGGACGAGATGATCCGCTGGGTCACCCCGGTCAAGGAGTTCATGCGCACCGCCGCGCGGGACTACGAGCTGCGCGGCACCACCATCCGCGAGGGCCAGGCGGTGCTGCTGTCCTACCCGTCCGCGAACCGGGACGAGGACGCCTTCGACGACCCGTTCCGCTTCGATGTCGGGCGCGACCCGAACAAGCACCTGGCGTTCGGCTTCGGCGTCCACTACTGCCTGGGCGCGGCGCTGGCCCGCATCGAGGTCCGCGCCTTCTTCGAGGAACTGCTGCCCCGCCTCGGCTCCATCGAGCTCGCCGGAGCGCCCGAGAGCATCGCCACCACCTTCGTCGGCGGCCTCAAGCGCCTCCCCATCCGCTACTCCCTCGCCTAAGGAACCCCTGGTGCAGATCGAAGCCGCGGTGCTGCGCGCCGCAGACGCCCCCTACACGATCGAGTCGCTCGACCTCGCCGACCCGGGCCCCGGCGAGGTCCTCGTCAAGGTCGCGGGCGCGGGGATGTGCCACACCGACATGCTCGGACGCATCCCCGGTGACCTGATCACCAAGCCGGTCGTCCTCGGGCACGAGGGCTCCGGCGTGGTCGAGGCGGTCGGCCCCGGCGTCACCGGCCTCGCCGTTGGCGACCACGTGGTCATGTCGTTCGACTCGTGCGGGACGTGCGAGAACTGCCGCGCGGCCAAGCCCGGCGCCTGCCCCCAGATGACCGCGCTCAACATGCTCGCGATGCCGCTGGACGGCACGCCCCGCGCCACCGGCCCGGGCGGCGAGCCCGTCCACACGCGCTGGTTCGGGCAGTCGTCGTTCGCGAGCCACGCCCTCGGAACCGCGCGCAACGTCGTCCCGGTGACCAAGGACGTCCCCCTGGACGTGCTCGGGCCGCTCGGCTGCGGCGTGCAGACCGGGGCCGCCTCCATGCTGGTCTCGCTCGGCGTCCGCGCCGGCGACAGCGTCGCGGTCTTCGGCGCGGGCGCGGTGGGGCTGTCCGCGGTGATGGCCGCGCGGGTCGCGGGCGCCTCCGTGATCGTCGCGGTCGACCTGCACGAGTCCCGGCTCGACCTGGCCCGCGAACTCGGCGCCACGCACGCCCTGAACGGGGCGGACGACGACATCGCCGGACAGATCCGGGCGATCTCCGGCGGCGAGGGCGTGCAGTACGCGCTCGACTCGACGGCCGTCCCGGAGGTCGTCTCGACGGCGGTCGCGTCGCTGCGCACCACAGGCGTCTGCGGCCTGGTCGGCGTCGGCGCCGCCGAGTACCGGCTGGACGCCAACCTCCTGCTCATGGGGCGGACGGTCAAGGGCATCATCGAGGGCGACGCCGTCCCGCACACGTTCATCCCGCGGATGATCGAGCTGTGGCGGCAGGGCCGGTTCCCGTTCGACCGGCTCGTCGCCGCCTACCCGCTCGCCCAGATCAACGAGGCGGAGGCGGACACGACGTCCGGCAAGGTCGTCAAGCCCGTCCTGATCCCGTGAGCCCCTTCCCGGGGCCCTCGAAGTAGGCGGCGGTCTCGGCGTCCGCCGGGTAGTACGACTCGACGGCGACCTCGTCCAGCGTGATGTCCAGGGGGGTGCCGAACGTGGTGATGGTGGAGAACATCCGCAGTTCCCGCCCCCTGAAGCGGACGACCATCTGGATCGTGACATCGGCGCCGGCCGGCGCTTCCTCGGCTCCGGGCTCCAGCAGTTCCTCGTAGAGGGCGGCGAGCCCGGGGTCGGGGGCGGCGGCGAGCTGGCGCCTGACCCGGGAGCGGAACACCGCGCGCACGTCGGACAGGTTGACGACCAGGCGGGCGAGCCCGCGCGGGTCCAGGCCGAGCCGCAGCAGGTTGACCGGCGGCCGGAGCAGCTCGGGGTCGACCTCGGCGAGGAACGGCTCGATGGCGCGGTTGGTCATGACGATGTCCCACCGGCGGTCGAAGGCCAGCGCCGGGTACGGCTCGTGCGCGCGGAGCACGCGTTCGACCGCGTTCCGGGCGGCGGACAGCGCGTCGTCGTCGAGCGGCCGTTCGGAGTACCGGGGCGCGAATCCGGCCGCGAGCAGCAGCCGGTTGCGGTCGCGCAGCGGCACGTCGAGATGCTCCGCAAGCCGCAGGATCATGGCGGCGCTCGGGTTGGACCTGCCCGTCTCGACGAGGCTGACGTGCCGGGCGGAGACGTCGGCGGCGATCGCGAGGTCGAGCTGGCTGAGCCGCCGGCGATGCCGCCACTGCCGCAGGAGCTCCCCGACCGTGTGCACGGTCATCGAGCGTACTCATCGTGCGGCGGGACGCCATGAAATGGGACTTCATCGACAATCCGCCACGGTCGCGGAAACACTGCGCCCATGACCAACACCGCATTCCCGAACGACGCAGCGTCCCTGGCCAACAAGGAGATCGTCCAGCGGGCACTGTCGGAACTGATCACGACGGGCAGCACCGACGGGCTTCGCCCGCTGCTCAGCGACGGTTTCGTGCACCACCGGCCGGACGCGACCTCCTCGACCAAGACGGAATGGCTCGCCGCCGTGCAGGCGGCGCTCACCCCGCTCGCCGGCATGCAGGTCGAGATCCGCCACCTGCTGGCCGACGGCGACCACGTGGTCCTGCACACGCGGCGGCGGCTCCCGGACGGGCCGGAGATCGCGGTCGTCGACGTCTGGCGGGTCGAGGACGGGCTGATCGCCGAGGCCTGGGAGATCATCGAGCCGGTGGCCCGGGCGGCCGCCAACCTCACCTGGTGGGAGACCGCCGAAGCCTGACCGCACGCGTCCGACCGGGTCTCAGACGACGCGGTGGAGGAGGCCGTCGCCGCGCGCGAGGCGGCGGCAGTTCTCCGCGGCGACCGCGAAGTACCGGTCCCACGTCTCGCGGGTCAGCCACGCGACGTGCGGCATGACCGCGACGGTGTCGAGGGACAGCAGCGGGTTGCCGGCGTCGACGGGCTCCTTCTCGAAGACGTCCAGCCCGGCGCCGCCCAGGCGCCCCGATCTGAGCGCCGCCACCAGCGCCTGCTCGTCGATCACCGCGCCGCGCGCCGTGTTCACCACGATCGCGCCCTCCGGGAGCAGCGCGAGCCGTTCGGCGTCGAGAAGATGACGGGTCTCGTCGGTCAAGGGGATGTGCACGGACACGATGTCGCTGGCGCGCAGCAGGTCGTCCAGCTCCCGCCAGGCCGGGTCCTCGCGCCTGGGCCGCCGGGTCGTGTAGAGCACGGTCGCCCCGATCGCCTCCAGCATCCCGCGCAGCAGCGTCGCGATCTCGCCGCCGCCGAGGAGCCCGACCGTCCGTCCGGCCAGCTCGCCGCCCACCAGGGCCCGGTCGGCGGGCCAGCCCTCGCCGCGCCGCGTCCGGGCGTCGAACGGGACGACCCGCCGCAGCGCCGCCAGCATCAGCAGCAGCGACGTCTCCGCCACCGCCTGCGCGTTGCGGCCCGGCATGTTCGCGACCGCGATCCCGCGCTCGGCCGCCGCGTCCAGGTCGATGGTGTTCACGCCGGTGCCGAGCTTCTGGATCAGCCGCAGCTTCGGCGCCCGGTCCATGTCGGCGGCCGTCACCGGGCGCAGCACGTGCCAGAGCACCTCGGTCCCGGGCAGCAGCTCGGCGAACCGGGCGTCGTCCTGCTCCGAGCAGCTCACGATGTCGAGGCCGGGCTCCTCGTGATCCATGTCGTAGTGCAGCAGCACCCGCATGCCGATCCCCTTTCCCTCCCGCGACCCCGGCCTCACCGCCCGGCGTCCCCCGCGATTATCGTGCGGATAATGAGCCGGAGTCGGACGAGGTGAGCGCCATGTGGCCGGAGAAGCCGATCGTGCAGGCCCCGATGGCGGGCGGGCCGTCGACGCCGGAGCTGGCCGCCGCCGTCTCGGAGGCGGGCGGCCTCGGCTTCCTCGCCGCCGGGTACAAGACGCCCGAGGCGATGCGCGCCGACATCGCCGCGACGCGGAAGCTGACGTCCCGCCCGTTCGGGATGAACGTCTTCATGCCGTCCCTGGACCAGGTCGACCCGGCGGCCGTGGCCCGCTACCGCGCCCGCCTCGCCCCCGAGGCCGCCCGCCTCGGCGTCGAGCCGGGCGTCCCGGGCGCCCGCGACGACGCCTACGACGGGAAGATCGCCGACCTGGTGTCCGACCCGCCCGCGTTCGTCAGCTTCACGTTCGGCTGCCCCACTCCGGACGTGATCCGCGCGCTCAAGGACCGCGGCGCCACCGTCATCGTCACCGTGACCTCCGTGGACGAGGCCCTCCGGGCGTCCGAGGCCGACGTGCTCTGCCTCCAGGGCCCCGAGGCCGGAGGCCACCGGGCCTCGTTCGCCAACACCCTCGACGACGCGCAGCCCCTGCGCGCGCTGCTTCCGGCCGTCCGCGAGGCCACCCGGCAGCCCCTCATCGCCGCCGGCGGCCTCGCCACCGCCTCCGACGTCGCCGAGGTCCTGTCCCTCGGCGCCGACGCCGCCCAGTTCGGGACGGCGTTCCTGCGCTGCCCGGAGAGCGGCGCCAGCGACGTCCACAAGGCCGCCCTGACCGACCCCCGCTTCACCTCCACCGCGATGACCAGGGCGTTCAGCGGGCGTCCCGCGCGGGGGCTCGTCAACCGCTTCCTCGCCGAGCACTCGGGGGAAGCGCCCGCCGCCTACCCGGACGTCCACTACGTGACGGCGCCGCTGCGCCGGGCGTCCGCGGCCCAAGGCGACCCGGACGGCGTCAACCTCTGGGCGGGCGAGTCCTTCCGCGAGACGACCGAAACCGACGCCGCCGCCCTGGTAGCCGAGCTCACCCCCGCCTGATGCCCGAACTCGTGATCCTCGTCGGCCTGCAAGCGTCCGGCAAGACGACGTTCTACCGGCAGAGACTCGCCGCCACACACGTCCACGTGAGCAAGGACCTGTTCCCGAAGTCCGCCCGCCGGAAGCAGGCCCGCCAGCTCAGGCTCATCGCCGAGGCCCTCGAATCAGGCCGGTGCGTCGCGGTCGACAACACGAACCCGTCCCCAGAGGAGTGGGGGCCGCTCATCGCCCTGGGCCGTCGCCACGGCGCCCGCGTCACCGCCTACTGGTTCCCGCCCGACTTCGCCGCGTCGAGGGACCGCAACGCGGCGCGCCCGCCGGTAATCCGGGTGCCGGACGTCGGGATCCATGCCACGCTCAAGCGACTCCGCCGCCCGCGCCCGTCCGACGGCTTCGACGAGGTCTGCTCCGTCGGCCACGACAGCGCCGGAGGCTTCGTCGTGACCCGGCCCGAGGAGCCCCTGGATGAAGGACCTTGAAGCGCGAATGCGCGCCCGCGAGTGGTTCCACTCATTGACGCTTCTCCCCGGCGCCTGGGCCGTCGTGCGCGTGGACGGCCGCTCCTTCTCCCGCTACACCGAGAGCCGCTTCGACAAGCCCTTCGACCCGCGCTTCTCCGCCCTCATGGCGGACACCGCGACCACCCTGCTCACCGAGCTCGGCGGGCGGTACGCCTACACCGAGAGCGACGAGATCTCCGTCGTCCTGGACCCCGCCTTCGACCTGTTCGGCCGCGAGGTGGAGAAGCTCGTCTCGCTGTCCGCGGGCATCGCCACCGCCGCCTTCACCCACGCCGCCGGAGAGCCCGCCGTCTTCGACGGCCGCGTCTGGATGGGCGCCTGCCCCGAGGACGTGGTCGACTACCTGTCCTGGCGCCAGGCCGACGCGGCGCGGTGCGCCCTGAACGGCTGGTGCTACTGGACGCTGCGCAACGAGGGCATGTCCGCGCGGCAGGCGACCCGCAGGCTGGAACGGACGTCCATCGCCGACAAGAACGAACTGCTCTTCTCACGCGGCGTCAACTTCAACGAGGTCCCGTCCTGGCAGCGGCGCGGCGTCGGACTGTGGTGGGAGGCCTACGAGAAGGCGGGTCACGACCCGATCCGCGGCACGGACGTGATCGCCACTCGCCGCCGGATCCGCACCGAGCGCGATCTCCCCATGAAGGACGCCTACCGCGACATGATCCGGGGCCTCCTGGGCTGACTAACGCTCGGCGCCCCAGTCCCAGAGCGCCTGGAGAACCGGCCCCAACCGGCGACCCTGCGGAGTCAGCGCGTACCGCGTGCGCGGCGGCCAGCCCGCCCGTCTCTCCCTTTCGATCACGCCCGTCTCGACGAGATGCGCCAGCCGGTCGGTGAGCACCTTGTCGGACAAGGCGGGGAGCGCCTGCCGCAGCTCGCTGTACGAGCGGTCGCCTTGCAGGAGCTCGCGGATCACCAGGGTCGTCCAGCGGCCGCGCAGCGCGGTCAGGGTGATCTCCACCGGACAGGTGGGCGTGGGCTCCGCCACGCGGGCGTGCGGATCGTCGGGCAGCCCTGGGCGGCTGACCGTTTGGTGAGTCACGAGAGCGCCTCCTAGCGTTTCGCGTCCCGACCCTGTCTACCCGGAAGGACGACGATGCGCCCATTGGCCGAACGCCCCGAGGACGTCATGCTCGTGTTCGCCGACCGCTTCAACAGCGGCGACCCGGCGGCGGTGGCGGAGCTGTACGAGGAGGGGGCGGTGTTCGTCCCCGAGCCGGGCACCCCGCTGACCGGCTCCGACGCCCATGCCGCCAACGCCCGCTTCATGGCCCTCGGCCTGCCGATCAAGGTCAGCCCCCGCCACGCCTACGCCTCCGGCGACCTCGCCCTGCTGATCGTGGACTGGGTGATCGAGGGCGAGGGGGACGAGGGCCCGGTCCGCCTCGAAGGCACCGCCACCGACGTCGCCCGCCGGGGCCCGGACGGCCGCTGGCGCTACGTCCTCGACAACCCCTTCGGCACCGCCGCCTCCAGCGCGTAGGGCGGAGTCCCTCCCGCGAGGGCGCCCCCCTCTACCGCGAGCTCGGCTTCGTCGAGCACCCGGACCCGGCGCTGTACTGGCGCCCGTGAAACGTCCCCGGCTTGACCGGGGGAAACGTTCGCCCAGAATGTCTCCGGGAAAAAATTCGCGGGCGTGTTGATTCCGGCCGCCCCCCGTTCGACCTAGGGGTGCAGGGGCCCCGCGGGGGGCCGGACGAACAGGGAGACGGAGAACATGAAGTACATGCTGATCATGCGGGCGACCGACGAGGCCTACGCGGGCATGGCGGAGACGGACCACGCCCAGATGATCGAGACCGTGGGCCGGTTCAACCAGGAGCTGATCCGGGCCGGGGTGCTGCTCGCCGCTGAGGGCCTCGACGACCCGTCCGAGAGCGTGGTCGTCGACCACTCCTCCGAGCCGCCCGTGGTCACCGACGGCCCGTACGGCGAGACGAAGGAGCTGTTCGGCGGGTTCTACATCCTCAACGTGGCCTCGAAGGAGGAGGCCGTCGAGTGGGCCAAGCGGGCGCCGGCCGGTCCCGGCTTCAAGACCGAGATCCGCCGGGTCCCCACCATCGACGAGTTCCCGCAGGACAACGAGTGGATCAAGAAGGAGCGGGCCTGGCGCGAGGCCACGGGCCAGCTGTGACCGGCGACCCCACCGGCCGCGAGGCCGTCGCCGCCGTCTGGCGGATCGAGTCGGCGCGGATCGTCGGCGCGCTCGCGCGCTACACCGGCGACTTCGCGCTGGCCGAGGACCTCGCCCAGGAGGCGCTGGCCGAGGCGCTCGTGACCTGGCCGCGCGACGGCGTCCCCCGCAACCCGTCGGGGTGGCTGCTCACCGTCGGACGGCGGCGCGCGATCGACGCGTTCCGCCGCCGCTCCGCCCGCGACGAGCGGTACGCCGCCCTCGCCCACGAGCTGGGCGAGGGCGGGGCCGCCACGGGAAGACCGCCCGAGGAGGCCGGCGACGTGCTCTGGGACCCCGACCAGATCGACGACGACGTGCTCGCGCTCATGTTCGTCTCGTGCCACCCCGTCCTGTCGCGGGAGGCGCGGATCGCGCTGACGCTGCGGGTGGTCGGCGGCCTGACCAGCGATGAGATCGCACGGGCGTTCCTCGTCCCGACCGCGACCGTCCAGGCCCGGATCACCCGCGCGAAGAAGACCCTCGGCGCGGCCCGGGTGCCGTTCGAGGTGCCCACCGCGGAGGACCGGGCCAAGCGCCTGCCGTCCGTCCTCAATGTCGTGTACCTGATCTTCACCGAGGGCTCCACGGCCAGTTCCGGCGACGAGCTGATCCGGTTCGACGTCGCGGGCGAGGCGCAGCGCCTTGCCCGCGTCCTGGCCCAGCTGATGCAGGACGAGCCGGAGGTCCACGGCCTGCTGGCCCTGCTGGAGCTGACCGCGGCGCGCTTCCCCGCCCGCACCGGCCCGGACGGCGAGCCGGTACTCCTGGAGGACCAGGACCGCACCCGCTGGGACCGCGCCGCGATCGGCCGGGGCCGGGCCGCCCTGGCCCACGCGCAGCAGGCCGGCCGAGGCCTCGGCTTCTACGGCCTCCAGGCGGCGATAGCCGAATGCCACGCCCTGGCCTCGTCTGTAGGCGAGACCGACTGGGACCGCATAGTCCTCCTCTACGAGGCCTTGGGCCGCCTGGCGCCGTCTCCGGTAGTCGACCTCAACAGAGCCGTGGCGGTCTCCATGGCCGGCGGCCCGGCCGCCGCCCTCGCGATCGTCGACGACCTCACGGCCTCAGGCGCCCTGGCGAACTCCCACCTCCTCCCGAGCGTCCGAGGCGAACTGCTGATCCGCCTGGGCCGGCCGGAGGAAGCCCGCACCGAGCTGGAACGAGCCATGAAGCTGACGGCCAACGACCAAGAACGCACCCTCCTCCACCGCAAGCTCACCGCCCTCCCCTGACGGAGGCAGGGCGAGCCGAGAGCAGAGACCGGTCAGAAAAGGCCGGGCATGTAGGGGGCGCCGTTCTCGCGAAGTCCGCGGGCCACGGCCGCCGCCCTTGCCGCACCGCGCGGATGCCCGGCCTGGCCGGCCCTGCGGAAGTACTCCTCCGCCCCTGCCATGTCGTTCCTGTGCTCGCAACGGACGCCGAGGTTGAACAGGGAGTCCGGGTCACCCGCTGCCGCCCCCTTCTCCCACCACTCGTCGGCCTCCTCGCGCCGGCCCTGGGAGTAGAGGTGGTTGGCGAGGGCGCTGAGCGCACGGCCGTCGCCCTCTCCGGCGGCGCGCCGCAGCCATTCCTCGGACTCCTCCGCCCGGCCCATCTCACCGAGCGCCAGACCGAGGTTGGTGACCGAGTCGGTGTGCCCGGCCTCGGCCGCGATGCGGAACTGCTCGGCGGCCGCCTCCACGTCCCGGCGTCCGATGAGCAGCAGCCCGAGATTGTGCCGGGCGCCGAGCTCTCCCGCCTCGGCCGCTTCGCGGTACCACCTCTCGGCCTCCTCGACCCGGCCCTGGTCCGAGCAGAGGATGCCGAGGTTGAGCTGCGCGACCCGCTCGCCCGCTTCGGCCGCCGCGCGCCACCACCGCTCGGCCTCGGCCTCGTCCCGCCCCACGACCAGGACCCCGAGCTTGAGCATGGCGCCGACGTGCCCCGCCTCGGCGGCGGCCCTGAAATGCCGTACGGCTTCCCGCACCTGGCCCTGCTTCTGGAGCGACTTCGCCTCCTGGAACTCAGCCTCTCCAGCACCCGTCTCCATGGCGTCCCCTTCCGTGATCACCGTGATCGGACTGGCCCGGAGCCAGAACGGTTCCAGCCTTGTGGCCGGTTGCACGGGCGGTGGCGGCAAGGGTCAGGACGTGAGGGTGATGGGGGCGATCCGGGGGGAGGCCAGGCGCCGGTAATCGTCGGTGGCCAGGGCGATCGAACGGTCCAGCCGGGCCGCGTTGAAGTACAGCTCGGGACTTCGCAGCAGGGCCGGGTCGGCGATGACCTCCAGGTCGGGGTGGTAACTGAAGGGCAGCACGGTGCCGCTGACGCTGCCGGCCAGCTGCTCGGCCTTGTCCCGGCCGGCGAAGGCGACATAGGTGCCCTCCAGCAGGGCCTTAAGCGCCTGCAGATCCAGGCGGGCGTCGCCGGGCACCACGGCCAGCACGTACCGGGTCCGCTTCTTCCCGAGCTTGACCATGACGATCAGGCACTTGGCGGCGTGGGCGACATCGTGCCCGCGAAGCTCGCTGATCGCATCGGTCCGCCCTTCGGGCGCGTGGTCGATCAGCCGGTACCGGGCCCCGGCGGCGTCCAGGTCCCGGACGAGCCGGTCGTACAGCTCAAGGTCTCGGGGCGCCGTGACGGTCCCGTCGAGCTCACCACTCACTGCTCAGCAACTCCTTGGCCTCCGCGATGCGGTCCTCGTCGCGCTGGTAGAACACCCACTGCTTGATCTTCTTGCCGCGCACGAGCCGCGCCTGCGACAGCACGCGCAGATGCTCGCCGCAGGTCGGCTGGCTCACGCCCAGCTTCTGGGCGATGAACAACGAACAGACCCCGTCGCGGACCAGGTCGCCGTCACGCTGCGGCGGAAAGTGCCGCTCGGGCTCCCGCAGCCACTCCAGGATCAGCAGGCGCTTGTCATTGGCCAGCGCCTTGATCAGCTCCACATCCAGCACCCGGCCATTATGGCAATTAGCTAATTACCTGTCCAATGCCGGCGCCGGCGGGCGCGAGTCGTCGGGTCAGAAGGTGGCGATCGGGTTGACCGGGCTGCCGGACGTGCCGGCGAAGCGGACCGGCGCGACCGCGAGGTGGAAGTCCCACTGGCCGAGCTCGGCGGCCGTCGTCGCGCACGCCTCCAGGTCGCAGTTGTCGAGCAGCCACAGACCCATCGCGACGAGGCTCACGGCGTGGACCGGCATCAACACGTCCTCGTACCCGGACGGCTGGACGTCCTGGGGAGTGTCGGCGCCGATCAGCGCGACGCCTCGCTCGTGCAGCCACGGCAGGCAGGACGCGTGCCAGCCGGCCTGCCGGATACCGCCGGACTCACCGACCTCGTGCCGGACGCGGCCATAGCCGGTCCGCAGGAGTACCGCATCACCGGGCCGCACCCGGACACCCTGGCGACGCTCGGCCTCCTCGAGATCGTCGGGGAACACTCCCTGCCCCGGTTCCAGCCACGGCACATCGCGGACCTTCGCGACGTCCAGCAGGACGCCACGCGTGACGATCCCGTTCGCCGCCGCCGTGACGGCCGCCCACGCCGATCCCGTCTCGGCGTCGACCAGCGAGTGCGGCCGCCCGTTGTACATCTGGCCGTCCCAGAAGATGTGGCACGGCGAGTCGAGGTGGGTGAGGGTGTTGCCGTGGAACGTGAGGCCGAGCCGCTCGGACGAGAAGCCCCAGCGCCGGTCGTTGTGGAAGGCGGCCGGCATGTTCTCGGCACCCGGCATGTCGGCGGCGCACGGGCACGTCGTCGTCGACCGCTCCATGTCCTTCGGTACGGCGACCTCCCAGGCGCACGACACGCTCCTGCCGTGGCGCACGGCCCGCGCCGCCGCCAGCCGGACGTCGCCGGTGATGTGGTTCAGGGTGCCGAGCTCGTCGTCGTCGCCCCACCGTCCCCAGTTCGACAGCGTGTCGAAGTACCCGAGCACGTCGTCCTGCGTGGGCATCGGCCGCCCTGTCGTCATCGACTCCTCCGGTCACGTGGTCCGAGGCACCAGGGCCCGCTGAACGGCATGACACTAGATCAACGGCCCGACAGTCGACCAGGCGGTTCGCTATCCGGAAAGTTCTGGGCGGCTCACGCTGTCATCGTCGGGCGGGCTGTGGCGGTGATAGCCGATCAACGCCGAGCAGCAGGTTGCGGGGCCCGGTCGCTCCAGAAGAAGCGCAGGGCGGCGCGGTGTATGCCGAGGCGGTGTATGCCGAGGGCTTTTCCAGAGCACTACCTCCTCAACTACCGGACTTGCCGCCTCGCCAGGATTCGATGCCGTGACGCACGTCAGGACGGCTCATTGGCCGGATCGGTCAAGGGACGCCGTCGCCGGGGGGCAGTGCCGGGACTGGAGACTGAACGTCCGAAGGCTCGGACGAGGTGGTTCAGATCCCCGACCGGCGGCCAAGTTCTCCCACCTTCAAGATGCGGCCTGTGCCGATCAGCAAGGAACCGACGCCGCACTGGGGAGTGCTGTACTCAGCCGCAGCAATTGCGCGGCGCGCACGCGCAGACTGTGACGTCATCGATGACCGGCCCAGCGACACTGTTGGTCGTGCTGACGAACGCAAGCGTCGTGGAGGTCTCCCGTGCCACGAAGGTCACCACCCGGGACACGTAGCCCATGTTCGCATTGGTCTTGCCGGTTACATCGAAGGTGAAGTCTTGGAAGTTCTGGCCGTTCACCAGTACCTTTCCAGATTTCACTACCGGACCGGCCATCGGGTTGCCCGCGAGGGAATATGCCACCGAGTACCTCTTCCCAGGCACCGTGAGGAAAGTTTGGGCGACAGTTCCGGCCAACCAGCCGCTGAGGTCCACGGACTGGTCGCCCTCGGCCGCCTGCCAGTAGTTCTGCCTGACGATGTCTACGCTTCCGGAGGTGACCCGCCATGGTCCGATCGTACCCCCGGCAACCACATTCACGGTCGCGTTGGCCGAGACGGCGGGTGTCTCGAAGCTGCCGTCGTCGAAATGGCTGACGGCGGCTCTCGCGGCGCCGGTCTCCCAACTGGCCAGCAAGCAGGTAGCGGTAATCGATGCGACAAAAAGGCGAATAGACGTCATGTTGCCCCCAAGTATTGCATTTGATCTGCATCGCATAATTCGTGGGTCGATTTTACTGTAGCGCTCCGCCTGGCCGGCGCCTCTTGTAGGCGTTCAGAAATTAAGCATGAGTCAAAGGATGGCGACTCCTGTGGGGCCGGCGGCCAAGTCGCGGCCGGTTGTCGTCCGACCAGAACCGAATCGCTCCTCGAGAGCCCGCCACCGGAGGGGCGGCGGCCACCTGGCGCCTGTGGCTCGGCATGCGCAGACCGGATGCTGGCGGAGGCGCTGGGGGTGGAGACCGGGCACCTTGACGGTGACGCTGCGGTGGGTCGGTTAGATCAGGGGCCGCGTGGGTGCTGTGGAGGTGGTTGCTGTGCGGTGGGGTCGGTTATGCGGACCGGGGGGATCGTTTTGGGCTCCACGATCCAGGGGTTGAGGGGGTGTTCGGCCGAGGGGCGGGGTGGGCGGCTGGGCGTGGTGCTCGGTGGGCGGGTGGCCGGTAGGTCTGTGCCGGGTGGGCGGAGGTGGTAGGTGTAACGGCCGCCAAGGGAGCGGGTGATGTGGAGTCGGTGGGGGTTGGTGGCTTTCCAGCGGTTGTGCCATCCGCAGGTGAGGGTGAGCTGGTCGATGTCGGTGGGGCTGCCCAGGGCCCATCCGGTGACGTGGTCGACTTCGCACAGGGTGCCGGGGACCTCGCAGCCCTCGACCGCGCAGGTCGGATTGAGCGTTTCCAGGACGCGGCGCTGAGCCGGGGTGGCGAAGCGTTGGGTGCGGCCCAGGTAGAGGGGGATGTTGCCCGTGCCGAGCAGGAGGGGTGAGACTCCGGCCGCAAGGGCGATGCGGCGGGCTTGCTCGGCGGGGACGGGGGTGCCGTCGGTCAGGCGGGCGGGAGTAGTACCGCCGGTGAGGGTGTCCAGGTCGCAGACGACGGTGACCTTGGTGGCCTTGTGTCCGCCGGACAGCACACTCGACAGCGCCGCAGCGGTGCGTTCGGACAGGTCGCGGCGGTCGTCGGGTCCGGCCGGCTTGGCCAGCGGGCCCAGGGTGCCGTCCCAGATGGCGGCGTCTTCGGCGTTGAGCCAGCCTTTGACGTAGCGGCCGCCGTCCAGGGAGCGGGTCGTATCGATCCAGGACCGCTCGTAGCCGCGTCGCGTGTCGGCGTCCGGTGAGGGTTCGGTGCCGTCGCGTTCGGCGATCACCTCGCGGATGCGGCGGCCGAACGCGGCGACCTTCCCGGCCGAGCAGGACTGGTCGACCATGCCGAGCAGGATCTCTTCGGCGGCCTGGCAGTCCGCGTCGTCCAGGCGGGCGACCGCGCCCGCGATGGTGGCGGCGTATCCGAACGAGATCGTCCCGGCCTGCCACCGGCGGGTGAGTTCGGTGAGGCGGTGCCGCTGCCGCGCCAGTGTGAGGCGTTCCTTGGCGGAGGCGTCACGCATGCCCAGGCGGTTGCGCAGCCATGACTGCGTGGAGGGGAAGCCCCAACGCTGCACTTCCCGGCCGTTGTCGACCACACCGATGAATGCGGCCAGGGCGGCCTCGTGCATATCGGCAGCGGCGGCGAGGGCCTCGGTCAACTCCATGCACGCGGCGGCCGATTCAGGTGCGGCGCGCTTGGCCAGCTCGGCCGCGATCACCGCCGCGGCGTTCACCAATTCCATGGTGGATGCCGAGACCGGATCGACCGAGACCGAATGCATGCGCACAGTATATCGAACTGATGAGCGAACAAGCCCCGAATAAGCTCCGGATAAGCGTCTTACTATTGTCACCAAAAAGAAAGCCATCCCCTGTGGGAATCAGAACCAAGTTCGAGATCTCAAGGCTGCGCACAACTCCTCCAACAACCCTATTTTTCGGACACTGCCCCCCTTATAGGTACCCGCTCATTCCAGACGCCCAGCCCCTTGTCCTCCCATTTTCTCGAATCTCCCACCCCTATAGCCTCCGTTCCCCCGCGAACCCTGTTCCCCTGCGAACTCCGTTCTCTTGTGGGCCCGGGTTCTCTTGTGGGCGTCCCACTGCCTGGGGCGACTGCCGGGGCGTCCTGCGCACTTGCGGGCGCCCCCCTTGTCGGGCAGTACGCCCTTTGCGGTGGGCGGCTCTTGGAGGAGTGGGGTGGCGCGTCGGGCGGGGGCAGGCGGAGCCTGCCCGACGAAACCGCCCCGTACGCAGCGCCACCCCACCCGGTCTCCGTTATGACCGCGACTCCCCACACCGGTCGCACCTGCACCACGTCCCACCGGTGCTTGACGTGCCCATGAGTCGGGAGGAAGCCGAGAGAACCATGCCAACGCTGCACACCACCGGCTTCCCGGCGGACACCGAGTTCTGAGTCAGGGCCGCGCGGTGCTGCCTGCCGAGTGGTGCTGCCTGCCGAGCGGGCAGGAGTGGAACTCATCGGGAAGACCGACAAGCTCGATGTCGCCAACCCGAAGGGCCGGCCCGTCCGGACGGTTGCCTGGCTCATCAAGTCGCCGAGGCTCATCGCCGCCGTTCCACATCGATCCTGAGGACGCCCACGACTGGCTGCTCTCGGAATGGGACCAGGCCTGCGAGAAGGCCCCGAGCCCTGTCCCGGAGTGGGTGGACGGCCGGGACAGTGCGAAGCCGGCGGTCGAGATGGCGTGCTGGTCGACCTAAGACCGGTGGCTTACGGGAGGCGTCATCGCCCTCCGACCCGTCGTCCGGACGGCCGAACACTGCCACTGGCCACCTGAGAAGCGCGCACCACCGAAAAGATGCCGTCGGAGAAATGATCAGACAGGGAAACGGCCCTACGCCCAAGCGGCCCGCGAGCACGGGCCGCTCTCATCGCCGCGTCGATCAGGCTCGGCGGGCGGGGGCGAGGGGGAGTGCTGCAGCGGTCTTGATCAGGAGTTGCGGGCCCGGGCGAGCAGATGTGCGCGCTCGGCCTCGTTCGAGGTGAGCTCGGCGGCACGCTCGAACTCGGCACGTGCCTCCATGGAGCGGCCGAGCCTGGCCAGCAGGTCGCCGCGCACGCTCGGCAGCAGGTGGTACTCGCGCAGCGCGGCGACGTCGAGCAGCCCGTCGGTCACGGCGAGCCCGGCGGCCGGCCCGTCGGCCATGGACACGGCGACCGCGCGGTTCAGTTCGACGATCGGCGAGCGGGTCAGCGCGACGAGGTCTCCGTACAGGGAGGCGATGCGCGCCCAGTCGGTGTCCTCGGCGCGCGGCGCTCTGGCGTGGCAGGCCGCGATCTTCGCCTGGATCGCGTAGGAGCCGGTGGCACCGATCTCTTCGGCCCGATCGAGCGCGGCGAGACCGTGCGTGATCAGCAACCGGTCCCAGCGGGCGCGGTCCTGCTTGTCGAGCGTGACGATCCCGCCGTCGGGCCCGGTGCGGGCGCGGAGGCGGGACGCCTGGATCTCCATCAACGCCACCAGGGCATGCGTCTCGGACTCGCCGGCGGCCAGGGCGGCGAGCATGCGGCCGAGGCGCATCGCCTCCTGGCACAGCTCGGCGCGTGCCCACCGCTCGCCGGCGGTGGCCGTGTAGCCCTCGTTGAAGACCAGGTAGACGGCTTCGAGCACGGAGCCCAGCCGGTCGGCGAGTTCCGCGCCGACCGGGACCTCGAAGGGCACCCCGGCCTCGGTGAGCGCCTTCTTCGCCCGGGTGATCCGCGCCGCCATCGTGGTCGTCCGCACCAGGAACGCGCGGGCGATCTCCTCGGTCGACAGCCCGGCGACCATCTTCAGCGTGAGGGCCACGCGGGCTTCGACCGACAGCACGGGGTGGCACGCGGTGAACATCAGCCGCAGCACGTCGTCCTCGACATGGGGGTCGAGCTCGATCTCGTCCATCGGAGTCTCGTGATCGTTGAGCTCGCGACCGAGCAGTTCGACCTTGCTCTGCAGCGTCGCGGCGCGCCGGACGGTGTCGACGCCGCGGCGGCGCGCCACGGCCATGAGCCAGGCGCCCGGGTTGTCCGGGACGCCTGACTCGGGCCACTGTTCGAGCGCAGCGACGAGCGCGTCCTGCGCGAGGTCTTCGGCCAGCCCGACATCGGAGACGGCGCGGGTCAGGCCGGCGATCAGCCTGGCGGACTCGATCCGCCAGACCGCGTCGATCGCCTGCTGGGTCGCCGAGGCCACTACTGGTCGGCGGCGGGCTCTGCGCGCAGTTGCCGCTCGGCCGCCGCGATCTCGTCCCCGAAGGACTCAGTGAAGTCGTCGGCGTCGAGGATCTTCCGCAGCTCGACCTCGCTGTCGCGCAGCGGAGAGCGCTTGACCCACTCCACGGCCTCCTCCATCGAGGCGACCTCCCAGATCGCGTAGCCGGCGACCAGTTCCTTCGTCTCGGTGAACGGGCCGTCGATCACCGTGGTGTCGCCGTCGGCGTCGAAGGCGATCCGCTTGCCCTTGCTGCTCGGCTGGAGCCCGTCGCCGGCCAGCACGATCCCCGCCTCGATGAGCTTCTCGTTGTACAGCTCCATCGCCGCGAACTCCTCGGCCGTGCCGAGCTCGCCGGCCTCGGACCGCTCCGTCGCCTTGCCCAGAACCATGACCTTCATCGCTGTGCTCCTTCGCGGTCGGCCGGGACCGGTCCCATCGACCGATGCAACCCTGGCTCACCTATGCGTCGAATGGGAAGGGGCGGATTCAACAGGACGCCCCACTTTTCCCGTCATTGTTCGTCGCGCATCCGCAGGATGTAGGTCGCGGTGAGGGCGACGACGTGGTCTTCGTCCTGCGAGAGGTCTGCGAGGGCGCGGGAGGCCGTCGTTCCCGGGATGTCAGCGAGTGCTTGGGTCAGGCGTCGGCGTGCGGGCGGGTCCGTGGTGCTGTGGGCGAGATGGTCGATGAGGGCGGCGGCGATCTGGTCCGCCGGTGCGGGGCGGCTCGCCAGGGTGCTCAGCGCGTCGGCCGCGTCGACGTCGTTCGCCTCCGCCACGATCATGTCGATCAGTGTCGGGACGGCGTCGGCCACCCCGCGTGTTCCGAGCGCCAGGGCCGCATACCTGCGGACGACGATGTCAGGGCTCTTGAGTGCGTCCCGCAGCAGTGCGGTGGCCTCATCGCCGGGAATCTCGGCGATGGACTGGACGGCGCGCTTCCGCACCTCGGCCGCCGGGGAGCCCAGGCCGTCCGCCAGCGGCGCCAACGCGCTGCCGCCCGCCTGCGCCAGAGCCCAGCGAAGCGCCCCGGCGACGTTCGGGTCCGTCTCGCTCAGGGCCGCTTCGACCAGTGCTTCCACCGGGACCGGCACCTCCTCGACCGAGGAGAGGGCCGCGCGCTGCCGCTTCCCCGCGCTCTCCGACCTCAGTGCCTGGAGGAGCGCGACGGTCTGGAGGACGTCCTCCCAGCCGGCGGGCTCGGCGGCATCGATGCGGTGGAGGCGCGTGAGCAGCTCCGTCTCGCGTGCGATGCGCTCTCGCGTCCGGCTGATGAGGTCGTCGACGAGTTCGGAGGGCGTGAAGCCGGGGTCGTCGAGCGCGCGCCCGACCTCGCGCAGCGAAAGCCCCAAGGACCGCAGGCTCTCGATGTGGAAGATCCGCCGGATGTCCTCGCTGGAGTACTCCCGGTAGCCGGCGCCGGTACGGCCCGTCGGCCGCACCAGGCCGAGCGACTCGTAGTGCCTGAGCATGCGGGCGCTGACCCCGGACCGGCGGGCCACCTCACCGATCAACACTGCCTGTCATCCCTCCTGGCCGGTCGTGCCGAGGGCGATGACGCGCTTCGCCTCCTCGATCGCGAACTCGAATCCGGCGTCCGGGTCGCGCAGCAGCCGTTCCGTGGCGATCGCGTGGGTGCGCACGCGACGGTCCGGATCCGTCATCGCGGCCCGCAGCACCGGAGAGACCACCTCCCCGAGCGCGATCAGCGCCCGGCTGAGGCTCAACTGCGTCTCGCGTCCGCCGCGCCCGAGCTGGGTCGCCAGGACGGCGGCCAACTCGGGTTCTTCCCCTTCGGGCACGAGCACGACCGCCGTCCGCCAAGCGCTCCGCGCCACCTCGTCGTCGGCGTCGCGCAGAAGCCCGTGGGTGATCGCCGGCCACGCGCGCCGGTCCCCGATCTTGGACAGCGTGTGCAGCGCCTGGCTCCGAGCCTGCGCGCGCTCCGAGCGGAGCTCATCGATGAGCTTCGGAACGGTCGGCGACGCCGGGTGGCGGGTGAGCGCCCACGTGAGCATGTCGCGCACGAAGAACTCGGGCTCGACCGCGCACCGTTCGATGAGCTTGTCGATGAACGCCGCGTCAGGGGACGTCCCGACCGCCATCGCCGCCCGCAGCCGCACCGACGCATCGCTGTTCTCCAGCCCCCGGAAGGCTCGATCCGCATCCTGTCGCGGCATGGTCATCGGGCCACCTCCTCGGGTCCAGCCAAGCGCTTGCCACGGTGTCAAGGTCAAGAGGGGGTGGGGCGGGCCGACCTGCGGGTCTCCTTCGCGCGGGCCTCCTGTTTGAGGGTGGGGGCGGCGAGAAATAACTGCTTTGGGCTACTTTCGGGGGGTTCTTGTGCGCACGGTGCTGAACATCCTCTGGCTGGTCCTGGCGGGCTTCTGGATGGCGATGGGCTACGTGCTCGCCGGGATCATCTGCTTCATCCTCATCATCACGATCCCGTTCGGCATCGCCGCGTTCCGCATCGCGGCCTACGTGCTCTGGCCGTTCGGCCGGACGACCGTGCCCAGGCGGGACGCGGGAGTGGGGTCGTTCGTGGGGAACGTCATCTGGGTCATATTCGCGGGCTGGTGGCTGGCCCTCGGGCATCTCGTCACCGGCTTCCTGCTCTGCCTCACGATCATCGGCATCCCGTTCGGCATCGCCAACTTCAAGCTGATCCCGATCTCGCTCGCCCCGCTGGGCGTCGAGATCGTGCCATCGGACGAGATGCGACGCTACGAACGACAGCCCTTCTGAGGGCCCGCCGGGACGGCCCCGCCGGGCGCCGCGTTCCGGGAAGTCCGGGCGGGGTGATCCGTACGGCATGCTTGTCGGCGTGTCGGAGACCCTGTCCCACGTGCCGGACGAGCATGCCTGGACACGGGGTGTGCTCATGCGCGACGCGTACTACGGGGTCGTGCTGGCCGGAACGGTCGCCGCCGTGTGGGCCACGGGCGCCGGCGTCGGCCGCGTCGTGTCGATCCCCGCGCTGTGCGCGCTCGTCCCGTGGTACTTCCTGGTCGGGCGCGGGGCCCGCCGGGACAGCCCGGTGCCGGCCCGGACCGCCTGCTACCAGCTCGGGGTGCTGGCCCTGCTGGTGACCGCGCAACTGGCCACGCTGACCAGTTCGGTGGTGCTGTTCGCGCTGGTCCCGCAGTCGTTCATGCTGCTGCCGGCCGGCTGGGGCATGCTCGCGCTGGCGGCGTTCAACGCGGTGCCGATGGCCGAGGCGGTCAGCGCGCCGGACTCCGGCGGCGTCGTGACGGCCGGCGCGGTGGTGCTGGGCGTGGCGTTCGGGGCGACGTTCGGCCGGTGGATCCAGCAGATCATCCAGCAGAGCCGGGAGCGCGCCGACCTCATCGCGCGGCTCGCCGCCACCCGCGCGGAGCTGGCCGAGTCGGAGCGGCAGGCGGGGATGCTCGCCGAGCGGCAGCGGTTGGCCATGGAGATCCACGACACGCTGGCGCAGGGCTTCACCAGCATCCTGATGCTGCTGGACGCGGCCGAGTCGGCGCCGCCGGAGCAGGCCCGGGCGCACCGGGAGCGGGCGGCGCGCGCCGCCCGGGAGAACCTGGCGGAGGCGCGCGCACTGGTCTGCGCGGAGCCGCCGGCGGGGCTGGCCGGTTCGTCGCTGCCGGACGCGCTGCGCCGGCTGGTCGAGCGACTCGGCGAGGAGACGGGGGCGGCGGCCTCGTGGGAGCTGGTCGGCGAGCCGCGCGGGCTGCCCGCCGGCACGGAGGTGGTCCTGCTGCGGTGCGCCCAGGAGGCGCTGGCGAACGTGCGGCGGCATGCGGGCGCGACACGGGCGGCGCTGTGCCTGCGGTACCTGCCGGACGGGGTCCGGTTGGACGTCTCGGACGACGGCGCCGGCTTCGACCCGACCGCCCTGGCGGGCTTCGGCCTGGCCGGCATGCGCGAGCGGGTCGCGCAGGCCGGCGGCCGCCTGGCCATCAGCAGTACGCCGGGTTCCGGCACCGTGCTCACCGTGGAGGCGCCGGCATGATCCGGGTGCTGCTCGTGGACGACCATCCGGTGGTGCGGGAGGGCCTGCGCGGCATCCTCGGCTTGGAGGACGGCATCGAGGTGGTGGGCGAGGCCGGGTCGGCGGCGGACGCGGTCGTCGCGGCCCGGGCGTGCGAGCCGGACGTGGTGCTGATGGACCTGCGGATGCCGGACGGCGACGGGGTGCAGGCGACGCGGGACCTGCTGGCGCGGGACCCCGCCTGCCGGGTGGTGGTGCTCACCACGTACGAGAACGAAGCGGACATCCTGCGGGCGGTGGAGGCAGGCGCCACCGGGTACCTGCTGAAGGACGCCGGACAGGGGGAACTGGCCGAGGGGATCCGCGCGGCGGCGCGCGGGGAGACGGTGCTCGCCCCGGCGGTCGCGGCGCGGCTGGAGTCCCGGAAGCGTTCGCCGGGCGCGCTTACCCGGCGCGAGATCGAGGTGCTGCGGCTGGTCGGTGCGGGCCGGACGAACGCGGAGATCGGCCGGGAGCTGTTCATCGGCGAGGCGACGGTGAAGACGCACCTGCTGCGGGTGTTCGAGAAGCTGGGCGTCTCGGACCGCACGGCGGCGGTCACCGCGGCGATGCGGCGCGGCATCCTTCCCCTGCACTGACCGCGTTAGGCGGGGGCGGGCGCGTCGGCGGACTTCTGGGGGCTTCCCGGGGTCGGGCGGCGCGGTTACCCTCTTCTTGGCGTCCACGCCGGTCGTATGCGCCTTGCTCTGGGAGAGTCCCGTCCCCACGGGGCTTGTTCGGCTCCTGCACCGGCTCCTCTGTGTCCCGCTCAGCTGAGGAGTCGTCCCCGTGAAGCTCAAGCACCCGCACGTCAAGCACAGACGGTTCAAGCCGAGATGGTCCGCGGCCGGAGCCGCGCTGGCCTCGGCCGCCGCGGCGGCCGTCCTGTCGTTCGGCACGCTCGTCGCGGTTTCCGCGCCCTCGTCCGCCCAGCCCGCCGCCGCGACCGCCTGCACGTATCCGGCCTGGGCGGAGGGCACCTCCTACAAGGTCGGCGACAAGGTCGCCTACAGCGGACGCGGCTATGAGGCGCTCGTCGCCCACACCGCCTACCCGGGCGCAGGCTGGAACCCCGCGTCCACCCCGACGCTGTGGCGCGACATCGGCGCCTGCGACGCGTCGCAGCCTCCGACAACCCCGCCCACCACGCCTCCGACAACCCCGCCGACCACGGATCCGCCGACCACCACCCCGCCGCCGGGCGGGGACGAGACCTGCGCGGTGAAGTCGAAGCCCGCCGGCAAGATCCTCCAGGGCTACTGGGAGAACTGGGACGGCGCGTCCAACGGCGTCCACCCGCCGTTCGGCTGGACGCCGATCGACGACCCGCTGATCAGGCAGCACGGCTACAACGTCATCAACGCGGCGTTCCCCGTCATCCGCTCGGACGGCACCGTCCTGTGGGAGGACGGCATGGACTCCACGGTCAAGGTCGCGCCCCCCGCCCAGATGTGCGCGGCGAAGGCGGCCGGCGCCACCATCCTGATGTCGATCGGCGGGGCCGCCGCGGGCATCGACCTCAGCTCCAGCAGCGTCGCCGACCGGTTCGTCCAGACGATCGTGCCGATCCTGAAGAAGTACAACTTCGACGGCATCGACATCGACATCGAGACGGGCCTGTCGGGCAGCGGGAACATCACCCAGCCGTCGCCGTCGCAGGCGAACCTGATCCGCATCATCGACGGCGTCCTCGGCCAGATGCCGTCGAACTTCGGGCTCACGATGGCCCCCGAGACCGCGTACGTGACCGGCGGCAGCGTCACCTACGGCTCCATCTGGGGCGCCTACCTGCCGATCGTCAAGAAGTACGCGGACAACGGCCGGCTGTGGTGGCTGAACATGCAGTACTACAACGGCAGCATGTACGGCTGCTCGGGCGACTCCTACTCCGCCGGGACGGTGGAGGGCTTCGTCAAGCAGACCGAGTGCCTGAACAACGGCCTGACCGTCCAGGGCACCACCATCAGGGTCCCGTACGACAAGCAGGCCCCGGGCCTTCCCGCACAGCCCGGTGCGGGCGGCGGTTACATGTCGCCGAGCCTGGTCGGCCAGGCGTGGAACCACTTCAACGGCCAGTTGAAGGGCCTGATGACCTGGTCCCTCAACTGGGACGGGTCGAAGGGCTGGACGTTCGGCGACAACGTCCGCGGCCTCCAGGGCCGCTGACGCCCTGACTCAGGGGCCCGGTGGGACCTCCGCCGGGCCCCTCCCCATGTCCGTCCGGTCAGGAGCTCCAGGCGGTGCCGGTCAGGCGCTCGTAGACCTCCGCGTAGCGGGCGCGCGTGGCCTCCACGACCTCGTCGGGGATGGCGGGCCCGGGCGGGGTGCGGTCCCAGTCGAGCGTGCTGCTCCAGTCGCGCACGAACTGCTTGTCGAGGGAGTGCTGCGGGCGGCCGGGCACCCACTGGTCGGCGGGCCAGAAGCGGGACGAGTCGGGCGTGAGCACCTCGTCGCCGAGGACGAGGGTGCCGTCGGCGGCCCGGCCGAACTCCAGCTTGGTGTCGGCGATGATGATGCCCCGCTCGGCGGCGAGGGCGGCGCCGCGCCGGTAGATCTCCAGGGTGGTGTCCCTGAGCCGCGCGGCGGTGTCGTCGCCGATCTCGCGGACCACGTCGTCGTAGGTGATGAACTCGTCGTGGCCCTCGGTGGCCTTGGTGGTCGGGGTGAAGATCGGCTCGGGCAGCCGGGACGCCTCCACCAGGCCCTCCGGCAGCGGGACGCCCGAGACCGTCCCCGACTTCTGGTACTCCTTGAGACCGAGGCCGGCGAGGTGCCCGCGCGCGATCCACTCGACGGGGAGCATCGAGAGGCGGCGGCAGCGGATGGCCCGCCCGGCCCACTCCTCCGGCACGTCGGTGGCCGACACGACGTGGTTCGGGATGATGTCGGCGAGCCGCTCGAACCACCACAGCGACAGCTGCGTGAGGATCTTCCCCTTGTCGGGGATCGGCGTCGGCAGGACGACGTCGTAGACGCTCACCCGGTCGGACGCGACGAGGATCAGCTCGTCGCCGTCCGCGTAGACGTCCCTGACCTTGCCGGAGTGGACCAGCTCCATGACGCTCCTCACCTCACCGTCCTGCCGGTAGGAGTCTTCCACAGCGCCGCCCCGCGACCTGCGGCGGCTCCGCCCGCCGTCAGGCCCGGCGGCCCTCGAACGTCACTCCTCGATGAAGATCCGCACGCTGTCGAGGGTGCTGTCCGCGGCGTCCGGGACGACCATCCCGGCGGCGACGCCGGAGCGCAGGTACTCCATGACCGGTGCGGTGATCCGCTCGCCCGGCAGGACGGCCGGGATGCCGGGCGGGTACGGGGTCAGCATCTCCGCGCAGACGCGACCGACGGCGTCGGACGCGGAGACCTGCTCGGCCGGGCCGAAGAACGCGTCCCGGGGCAGCACGACGAGTTCGAGCCGCAGCTCCTCGGGCGGCGGCACCTGGACGGTCGGCGACCCGCGCAGGTCGTCGATGTGGGCGCGGAGGCCGCGCAGGGCGGCGAGCAGCGTGCCGGTCGTCTCCTTGTCGTCGGCGAAGGTGATCTGCGCGCTGATCCGCCGGTGGTCGGCCAGGTGCATGTTGACGCGGTGGTGCTCGCGCAGCCGGTCGGCGGCCCGGTAGCCGGTGACGCCGAGGCCGGCGATGTCGACGACGAGGGGCAGCGGGTCGAGGTCGTGGGAGCGGCCGGGGCCGGTGAACTCGTCGCGGCCCTGGACGTCGAAGCCGTCGATGGCCGCGATCTGCGCGCGGACGTCGGAGGCGAGGTCCAGCGCGTCCTGCAGAGGTCGGCGCACGTCCCGTAGGGCGTCGGGCTGGTGACGAGGGCGCCGCGCGCGTCGGGGTGCTCCCGGAACCGCGCGGCGAACGCGGCGGGCGAGGGCGGATGGGCGAGATGCCGGTCCGGGTCCCACTGCGGCTCGACCCAGATGGGGCGGACGCCGGAGAGGATCAGCCCGGAGACGACCGACTTGTGGGCGTCCCGTCCGACGAGGAGCTTCTCGCCCGGGCCCGCGACCGACAGCATCGCGCTCTTGACCGAGAGGGAGCTGCCGCACGTCGAGAAGAACGCCTGCTCGGCGTGGACGGCGTCCGCCATCAGCTCCTGGGCGCGTTCGAGCACCTCGTTGCTCGAGGTCCGGTCGTCCAGGCCGGAGATGGCGAGCACGTCGGAGCGGTAGACCGCGTCGCCCAGCACCTCGCGGGCGCGCGGGTCCGCGCCGCGGCCCTGCTTGTGGCCGGGCGGGGTGAAGGGAAGCTGCTCCTCGCGGTGGTAGGCGGCAAGGGCGTCCAGAACGGGGGCTTCCGAACGGTCCATGGCCGACGTGTTCCCGTGCGGGTCGGGCCGTAACACGGGCGGTTCAACGCCAAGTAACCACAAGCTGGGGCGAATGGGGCAGCAGTTGTCGGGTACGGCGGGCATGAACGCGTACAGGGAGTTTTGCCGATGAACAACCGCGTATCGCCCGAGGTGGAGCTGGCCTGGGAGGACTTCCACCGGGTCGTGAACATGACCTCCGACGAGCTGCGCACCTGGCTGCTCACGGACGCGTCCGGCGAGGAGGCGTTCCCGGCGGACGGCCGGGGCCCCGGGGTGTCGGAACTGGGCGCCCGGGTCGTGGACGTGCTGCGCAAACGGAAGGTCGACCTGACCGAAAGCGACGGGGAGGTGATGCAGGAGGTCGTCGACTTCGTGGAGGACCGACTGGAGAACCGACCGCCGAACGCGGAACGGGACGAGGAGTGGCGGCACGCGCTGATGAGCGTGGGCCACGACCCCCTGCGTCCCGAACCGTCCAGCGCATAGGAGGCGAGAGCATGCCGAACCCGCAGCAGCCCGAGATCCGGCGGTCCGGGAAGACCGCGGTGACGGACGAGCCGGCGCCCGAGGCCACCGACCCCAGGTCGACGAGGTCCAAGGGCCACGCGCACGGCACCGACAAGGGGAACAGGGGAGGCGGCAAGGGCGGCGGCACCCCGCCGGACCAGCAGCCCCCGCACCCCGCCTAGCAGCAGGCCGGAGGCCGCCCCGGAGAGAGTCCGGGGCGGCCTCCCGTCTGCTGCTCGCGGCCTGGTCCGCACGCGGCCGATTGACAACGGAAGAGGGAGGGGTGGTACCAGGGTGTTCGAATTGTCCCCCGGGCAGGGTTGGGTGGAGATCGGCGAGCTGCTGCTCGCCATGGTGCTGTCGGCCGCGATCGGGCTGGAACGGGGGCTGCGCAACAAGAGCGCAGGGCTGCGCACGCACACCCTCGTCGGCGTCGGCGCGGCCCTGTTCATGCTTGTCAGCAAGTACGGGTTCGAGAACGTCCCGGGGAACGTCTCGCTGGACCCCTCCCGGGTGGCGGCGCAGATCGTGTCCGGCATCGGCTTCATCGGCGGCGGGCTGATCTTCGTCCGCCGGGACGCGGTGCGCGGCCTCACGACCGCCGCCGTCGTGTGGGTGACGGCGGCCGTCGGCATGGCGGCGGGCGGCGGCCTGCCGGTCCTCGCGGTGGCGGTCACCGCGATCCACTTCCTCGTCGTCTACGGGCTGAGCGGGATCACGCGGAGGCTGCCGCTGGAGCGCTACCGCCGCGCCGGGGTCGCCCGGATGCGGATCGTCTACCGGGACGGGCGGGGCGTCCTGCGGCAGGTCCTGATGGAGGCCACCCAGCGCAACTTCGTGATCCTGGAGGTCGACGTCGACCGCGACTACCTGCCCGACGACTCCGACCGCGGCCGCGACGAGCGCCGGGACCGACGCGAACCGGACCGGCGCCGCCCCGGCAACGCCGTGGTGACGCTCACGCTGGAGGGCACGGGCTCGGTCCCGGAGTTCGCCGCGGTCCTGAGCGAAGTGGAGGACGTCGTCGGCGTCACGCTCGGCGCCGATCAGGACGACGACAGCGAATGACCGGCGTCCCGCGGTGTCCGGCCGGGCGAACGGGGACCTAGGGGATCTCGGTCTGCGGGCTGTAGCCCTCGTCCTCGCCGCCGGGGGTGTCGGCCTCGGCGTTCGGCGGGTCGGTGGGGCCGGGCGTGTGCTCGGCCCCCACGTCGGCGTCGTCCTCCTGAGGCGCCCCGGCCTCGGCGCGCCGGTCGGCGAGCGGCTTGTCCTGGTCGTTCCTGCGGTCGGTCATCGCATCCTCCTCGGGAGAGGGGCGGCCCGCCGGGCCGCCCCTTGACGTTCAGCCGCGCGCCTTGCCGATGGCGTCGCGGACGCGGTCGGCGACGGCCGCCATGGGGCCGACCGCGAGGTTCTTGGTGGGCGACTCCGTCCCCTGGTGGGGGTGGGTCGGGGCGACGGCCTCGGCGGCCTTCACGGCCTTGGCCATGCCGCGCATCTGCTCGGGCGTGGCCTCGCGGGCGATGCGCGGAAACTCTTCCTTCTCCTCGTGCGAGGCGTGCGCCTCGATGTCCTTGTGGAACTTGGCGAACGTCTCCTCGAAGTCGGCGGACTCGGGGTCCATCTTCTCCAGGTCGGACAGGACGCCCTTGGCCTTGTTCTCCTCCTCCAGCCGCGCGTCCACCACCTGGGAGCCGTCGGCGGCGGCGCGCCGGGCGAACGGGTGGACGACCTCCTCCTCGGCGGTCTCGTGCACGGCGAGGAGCCTGCGCAGCCGGTCGAAGGCGTCCTTGCGCACCTTGCCGTGGTTCTTCTCCACGGTCGAGGCGAGGTGGCGGATCTCCTGGTGCTGCGCGAGCAGCAGGTCGACGACGTTCTCCTTGGTGGCCTGGTCGGCCATGACACAACCTCCTGTGAGTGCTCGACTCCCGTGGTGGTCCGACTCGTGGCGATACCCGAGGTGAGGGCTTCAACCATCAGGGCGCCGCGACGGGCGGGCGGGGGTGCGCGG
Source organism: Actinomadura sp. NPDC000600 (assembly GCF_040492135.1). NCBI lineage: Bacteria > Bacillati > Actinomycetota > Actinomycetes > Streptosporangiales > Thermomonosporaceae > Actinomadura > Actinomadura sp. NPDC000600. The sequence continues at coordinate 387,349 of NZ_JBEUPD010000003.1, forward strand.
CCGTTTCCCCGCCCGGCGGGCTGAGTAGGGTGAGCGCATGCTGTACGGGCGGGACGGGGAACTGGCCGCGATCGACGAGCTCCTCGGCCGGGCCCGCGCCGGGCGCAGCGGGGTCCTCGTGCTGCGCGGCGAGGCCGGGATCGGCAAGTCGGCCCTGCTCGACCACGCCGCCGGCGCCGCGGACGGCATGCGCGTCCTGCGCGGGACGGGCTTCGAGAGCGAGAGCGGCATGCCCTACGCGGGCCTGCACCTGCTGCTCGGCCGCCATCTCGACAGGATCGCGGGCCTCCCGGAGGGGCAGGCCGAGGCCCTGCGAGCGGCCCTCAACATGGGCGGTCCGGAGGCCGAGAGCGACCGGTTCCTCGTGGGGCTCGCGGTGCTGACCCTGCTGTCCGACCTGGCGGAGGAGCGGCCGCTGCTCTGCCTGGTCGACGACGCGCACTGGATCGACGGCTCGTCCGCCGAGGCGCTGCTGTTCGCCGCCCGCCGCCTCGACGCCGAGCCCATCGCGATCGTCTTCGCGGCCCGCGACGCGGACGCGCCCGAACCCGCCTCCCCGGAGTCCGCCCCGCCGGAGTTCGTCGCGGAGGGGCTGCCGGAGCTGCGCCTGCACGGCCTCGACGGGGACGCGGCCGCCGCCCTGCTGGCCGAGCGCGCCCCCACCTGCCCGGCCATGTCCGGCGGGAGATCCTCGCCGGGGCGATGGGCAACCCGCTGGCGCTGCTCGAACTCCCGGGGAGCGGCGGGCACGGGTCGGCCTACGAGCGGATCCTGCGGTCGTTCGCCGAGCGGATCGCCGCGCTGCCGGAGCCGGCGCGGCGGCTCGTGCTGCTGGTGGCGGTGGACGACCTCGGCGACGCGGGCGTGGTGGTGAAGGCGGCGGAGCGGTTCGGCGCGTCCGTCGGCGACCTGGAGCCCGCCGAGCGCGCGGGCCTGCTGCGCAGCACCCGCGATGGGCGGCTGGAGGTGCGGCATCCGCTGATCCGCACCGCCGCCGCACGCGACGCGACGCTCGGCCGGCGACTGGCCGCCCACCAGGCGCTGGCACAGGCGTACCTCGACCGCGGCGACGTCTGCCACCACGCTTGGCACCTGGCCCGCTCGGTGACGGAACCGGACGAGCGCGTCGCGGCCGTCCTGGAGAAGACCGCCGAGACCGAGCGGAACGCGGGCGGCAACGCGGCCGTCGCCGCCATGTACGAGGCCGCCGCCGAGCTCACGCCGGACCGGGCCGAGCGCGGCCGGCGGCTGGCGGCGGCGGCGCGGGCGTCGGCCGACGCGGGGCTGCCCGAGCGCGCGGTCGAGCTGGCGGTCCGGGCGGAGGCCGACCTGCCGGACCCGCTGTCCCGGGCGGAGCTGACGCTGATCAGGGCGTCCCTCGCCGACGAGCAGGACCGGGCGCACGACGCGCACCGGCTGTTCGCCGAGACGGCGGCGTCGGTCGCCGATCTCGAGCCCCGCACGTCCGGCTACCTGTTCTTCCAGGCCGCGGCCGCCGCCGCCAACGCCGGGGACTTCGCCGCGATGGACCGCATCGCCGCCGAGGGCGTGCGCCGCGGCGTTCCGAACGCGCCGCACCTGCGGGCGCTGAGCCGGGTGTTCGCCGGGCACAACCCGCTCGCGGACGCGGATCCGGCGGACGGCGTGGCGGCGCTGCGCGAGCTGATGGACGAGATGAGCGTCTGCTACGCCCCGCGCGACCGGATCCGCGCGGGCATGTGGCACCTGCTGGTCGGGGACGTGCGCGGCGCGGCCGAGGTCGCGGCGGAGCTGGAGCGGCGCGTCCGCGACCGGGGTGCCGTCGGGCTGCTCGCGCCCGTCCTGATGCTCCGGACCCGGACGGACCTGATCCTCGGCAGGTACCGCGACGCGCTGACCGGCGCGGCGGAGGGCGCGCGGATCGCCGCCGACACCGGCCAGCACCGCATCCGCGTCTACCTCGACACCAGCCTGGGGCTGCTCGCCGCGATCGAGGGCGACGAGGAGCGCTGCATGGAGCTGACGGAGGAGGCGCTGTCACGCGGCCTCCCGCCGAGCAGCGTGCATGCCGCCGCCGCGCGCAGCCTCCTCGACCTCGGGCTGGGCCGGTACGAGGCAGCCTTGGAACGCCTCGCGGACACCGTCGCCGGGCCCAACCGCCAGGGAGCCATCGCCTCCCTGCCCGACCTGGTCGAGGCGGCCGTCAGAGCCGGTGTCCCGGAGCGCGCGCGGGACGCCGCCGACTGGTACGCCGAGTGGGCGGCGCAGACGCAGCAGCCGTGGGTGCAGGCCATAGCGGCGCGCTGCGCGGCCCTCCTCGACACGGATGACCCAGGCCCGGCGTACTCGCGGGCCCTCGATCTGCACCGCGAGGGTGGGACGCCGTTCGAGCAGGCGCGCACCGAACTGCTGTACGGGGAATGGCTCCGCAGGTCGCGGCGCAGGAACGACGCGCGGGCGCGGCTGCACTCGGCGCTGGAGGCGTTCGAGCGGCTCGGCGCCGCGCCGTGGGCGGAGCGGACCCGCACCGAGCTGCGCGCCGCCGGGGAGAGCCTCGCCGACGGGCGGGGCGGCGGGGACGACCTCGCCGCCCGCCTCACCCCGCAGGAACTCCAGGTCGCCCGGCTGGCGGCGACGGGCCTCAGCAACCGGGAGATCGGCGCGCAGCTGTTCCTCAGCCCCCGGACCGTCGGCTACCACCTCTACAACGCCTATCCCAAGCTCGGCATCACCGCGCGGACGGAACTCGCCCGCCTCGACCTGGGCTAGTTCTTCGTGCGGATGAACTCGACGAGGCGGTCAGGGTCCTCGCCTTCCAGGACGATCCCGAAATCCCGGGCCAGGACGTCGGGCACGTCCTCGGGGGCGAGCGTGCGGGCCTCGGCGCTCCCGTCCGGGCGGGTGACGGTCACCATCGTCCCGTCCAGGACGCGGAGGTCGCCTGCGGAGAACTTCTGCACGTACGGACGGGTCGTGAACGGCGAACGCGGGCTGGTCGAGACGAAGTGGCTGCCCACCTCGAAGTCGATGCGGAACGCCTCGCTCAGCACGAACGTGTGCCGCTGGACCCACCCGTCCGGGCCGCGCTGGTGCATCTCCCAGCCCGCCGTGTTCGGCGTCCACGCGGTGACGGTGCGGCCTCGCCGGAGGCGGAAGCCCCAGCCGTCCTGGTCGGCCTCCTCGCCGTCCACGAGCCGCAGCGGTTCCAGCGGGCCGGCGCCGAACCCCACGTCGCACAGCCAGGCCGGCTCGTCCCGCGGCGCGTCCGGCGGACGGACGTGCAGGAGCGCGTGCGTGGCCGGAAGGATCTTCTGCGCCCCCAGCGTCACCCGCCCCGCCAGCGCCGTGACCTCGTACCCGAGCTTCTCCAGCAACGCCGCGAACAGCCGGTTGTGCTCGTAGCAGTAGCCGCCGCGCTGCCGCTGGACCAGCTTCGCCTGGACGGCCTCCAGCGACAGGTCGATCGGCCGCCCGAGCATGATCTCCAGGTTCTCGAACGGGATGGACGTGACGTGCGCGCGGTGCAGAGCCCGCAGCGTCGCGCCGGTCGGGGCCAGGTCGCCGTCGTGGCCGATCCGCTTCAGGTAGGCGGGCAGGTCGAGCAGCTCGCCCTCCCACCCGTATCCGAGGTCCTCGCTCATGTCTCCCTCTCCCCGCCGGTGCCGATCATCCCGGTGGCGCCGGACCACCGTCCTTGGCGACAACACCGGAGGCTCCCCGGATCCTCCCGGCGATCCGCTCGACGTCGCGGCGTTCGGCGGGCGGCAGGGCCGCCCCGGCCGCCGCGCGGAGCGAGCCCGCCTCGGCGAGCAGCCCGGCCGCCGCCCCGTGCTCGCCCGCCAGGGACCGCGCCCCGGCCAGCCCTTCCAGCGCGAGGGCGATCCCGCGCGGGTCGCCGACGGCCCGCGCGGCGGCGAGCCCCTCGGTGTGCAGGGCCAGCGCGGCCGCGGCGTCGCCGCGCTCCTCGGCGATGAAGCCGAGCTGGGCCTGCACGAACGCGATGCCGGCGGTCCCGCCGATGCCGCGCAGCCAGCCGAGCCGGGCGCGCAGGTGGGCCTCGGCGGCGGCGAGGTCGCCGCGGGCGCGGGCCACGAGCCCCAGCCCGACCTCGGCGAACTCCTCGGCCGACCGCGCCATGTGCCGGCGCGCCAGGTCGAGGGCCCGCTCGTGCAGGTCGCGGGCCTCGCCGAGGGCGCCGGTGAGGAGCGCGACGCGGCCGAGGCCGGCCAGCCGGAACGAGGCCTCCGGCCACATCCCCATCTCCTCGGCCAGCCGGAGACCGTCGCGCAGGAGCCGCGCGGCCTCGGTGTACGCGCCGGTGATCTCGGCGTGCCGGACGAGGGCGTCGGACGCCTCCAGCCGCCCCCACGGGTCGCCGAGCTCGGCGAACAGCGCGGCGCTGCGCACCGCGTCCCTCTCCATGGAGGCCAGGTCGCCGTGCCCGACCGCGAGCTTGGCCCGCGTCGCGAGCGCGGCGGCCGTGAACCAGCGGTCGCCCCGTTCCTGGAACACCGCAAGGGCGCGGTCGACGCGCCGCTCGTTCATGGCCAGGTCGCCGTACGCCCAGTGCACGTGGCTCAGGAGCCACTCGGCCTTGGCCCTGGCCAGCGGATCGTCGTGCTCGGCCAAGGCGGCTTGCCGGAGCTCCTCCGAATCGACGCCTTCGCCGACCAGCATGGTGAAGGCGGTCAGCCACGTCGCGGCCTCGGTTCTGGCCGGTGACGCCTGCGGATGTGCGGACAGGGCCGCGGTGAACGCGCGGCGGGCCTCCTCGAAGCGTCCCCGCAGGTACCAGTACCAGGCGAGCGCGTTCACCAGCCGGAACCCCGTGCCGCCGGCCGGCGCCGCGCCGAGGTTCGCCGCCTCCTCGTCGAGCACCGCTAGCCAGTGGCCCTGCTCGGGCCCGCGCAGCCCCTGCGCCGCCCGCTCGGCCAGGCCGGTGTAGTGGACGGCGTGGCGGCGGCGGAACTCGTCCTCCTCGCCCGCCTCGCGCAGGCGTTCCAGGGCGTAGGCGGCGACCGACTCCAGCAGCCGGTACCGGCCCTGCTCCGTCCGGACGACGAGGGAGCGGTCGACCAGCCGGGCGAGCACCTCGACGCCGGTCCCGCAGACCGCCTCCGCCGCGGCCGGAGTGCAGCCCCCCGCGTGGACGGCGAGGCGCCGCAGCGCGACCCGCTCGGGCGCGGTGAGCAGGTCCCAGCTCCAGTCGATCACCGCGCGGAGCGTCCGCTGCCGGGCCGGGCCGCCGCGCCGCCCGTCGGCCAGCACGCGGAAGCGGTCGTCCAGCCGCGCCGCCAGCTCCCGCACCCCGAGCGCGCGGACGCGGGTCGCGGCCAGCTCCAGCGCGAGCGGCAGCCCGTCCAGGCGGCGGCAGATCGCCGCGACCCACGGTGCGGTGCCGCCGTCCAGCGCGAAGCCGGGGGAGGCCGCGGCGGCCCGCGCGACGAACAGCCGGACCGCGCCCGCCTCCCGCAGCGCGTCCGGAGAGGCGTCGCGGCCGGGGAGGTCGAGCGGCGGGACGACCTGGAGCCGCTCCCCGGCGATCCCGAGCGGTTCGCGCGAGGTCGCGAGGACGCGGAGGCCGGGCGCGTCGGCGAGGAGGCGCCCGGCGAGTTCGGCGACGGGTTCGAGCACGCGCTCGCAGTCGTCCAGGACGAGCAGTGCCCGCCGGCCCCGCAGCGCGTCGGCGATCGGCCGCCCGGCGGACTCCTCGCGCAGGCCCAGCGCGCGGGCGACCTGCCCGGCCACGCCGCCGGCGGTGTCGTCGTCGGCGCTGTCGTCGACGGCGGCCAGATCGACCATCCACACCCCGTCGGGATGCTCGGCGAGCGACCGGGCGGCGATCTCCACGGCGAGCCGGGTCTTGCCGACGCCTCCGGGCCCGGTCAAGGTCACCAGCCGGTGCTCGGCCAGCAGGGCCCGGCCCCGCTCGACCGCGTCCGCGCGGCCGATCAGCTCGTCGAGCGCGGCGGGCAGCCGGGGCGCCGGCCGCGGCGGCGGGACGCCGTCGCCCGCGAGCATCGACAGGTGGAGCGCCGCCAGCTCGGGGCTCGGGTCGGCGCCGAGCTCCTCGGCGAGCCGCTCGCGCAGCGCGTGGTAGCCCGCGAGGGCCTCGCCCTGCCGGCCGGCCAGGTGGAGGGCGCGCAGGTGGAGGGCGTGGAGCCGCTCGCGCAGCGGATGGTCGGCCGCGGGCGCGGCCAGCTCGGCCGCCACCGCCGCGTGCTCGCCGAGGTCGAGCCGGGCCTGCGCGTGCCGCTCCAGCGCCGCGAGCCGCGCCTCCTCCAGCTCGATGATCGCGGTGCGGGCGAACCCGGCGTCGGCGAAGTCGGCGAAGGCCGGGCCGCGCCACAGCGCGAGCGCGTCGCCGAGGAGCCGCTTGCGGGCGAGGGGGTCGGCGGCCTCGCGGCCGAGCGCCGCCATGAACCGCCCGGCGTCGACCGCCTCCGGAGCGGTGTCGAGCGCGTAGCCGGGCGGGCGGGCGGCGACGAGGCCGCGGCCGCCCGGCTCGCCCTCCTCCAGCGCCTTGCGGAGCTGCGAGACCCGGGCCTGGAGCGTGCCGAGCGGGTTGCGGGGCGGCCGGTCGCCCCACAGCGCGTCGATCAGCCGGTCGACGGGGACGGGACGTCCGGGCTCGGTGAGCAGGACGGCGAGCAGCGTGCGGACCTTCGCCTCCGGTACGCGGACGGGCGCCCCGGCGTCCGTCCACACCGCGAGCGGCCCCAGCACCCCGAAACGCACGGCGCCAGCGTAGCCACCGCTACGGACGGACCCGAGGAAGGTCCGTAGCGGCCGAGGCGAGTGTGGAGGAAACACATCTCAGGAGGACATGTGAGCACCCCAGTGACCGTCATCGGCCTCGGGCCCATGGGCGCGACGATGGCGAGGACGTTCCTCGAGAACGGCCACCCGACCACGGTCTGGAACCGGACGGCGTCCAAGGCGGTCCCCTTGGTGGAGGCCGGGGCGACCCTTGCCCCGACCGCCGCCGACGCCCTCGCGGCCTCGGAACTGGTCGTCGTGAGCCAGACCGACTACACGGCGATGCACGACTCGCTCGATGGCGCGGACCTGAAAGGACGCGTACTGGCCAACCTCAGCTCCGGCAGCCCCGGCGAACTGCGCCGCGCGAGCGAATGGGTCTCCGGGCGCGGCGGCGTCCTGATCACCGGTGGGATCATGGTGCCTCCGCCGGGCATCGGCCGGCCGGGTTCGTACGTCTTCTACAGCGGCCCTGAGCAGGTGTTGGAGCGCCACCGCGAGACCTTGGGCGAGCTGGGGGACGTCACGTTCGTCGGCGAGGACCCCGGCCTGGCGATGCTCTACTACCAGTCGCAGCTGTACCTCTTCTGGTCGACCCTGACCGCCTACATGCACGCCGTCGCGCTGCTGGGCACGGCGGGCGTCTCCGCCGAGCGGTTCCGCCCGTTCGCGGCGTCCATGCTGCTCGACCTCGGCGGCGACGGGCCGATGGGCTTCCTGAAGCACCTCGCGGGGGAGATCGACGCGGGCGTCTCCCCGGGCGCGGACAACAGCCTCCGCATGCAGGCCGTCGGCGCCGACCACGTCGTGGAGGCCGCCCGGGAGGCCGGGATCGACGTCGCGGGTCCGACCGCCCTGCGGGACCTGTTCTGGCGTGCCGTGGAGGCCGGTCACGGCGAGGACGGGCTGTCCAGCGTCATCACGGCGATCCGCCCCCGGTGACCAGCGGGAGGCGGAGCACGAACCGGGCGCCGGCGCCGGAGTCGGCGATGCGGAGGGAGCCGCCGTAGATCTCGGCGATCTCGCGGGCGATGGGCAGGCCGAGTCCGGTGCCGTGGGGGTCCCGGGTCCGCGACTCGGGAAGGCGGGCGAAGCGCTCGAAGACGCGTTCGCGGGCCTCCTCGGGGATGCCGGAGCCGTCGTCGAGGACCTCCACGACCGCGTCGCCGCCGTCCCGCGACACGGTCACCTCGATGCGCGACTCGGCGTGCCGCTCGGCGTTGCCCAGCAGGTTGCCGAGCACCCGGCTCAGCCGCACCGGGTTCGCGCGGACGACCGCGCCGGGCTCCAGGCGCGTCGTGATCGGGACGTCGCCGCTCCGCATGCCGACCTCGCGGCGGACCAGGGCGGCGACGTCGACCGGCTCCACCGGCTGCGGCGCGCGGGCGTCGAGCCGCGACAGCTCCAGGAGGTCGGCGACGATGTCGTTCAGGCGCTGCGTGTCGCGGAGCGCGCCGCGGACCATCGGCTTCCAGTCGGCGTCGTCCGGCTCGCCGAGGGCGACCTCCAGCCGCGTCTGCAGGCCGGTGATCGGGTTGCGCAGGTCGTGGGAGGCGTCGGAGACGAAGCGGCGCTCCCGGCTCGCCGCCGCCTCCAGCCGGTCGAGGGTGGCGTTGACGGTCTCGGCGAGGCTCTGGATCCCCCCGCCGGCCTCCGGGACGGGCACCCGGTGGTCGAGGCCGCGCTCGTCGATGCTGGCCATCTCGGCACGGATCAGGTCGACCGGGACGAACGCCTGCCCGATCGTGTGCCACGTCCACCACGCGATCAGGCTGAGCAGCGCGACCAGCAGGCCGAAGAGGGCGAGCGGCAGCAGCCACACGTTGAGCAGGCCGGGCAGCGGGGCCGCGGCGATGACCATGACGTCCGGGCCCCAGGGCGACGTGCGGAGGCGGAGGCCGAACGCCCACACGCACCTGTCCAGGTAGCGGGGGCAGACCCGCTGGTCTATGAGCAGTTCGCCGCGCGCCAGGTCGGCGGTCGCGAGCGCCGGGCGCCCGCGGATCGCCTCGCTGGCCGCCACGACCTCGCCCCGCGTGTTCACGACCTGCACCATCTGCGCCTCGTCCGGGCGGACGTCGATGATCGCGGGGTTCGTCCCCCTGGAGAGGCCGAACGCGATCCGCTCGGCGGTCCGCTCCGTCTCCCGCGCGACCGTGTTCTGCGCCCAGTCGCGCGCCAGCAGCAGCATCAGGACCAGCGCCAGCAGCAGGATCAGCGCCGACACCGCGACGGTGATGAGGGTCGCGCGCCCCCGCATGGAGAAGAGCAGGCGCCTGCTCAGCACGTGGGCGTGCTCCTGCGTCACAGTCGTCACAGTGGAATCCCGGAACCGTGCACAACGTCACTCTAAGTGACGCAACGTGAGGGGCGGAGGTCCGCGTGCGGCGCCGGGGCGGGGCGCCGTGAACAGGACAGGGGCCGCGATCCGTACATCCTGGGTGACGGGCCGCCTTCCGGACGTGAGGGCGGTCGGGACGGGGAGGCGGTGCTGTGGTCGGGACGCGGGACCGTGTGGTGATCGGCGAGATCACGCTTCCGGGGGTGCGGCGGTCGGTGGGCTGCGCGCGGAGCTTCGTCCGGTGCGTGGCGGCCGGGCATCCCGCCCTGGAGGACCTGGTCCTGGTGGCGAGCGAGACGGTCGCGAACGCGATCACGCACACGGCGTCCGGGCTGGAGGGCGGGCTGGTGACGGTCGCCGTCCTGGCCGGGGACGGGGGGTACCGGGTCGAGGTCGCGGACGAGGGCGCGGCGGGCGGGCGCCCCCACCTGAAGGACGAGACGGGCGCGGAGACGGGGCGCGGGATGCGGATCGTGGACGCGCTCGCGTCGCGGTGGGGGTTCCGGGCGGACGGGGCCCGGACGGTGGTGTGGGCGGAGTTCCCGGCCCCGGTCGCCGGCGATGGGCGGGACCGGGGCCGGGAGGCGCCGGTCAGCGGCCCCGGTTGAGCTGCCGGGCCGGCATCTGCCGGGCGTTGCGGCGGTTGTTCGCGAAATTCGCCGACCTGAAGTCGGAGTTCTTCCGCTTGCCCTTCTTCCGGGATTTGGCGAAGGGGTCGCCGCTCGTTTCATGGTTCATCGCACGCATGAAGAGATCACCTCCGGGCACGTCTGAATTCGGCCGTGAAAGGCCGCGAAAAAGGTGGAGAAAGGCGCGCCGCATCGTCGCAGGGACACAGAGGTGGCCATGCGAGAAGGGTGCGCCATGCGGGGAGACGGGAGCGGGCCCGTGGCAATGCCGGGGGCGGCTCGACCGGAGAAGAATCAAAGCTTCATGGTGAGTAGTTAGCCATACCTCCGGACGCGTGTCAACCAATAAATTCCGCCAGTGTGCGGACCGGGCGCGGGAACGGAACGCGCGGAGACGCGTGAACCCGGCGCCGGAGAAGCGGCGATACATGCCGGGAGGCTTCATGAAGCTGCTGGCTTGGGTCGCCGTCGCGGCGGCCGCGGTGATGGTGGCGGGCGGGCTGTCCGCGTACGGGTACTACTGGCGGCTGCAGAACGCCGTCCAGCACGAGGACGTCGACCGGCTGATCGGCGGGAACCGGCCGAAGAAGCTCAACGAGGCCGTCAACATCTTCGTGCTCGGGTCGGACACCCGCGAGGGCGCCAACGCCCGGTATGGACGGGGCCTGCGGGGCAAGCCGCCCGCGTCCGACACGATGGTGCTGCTGCACCTGTCGCCGGGCGGCGGGCAGGCGGTCGCCGTCAGCTTCCCCCGCGACCTGCTGGTGCCGATCCCGGCGTGCATGCGCAGGGACGGGACGAAGGCGCCGGCCAGCAGTGCCGCCATGCTGAACGAGGCGATCGGCCGTGCTGGCCCCACCTGCACGGTGAACACCGTCGAGCAGCTCACGAAGGTCCACATCGACCACTTCGTGCAGGTGGACTTCACCGGCTTCAAGCGCATCGCGACGGCGGTCGGCGGCGTGCCAGTGTGCGTGACGGGCGACGTCCACGACAAGGACTCCGGGCTGACCCTGGCCAAGGGCCGGCACCGCCTGAAGGGCGAGCAGGCCCTCGCCTACGTCCGCAGCCGCAAGGGCTTCGGGGACGGGAGCGACACCGAGCGCATCACGCGGCAGCAGCACTTCTTCGGCGCGCTCGCCAAGGAGGCGATGAGCGCGGGCGTCCTCACCGATCCGGGACGCCTGAACGCGCTGCTCAGGGCCACGGCCGAGTCGCTGACGACCGACAAGGGGCTGACCGCCGGGGAGATGCTGAAGATCGCACAGGGCATGCGCGACCTGAACGCCGGGAAGCTGCGGTTCGTCACCGTGCCGTCCGGGCCTTACGCGCTGAACCGGAACCGGGTGGTGCTCACCCAGCCCGCTGCGAACGAGTTCTTCGACGCCCTCCGCAGGGACGTGGTGGCGCCGGCGCCCGCCAAGGCCCCGGCCGTGCCGCCCGGGAAGGTGCGGGTTTTCAACGCGTCCGGGGTCGACGGCCGCGCCGGGCAGGTGGCGGGGCAGCTCAAGGACGCCGGCTGGCAGGTCGCCGGGGTCGGCAACCTCGGGTCCCGGCCCCAGGCCACCTACGTCCGCTACGGGACGGGCGCGGAGCCGCAGGCGAGGGCGCTCGCCCGCCTCCTTCCGGGCGCTCGGGTCGCGCCGCGCGCCAAGACGGCCCCCGGCGTCGTGGACCTGGTCATCGGGACGGGGTTCACGCGCGTCCGGACGTCCGGCGGCATCCCCGTCCAGCGCGGCGAGAGCCGGGCGAGCGACGAGGTGTGCGAACGGGTGGCGTGATCTGTGGGGTGCCCGTCGTGGACGCCATGCCGGCTCCGGTGACAGCCTGGACGCATGCGCGTCGCGTTCGTGATCTATGGGCCAGTGCTCCGGCCTTCAGGCCGGGGGTGAAGGCCCGTGCTGGGAGGGACATCATGGCCCGGGCAGTGCCTTGACCGGGACGGTTCCGCTGCTCGATGTACCGCTGACGGCGCTCGGCGTGCCGGAACTTCGTCGCGAAGACCGGGTGCAAGTGCATCGCAACGACGCGGTGTCTGTCGGTGCTATTGCCTTCGGGTTCGGTCATGGACCGGTACGGTGCGGGTGTGCAGTTACGTTACAACTACCGTATGTATCCGACGCCTGGCCAGCAGATCGCGCTGGCCAAGGCGTTCGGGTGCGCGCGGGTGGTGTTCAACGACGGGCTGCGCGCACGGCAGCAGGCCCGCGAGCAGGGCTTGCCGTACATCCCGGACGCCGAACTGTCCAAGCAGATCATCACCCTGTCGAAGGCCACCCCTGAGCGGGCATGGCTGGGCGAGGTGTCGGCGGTGGTGCTACAGCAGGCCCTGGCCGACCTGAACGCGGCCTACCGCAACTTCTTCGCCTCGATCAGCGGGCAGCGCAAGGGCCGCAAGATGGCCCCGCCCAGGTTCCGGTCCCGCAAGGACAACCGGCAGGCCATCCGGTTCACCCGCAACTCCCGGTTCAAGGTGCTGGACAACGGCCGGCTCAGACTGCCGAAGATCGGCGAGGTGCGGGTCCGGTGGTCGCGGCCGCTGCCGTCCGACCCGTCGTCGGTGACGGTCATCCGAGACGCGGCCGGGCGCTACTTCGCCTCGTTCGTCGTGCAGACCGGTCCGCAGGACACGCTGCCGCCCTCGGAAGGCGAGGTGGGGATCGACCTTGGCCTGTCGCATTTCGCGGTGCTGTCGGACGGCACGAAGGTCGCCGCGCCGAGGTTCCTGCGCCGCGCGGCCCGCAGGCTCAGGCGGTTGCAGCGGGCCCTGTCGCGCAAGCAGAAGGGCTCGAACCGCCGCAGGAAAGCCGTCGTCAAGGTCGCGCGGGCACACGGGCGGGTGGCCGATACCCGGCGGGACTGGCAGCACAAGCTGTCCACGGCGATCATCCGCGACAACCAAGCGGTCTACGTCGAGGACCTGTGCGTGACCGGTCTGGGCCGGACCCGGCTCGCCAAGAGCGTCCACGACGCCGGATGGGCCAGCTTCACCGCCATGCTGGAGTACAAGGCCGCCCGGTACGGGCGCACCTTCGGCAGGGTGGACAGGTTCTTCCCCTCCACCCGCATGTGCTCGGCATGCGGCCGGATCAACGACAAGATCGCGCTCAACGTCCTGGCGTGGGACTGCCCCTGCGGAGCAGCCCACGACCGCGACGTGAACGCGGCGCTGAACATACTCGCCGCCGGACGGGCGGAGAGTCGAAACGACCGTGGAGCGCGGGTCAGACCACCAGCGATGGCGGCACCGCGCGGCGAAGCGGTAACCCACCCGGACGCCGCGCGGACCATGCGCAGCGTGGAGGGAGTCTCCGTCCTTTAGGACGGAGAGGATGTCAAATCCAGTACGAGCCGGCGCCCCCGTACATGGCGGACGAACCCGTCTGATCGGAACGAACATTCCGCCATACCGGTGATGATCTTCGCTTATAGGCATAATCACGCGAATGGCGATGTCGCTTCCGGTGCGGTTCCGCAGCGATGGGGTCCGGGTGGCGGTGGAGACCGATCCCCTGCACGCCCCGCTGCGCGACTTTCTCATCAACGACCTGGGCGAGGACGTCTCGGCGATAGCGCGCGCCCAGGGGCGGCTGAGCGACGGCGCGGCCCGGCCCTGGCAGGAGGAGTACCGCTACCACCGCCTCGACTTCGACGGGACGACCGTGCACGTGCGGGACGTCGGCGGATGGGCGTCCTGCGACCTCGATCCGGCCGTCCTGCGGCGGTGCCTGGACGAGTACCTCCAGCAGGTCGGCGCGCTCAAGAGCCGCCGCAGCCTGGAACGCGAGCTCGGCCGCCCGGGCAGCGGCGAGCCCATGGCCGCCTCCCTCGCCCTCGGTTCGGTCTCCCAGCGGACGCAGGGATGGGGCCTCGTCCAGACCCCTCGCGCCGTGCTGGAGGATCTGGCCGGCCTGACTCCCCACCCGGACGCCTGCCTGCCGCACGGCATCATGGAGACCGGCTCCGGTGCCTGCTGGGCGGACCTCGCCGTCCTGGACGAATCGGGGACGCGCCTACGCAGCGGCACCAAGACGTTCATGCCGAAGGGCCTCGACCCGGAGCGCCTCATGGGCGAGCTGGGAAACGCCCTGACCCAGGCCCGATTCCTCAACGGGATCCCCGGGGCGTGGTCGGGTGTCGTCGCCGGGGTGCCTGTGCACGGCTACGTCGACCCGGAGTCCGTCCTGCGGCTCCCCTGCGAGCCCATCGAGATCGGGGGTGTCGCCCGGCGCGTCAAGGTGTTCTTCCCTGAACTCGCCGACTCCGGTGTCGACCTCGCGGCGGCCGCCTCCAGCGCCGGCGCGTTCACGCCTTCGGTGAACGGGCCGCGGCACGTCCTTACGGCGTTCCTGCTCCACGACGTGCAGAGCCACCGCCACCACCTGGAAGTCGTCCGCGCCGCGCGGCCAGGTTGGGAGCACACGGGGAACGCCTGCCACGTCAGGATCGACGTCCAGACCGTCCGGCTGGAGCACCTGTGGCTGCCCGGACACACGTGCGAGGTGCCGACGGGCGAGTTCGCCAGCGTCCTCTACGAGTACGAACGACTGATCGCGGTCTGACCGCCCGTCACGGGTCGAAGATGTCGTGGGCGCCCGCCGCGACGCGCGCCCGCACGTCGTCCACGGTCGTCAGCCGCCCCGAGAAGCCCCGCACCAGGACCGGCTGACGTTGACGCAGGCGCCGTCTCGGGCGAGGGCCGCCTCCCCCGGGACGTGATGCAGGGGGTCACGGCCGCCGCCCCGCGACAGGACCAGTTCGTGGACCTCAGCGGGGTCGATCGCCTCGCTGGAGACGAAGTGGACGTTGGCCGACACGGCTCACCAGGACGACACGGCTACGAGAACGCCGCGACGATCGTCTCGGTGAGGGCCGCGCCGGCCACGCCGTCCGGGTCCAGTTCCGGGTCGTAGATGGCGATGTGCATCCCAACCGCGCGCGGGCTCGCCACCAGGGTCCGCAGGACGGACGTCAGCTCCTCGAACGACAGACCGTCCGGGTTGGGGGAGTCGACGGCCGGCATCACGCTCTTGTCCAGGATGTCGACGTCGAGGTGGATCCAGAACCCCTCGATCGGGGCGGCCTCCAGGTGCGCCCGGGCCCCCTCGGCGGCCGAGTCCGCGCCGTGTTCGCGGATGTACTCGATCGGGAAGCGCCGCACGTGCGAGGCCTCGAACGCGTCCAGGTCGAACAGCTCGAAGTCCTCGGGCTCCCGCTGGACGCCGATGTGCGCGACGTCCTCCTCCCGCACGTAGGGGGCGAGCCCCTCGATGCCGGTGAGCGCGGCCGGGCCGCGCCCGGTGACGAGGCCGAGCGCCGCCCCGCCCGCCGTCAGCCGTCCGGCGACGGTCGACGGGTCCCGCCGGGGCGAGTAGTCGTCGTGCCCGTCCAGATGCGCCAGGCCGTACGCGCCGCGCCGGCGCAGCGCGAGCATGGGGCCGAGCAGGATGCCGCAGTCCCCGCCGAGCACCACCGGGAAGTCGCCGCGGTCCAGGATCTCGCCGACGCAGGCCGCGAGCCGCTCGGTGTAGTCGGCGATGCCCGGTCCGTTCAGGTAGCCGGTCTCGTGGTCCGGGCCGAACACGTAGGGCGGCGGGTCCACCCGGCCCGCGTCCTCGGCCTTCAGCCGGGCGACGATGTCGTGCCCGCGCAGCGCGCGGGCGAGCCGCCGCACACCGGGCTCGTGGCCCTCGCGCGGAGGACGGAGCCCCAGGTTGGACGGGGCGTCGAGCACTGCGATCATTCCTGCAATCTAGAACACGGACTCGGCCCGGCACACTACGGAAACAAGCGGAACATCGGAATCGCCGGAAAGGATCGGTCAGTGACCATTTCGGGGCGGCTCGTCGACCGCGTCCTCGGCCTCCCCGAGTCGCCGTCCCCGCACGTCGAGGCGGCACGGGACCTGCGGATGCCCATGCCGGACGGCGTCGTGCTCGTCGCCGACCTCTACCGTCCGCGCGGCGCGGGGCCGCTGCCCGTCGTGCTGATACGCACCCCCTACGGCAAGCGGCAGGCCGTCGTCCGGCTGTTCGCGGGCGTCCTGGCCCGCCGCGGGTTCCAGGTGGTCGTCCAGAACGTGCGCGGCGTCTTCGGGTCGGGCGGCGAGTTCCATGCCTTCCACGACGAGAAGGACGACGGCCTGGCCACGCTCAAGTGGCTCCGTGCGCAGCCCTGGTGCGACGGGCGGATCGCCATGGCCGGCGCCAGCTACCTCGGATTCACCCAGTGGGCCGTCGCGCCGTACGCGGACCCGCCGCTGGCCGCGATGGGACTGGGCATCACCGCGTCCGAGTTCGCCAGCTCGTTCTACCCGGGCGGCGCGCTCGCCCTGCACAACACCCTTGTCTGGTCGTCGCTGATGGGCACGCAGGACGGGAGAAGGCGGCCGTTCCACCACCGGCGCGTCCGGCGGGCGATGCGGCACCTTCCGGTGGGGGAGGCCGACCTCGCGGCCATCGGACGCCCCGAACCGTTCCTGCGCGAGGTCACGGCCCATGCCGAGCCCGGCGACGACTTCTGGAAGGCCACCGACCACAGCCCCGCCGTCCCGATGACCACCACCCCCACCACGATGGTCACGGGCTGGTGGGACCTCTTCCTGCGCGGCCAGCTCAGGGACTTCGCCGCCATGCGCGCGGAGGGACAACAGGTCCGCATCACCATCGGCCCCTGGGGGCACGACGCCAAAGCCCTCCGCGCGACGCTCTACGACCAGGTCTCCTGGCTGAACGCCCACCTGAACGGAGACAAGGCCCAACTCCGCAGGGCGCCGGTAAGGCTCCACCTGCAACAGGCCAACACCTGGCTGGACTTCGACCAGTGGCCCCCGCCCGAGACCACGCCCACGCCGCTCTACCTTTCGCAGGGCCTCGTCTGGGACGAGCCGGATGCGGACCCCGCCACGTTCACCTACGACCCCCTCGACCCGACCCCGAACGTCGGCGGCCCGCTGCTGTCGCCGGGCAAGGGCAGGCAGCGCGACAACGCCCCCCTTGAACGCCGGGACGACGTGGCCGTCCTCACCGGTGCGCCGCTCCCCGAGGACCTCGACGTGATCGGGCCCGTCTGGGCGACGGTCCACGTGCGCACCAGCACCGGGTGCGGCGACCTGTTCGTCCGGCTCTGCGACGTCGACCGGGGCGGCGTCTCGCGCAACGTCACCGACGGCATCCTGCGCATCACGTCCACCGGTCTCGTCCGCGCCGAGATCGAGATGCACCCGACCGCGTACCGCTTCCGGCGCGGCCACCGCCTGCGCGTGATGCTCGCGGGCGGCGCGTTCCCCCGCTTCGCCCGCAACCACGGCACCGCGGAGCCCGCCGGACGGGCGGTCGCGTCCCGGCGCACGCGCTTCGAGGTCCTCCGCGACCGGGACCACCCCTCCGCCGTCCACCTGCCAGTCTGGCGAGGCTGACCACGCCGGACGCGCGGTGTGCTCCGCTCATCGCACGCTGCGGCCCGTTCGTCGACAGGGCCGGGCAAAGCCGGGATGCGCCCGCGGACGGCTCGCTACGGTCTTCGCATCCGCCGAACGACCGGCGCGAGCCGCTTCGGGGGGAGCGGCCGGTCCTGTGTCCGCGCCGGGACGGCGACGGCGGTACGGGGGGAGAGGGGTCACTCGGGGGGAGTGGCCCCTCCGTCCGTTTCCATGGACTGCCCCGCCGGCTGACCACTTTGTCAGTCGGCGACGATGTCGCCACGGCGAGAACGCAGTTGCGGGAGAAGCAAAGAAAGCCGGAGCGCTTCACAATGCGGGAACCCGCGGATTCCACCCCCGCTGCGGGTCACGCCTAGTGAAGGGTGCGCTCCCGATGAACAGGCATCTGACGCACGCGCTCAGAGTCCTCCCCGCCACCGTCGCCCTGGCCGCCGGCGCCGCGCTGGCGCCCGCCGCGCAGGCCGCCGCCCCCGCAGGTCCCGCCGCCCTGCCCGCCCGTCCCCTCGCCGCCGCTCCCGCCGACAGCCCCTACGAGCGCGGGCCCGCGCCGACCGAGGCGAGCATCACCGCGGAGCGGGGCCCGTTCGCCATCGAGAAGATCGATGTTCCGGCGGGCAGCGGAACCGGCTTCAACAGGGGCACCATCTACGCGCCGACCGACACGAGCCAGGGGACGTTCGGCGCCATCGCCGTCTCGCCCGGGTTCATGTCCCCGCAGAGCGTGATCGACTGGTACGGGCCCCGCCTCGCGTCGCAGGGCTTCGTCGTCATGACCCTGGAGACCAAGAGCCTGCTCGACGCCCCGGCCGCCCGCGGTGACCAGCTCCTCGCCGCGCTCGACTACATGACGGGCAAGAGCAAGGCGAAGGACCGGATCGACGCGTCCCGCCTCGCCGTCATGGGCCACTCCATGGGCGGCGGCGGGACGCTGGAGGCCGCGAACAAGCGCGCGTCGCTGCAGGCCGCCGTCCCCCTCGCGCCGTGGGACACCAACTACGACTGGAAGAACGTCCAGGCCCCCACCATGATCATGGGAGCGGACAACGACACCATCGCGCCGGCCGACTCGATGGCGGAGAGGTACTACGGCACCCTTACGGCCGTCCCCGAGAAGGCGTACCTGGAGCTGAGGAACGCCGGGCACACGACGTTCAACGCGCCGAACACGACGATCGCGAAATATGCCATCGCCTGGATGAAGCGGTTCGTGGACGATGACGCCCGCTACGAGCAGTTCCTCTGCCCCGAACCGAGCCCGAGCACGACCATCGCCCAGTACGAGGGCACCTGCCCGACCGGCTGATCCAGCCGGTTCCGGACGGTGGTGGCGGCCACCCCCGCTCGGCCGCCACCACCGTCCGCGACCCCGGGGGCGTGTCGTGAGGGAATGCTCGGTGGCGTGCGGGCGCGGCACCGCCGCATAAATCGGGATCTCCCCCTGGCAGGCCGCCCGGCGCATTGCCGCAATTCTTCGTAAAGGAAACCTCGCGCCCGTTCCAACCTCCCGTCCGCCGTGCCACCGGGAAGGAGATCGCGCTGCCCGGCCGACGTTTCCGACATGACGGCAAATGGTCGGTGTGTGAGGCGGGACCCGCAAAATTGACCCGGAAGGAGTCGACTTCGATCTTCGGCTGCGGAATGGTCTCCCGCATGGATTCACGAATTCGAGCCACCGGGGCGACCGGCCCCGCCGAGTGGATGCTGGCCTTTCTCGGCGCCCGCGAGCAGGCGCTGCGCACGTACACCGGGGCCGCCTCCGGGCCCGCCGAGTGGCTGCTGGTCTTCCTGGAGGTCGGACGCGGCGAGCCGGCGTCCCGGCGGCGCCCCGCACCCCTGCCGTCCCGGCGCGGCAGGACCGAGGAGTCCCCGTTCGGCCGGCTGTCCGCCCGCAGCGCGTAAGGGAAGTCCTTGGCTTCCTCTCCCGCCTAAGGGTGGGGGATTCCAGCGGTCGCCCGTTGGGTTTCCTGCTTCGCCGACGAGTGCCCCGTCCGGGAGGTGTCCCGTTGAGGTCTTACACCGTCTCCACAGGCGGTCACCGCCAGCCCGGCGGCCAGGATGTTGCGTGCCGCGTTCACGTCGCGGTCATGCATCGCGCCGCACTCGCACGTCCATTCGCGGACGTCCAGCGGCAGCTTGGTGCAGATGGTTCCGCAGGCCGCGCACAGTTTGGAGGAGGGGAACCAGCGGTCGACCACGACCAGCTCGCGGCCGTACCAGGCGCACTTGTACTCCAGCATCGAGCGCAGCTCCCGCCACGCCGCATCGGAGATGGCGCGTGCGAGCGTGCGGTTCTTGAGCAGGTTGCCGACGGTGAGGTCTTCGATCACGACCGTTTGGTTCTCACGGACGAGACGGGTCGACAGCTTGTGCAGCAGGTCGCGGCGCCGGTCGGCGATCCGTGCGTGCACGCGGGCCACCTTGCGGCGGGCCTTGTCCCGGTTCGCCGAGCCGGGGGCTTTGCGGGCGAGTTCGCGCTGCGCCTTGGCCAGGCGGGCGCGGTCACGGCGCTCCTGCCGGGGATTGGCGACCTTCTCCCCGGTCGACAAGGTCACCAGCGAAGTTATCCCGGCGTCGGCCGACGCACGCGACCGCTTGCGCGACTTGTATCGCGGATACCTGGCGCGCTTGGCGAAGAAGTTGGTGAAAGCGGTCTGGAGATGGCGCAGCGCCTGCTGAAGCGGGACGCAGGACACCTCGGCCAGGAAGGCCAGTTCCTCGGTCTTCTTCCACTGCGTCAGCAAGGCCGACGACTGCGCGTAGGAAATGCGGCGCCGCTCGACGTTCCAGGCCCGGGTGCGCTCTTCAAGCGCTTTGTTGTACACCAGCCGCACGCAGCCGAACGTGCGCGACAGCTCGGCCGCCTGCTCGCCCGTGGGATGGAAGCGGTACTTGAATGCCCGCCTGACCTGCCGCGCCATGGCCCGCAACCTGTCGGCCTGGGTGCGAGCGCGGATGGCGAATGGCCCCGGAGGCGACTCGCCCCTTCCTGCCCTGCTCGGCAGGAGCTTCGTTTCCCCCCGGTCTGAAGGCCGGAGTATCCACCAAGGAGAACCGATGACCATCGAGATGCTCTTCGCCGCCCTGATCGGCGGCGCGATCGGCTTCGCCGAGCTCGTCGCGCGCTACCGCGACAAGCCCGTCGCGGCCCTGCTCTCCCCGGGCGGGCTGCTGTTCGTCTTCGTCAACGCCAGCGCTGCGCTGATCGCGCTGATCGCGGTGACCGCCTCCGGGTGGACGTTCGGGCTGCCCCCCACCACACCCCCGGCGAGCCTCATGGTCGTCCGGGTCATCGCCGCCGGGATCGGCTCCGCGGCGGTGCTGCGCATGTCGTTCGCCCCCGCGCAGAGCCGCGGCGGCGGCACCGGTCCCGTCGCCCTCCTCAGCGGCATACTGCGGCTCGCCGACGGTGAGCTGGAGCGCAAGCGCGCGCTCAGCAGGCTGTCGCACAACGACCTGGCCGGGCTGTCGTTCGAACGCGACCACGCGGCGCTTGCGGAGCTGTGCTGCCACCTCATGCGCGAGTTCGACCTGTCCGAGGCGCAGCGGCTCGGCGGCCTCGCGGCCGAGCTGAGCGCCCGCGAGGACCTCACCGACGCCGACAAGCTGGACTGCTGGGGCCTGGAACTGGCGCGGCTCGTCGGCGAGCGCGCCCTCCGGCAGGCGGCGCGGCGGCTGCGGGACCGGCCCCGCGACGAGCCCCGCCCGGCGGCCGGCCCCGAGCAGCGTCCGGCCGTCCCGGCGCCCGACCACGACTACCTGGTGGAGACCGCGCCGCCGCGCCCCTCGCCCGCCAAGACCTCCCGCCTTGCCCCGAGCACCAACGGCCGGTCCGCGAGCACGAACGGATGGGGGCCGAGCACGAACGGACGGGTGGAACGCAAGTCCTTCAGCGACTCCTGAGACTCCGTGGGATACCGATGCGTCCCCTTGCACGGACGTACCGGTATCTCCGCTGGGGCGGGCCGCTCTCTCGGCCGGGCGGACAGGTGTGCGGCGGTCTCGGAACCGTCCCGCCTCCAGTGCCGCCGCTTCCGGCACCAGAACTGAAAGGACCCCGCACATGAGCACGGAGCCCATGAGCACCGAACCCCGCGCCGCACCCTCCGCCGTATCGCCGGCCGGACGGTTCGGCGTCCTTCCGCGCTGGACCGGGAAGCCCGTGCGGCGACTGACCACCGCGGAACTGGCCGAGGCCCTCGAATACCTGGAAAGGCACCATCCCGACGACGACGTCCTCGGCCGCGCCCTCGCCGGAGAGTTCGCCCGCCGGACGGCCGCCGCCGAGTTCGCCCGCCGCGCCGCCGCCGACCGCGGCCGCGCCCTGGACGACGTCCCCGGCGGGGAGCGCGCCCTCGGGGCGTCTCCGCCGGCGGCGCCCGTCCCAGCGGACCCTGACGGGCCCCGCCGCCCGCCCCTGGCGACGCCGCCTGGCCACCCGCGAACCCCGCAGTGAGCCAAGGATCAGGGGGACGTGCGTGTCGTCCGTGACCCCGGGTATACAGCCGCCATGGAGGTAAAGCTGCGCAGGGTGTACGAGCCGCCATCGGGCGAGGACGGGACGCGAATCCTGGTCGACCGCGTGTGGCCGCGGGGCCTGTCGAAGGACAAGGCGCACCTGGACGAGTGGGAGAAGGACGTCGCCCCCTCCACCGACCTCCGCAAGTGGTACGGGCACGACCCCGACAAGTTCGAGGAGTTCACCCGCCGCTACGACGCCGAACTGGCCGAGCCCGAGCGCGCCGAGGCTCTCGATCACCTGCGGGAACTCGCCCGGCAGGGCACCGTGACCCTGCTCACCGCGACCAAGGACGTCGACCTCAGCCAGGCCGCCGTCCTCGCCGACCGGCTCCGCGACTCCGGCTGACCGCCCCGCGGCCGCCGCTGATCGGAGCCCGCTTCCTCATTCCGTTGCCCGCGGGAGGCGCAGGCAGAAGCACGCGCCTTGGGGCTCGCCCGGCCGGTAGTAGGCCTCTCCGCCATTGGCCTGGGCCAGCCGCCGGACGATCCACAGACCCAGCCCCGACCCGTCGGCGTCCCGTCGGGGCCCCGCCGCGCGCGTGAAGCGTTCGAACAGGCTGGGCACGAACTCCTCGGGTACTCCCGGCCCGCTGTCGCATACCTGGACCTCGACGGCGTCGCCCGCGCCGGTCGTTCGGATCTCGATCGGCGGGGCTCCGTGGTGGAAGGCGTTCTGCAGATAGTTGACCAGCATCTCTGCCAGTTCGCCACGGTCGGCCAGCACCCGGATCTCGGGGTCGCAGTAGACGTGCGTGTCCCGCGCCCGGTCACCGAAGTCCGCCAGGCATTGCAGCGTGATCTCCAGCAGCGGGACCGGCTCGCGGGGCGGGCGCGGGAGCTCTCCGCCGGTCCTGATCGTGGTCAGGAGCCTGGCCGCCAGTGACTGCAGGCGGGCGACGCGATCGGCGACCTGGTCGAGGATCCTTTTCCGTTCGTCGTCGGTGAGGTCTTCCGCGGGCTCGCGGAGCGTGTCTATCAGAAGGCCGATCCCGGCCAGGGGATTGCGGATCTCGTGGGCCATGACGGCGATCATCGTTCCCTGGAGGTCCAGTTCCGCTTCGAGCCGCTCCCATGCCCGTCGCCGGAGGGTGATGTCGCGAAGCGAGGCCAGGTGCAGGCGCTGACCCGACACCGTCGTGGTGCTGGCGCACATCTCGACCACCCGGGTGCCTCCGCCCGGCAGCACCAGATCGATCTCGGTGGAGTGGTCGGCGACGACCGGGTGTCCGAACGGGCTGCCGACCAGCTCGCTCGCCGGACGGCCGAGCAGTACCTCGGCCGCGGCGTTGCAGATGCGGATGACGCCCTGGTCGTCGACCGCGACGAGCCCGTCCGCCAGCGCCGACACCACCGTGGGCCCCGCTTCGCGCGCGAAGTCGACCGGCCACCCGGGTCCGGTTTCCGGCGTGGCCGGAGCCCCTTCGAACTCACCCATCCGTGCTCATCGCGTTCAGCGTTCCGGCCGCCGGTCGGGCGGCGGCACGTCCGGGTCGGGGAACAGGCGGGATCCGGTGGTGTAGGGGTCTCCCACGCGTAGCCCGGCGTGGTCGATGCCGACTCGGCGCACGGTGGGATCGTGGGGCGATCCGCGGCTCTGCAGCACGGCGACGATGCGCTGCACCACTCCCGCGTTCTCGGCGTAGCGCAGCAGGATCGTCACGTCGGTGATGCTGGCGACCTCCATGGCCGAAGCAGCGGGGACCGGTGCCCACGTGTCGGACGAAGTCGAGGAGGTGAACAGGGTCGTGATCTCGTGCTCCCGCGCGAGGGCGCCCAGCGCGATCACGAAGTCCAGCAGCGTCCTCGGTGCTCCTCGGCGCTCCAGGGCGGACAGGCTGTCGATGATCAGCCGGCTCGGCGCGAAGTCGGTGATGTCCCTCCGGACGCTCAGGAAGTGATCTTCCACCGACGCCTCCTCCGGGTAGCCGGCCGTGATCCGCAGCAGCCCCGAGGATTCCATGGCCTCCAGGTCCATGTCCCAGCCGGCGGCGCTGCGGTAGAGCTGGTCACGGGTCTCGTCGAAGACGTAGAACAGGCTGCGCTCGGCCGCCTGGAACGCCGCGTCGGCGAACTGCAGGGCCATGAGCGTCTTGCCGGAGCCGGGCGGTCCGGTCACCAGGGCCAGCGCGTCACGGAAGATCCCGCCGCCGACCATCTCGTCCAGTCCCGGAGTCCCGGTGGACACCCGCGCTCGCGACGCCTGCTCGCGCGGGGCCAGGAACGCCAGGGGAACGACGACGAGGCCCTCCGTCGGGTCGATGGTGAACAGCCACTCCCCGGTACGGTGCGTGGTTCCGCGGAACTTGACGATCTCCAGCGTCCGGCGGCGCCTCTCGTTCCGCAGGACGTTGCGAATGATCAGGACGTTGTCCAGGACGAACTCCTCGACGCCGTGCCGGGTCAGGCCGTCGTACTCGCTGTCGCGTTCGGTGGTCAGCACCGACGTGACCCCGACCGACTCCAGCCTCCGGGTGAGCCTGGCCAGCTCGCGGCGTATCAGCTCCCGATCCTGGAAACGGATGAGCAGTGTCCCCAGCGAGTCGAGCGAGATCCGCCCGGCCCCGACCTGGGCCACGGCGTGCTCGACCCGCGCGATCAGGCCCCCCAGGTCGTACCCGCCGACCGAGAGCATCTCCTCCTCGACAGCGGAGACGTCCACGAAGACCCACTTGCCGTCCCGCTCCCAGCGTGCGATGTCGAAGCCGAGGGAGGCGACGTTGCTCCGGAGGTCCTCGGGCGTCTCATCGAAGGTGACGAAGACTCCGGGCTCCTCGTACTTCATGATCCCCCGGGCGAGGAACTCCAGAGCGAACAGGGTCTTCCCGCTGCCGGCGGTACCGGTGACCAGCGTGGAGCGACCGGCCGGCAGCCCGCCCACGGCCACCTCGTCGAAGCCGCTGATCCCGGTCGGGGTGCGCCGAACCTCAGTGACCATCAGCGCCCCTTTTCCACTGGAGACGACCGGTCCACCTCGACCAGGCCCAGGAAGTCGGCGGCCTTCCGGTGATCGGACAGGTCCCCGATGACCCGGCAGCGCGGAAGCGGACCGGTCCTGATGACCATGGGCGTCGCCAGAACACCGTCCCGCTCCGCCAGATCCGGCCGCTCCGACACGTCGACGACCTCTATGTCGTGGCGGTCGGGCAAGAAGGAGTCACACAGGAACCGCAGGTTGGCCAGCGCGCTGAGCGACCTTGGCGTGCGACCCGCGATGTACACCGTGAACGAGTAGACCGTCGCCGCCATCATGACCACCGCGTCATCGGTAACCCTCCGTTACAGCCTTCACCGTGGTCTGGTCGGCTTTGCTCCGCCGCCACGGCCTCCGCCGACCGCGCCGACCTCGTGTGCGCGACCCTCCGAACACTCTCAGTCACATCCTTGCCTTGACAGCGTGTCCTAATCCACCGGAGCGTCCCCGCCTGGCCGTGTCCCCGCCAGAGAGATCCCGCCTTGCGGCCGTCCTGGAGGGGGTCGCCGCGGCGAGGCGTTCCTCCGGCACCCGGAAACGGGTTCTAAAGTGAAGGGGTCTGAAGGAAGGATCCCCGCTATGCCCCTCGCCTCACGCCTGCCGGCCCCGCCCGAGACCATGGCCGTCCTGGAGGAGACCTACTCGGGCGTGCTGCGCCGCGATCCGGGTGAGGCCGAGTTCCACCAGGCCGTGCACGAGGTCCTGGAGTGCCTCGGCCCGGTGCTGGCCGCGCGGCCGGGGCTCGCCACCGCCAAGCTGGTGGAGCGGGTGATCGAGCCGGAGCGCCAGATCATGTTCCGGGTCCCGTGGGAGGACGACAACGGGGAGATCCACGTCAACCGCGGCTTCCGCGTCGAGTACAACGGCGCGCTCGGGCCGTACAAGGGCGGGCTCCGCTTCCACCCCACGGTGAACCTCGGCATCGTCAAGTTCCTCGGCTTCGAGCAGATCTTCAAGAACGCGCTGACCGGGCTCGGCATCGGCGGCGGCAAGGGCGGCAGCGACTTCGACCCGCACGGCCGCTCCGACGCGGAGGTCATGCGCTTCTGCCAGTCGTTCATGACCGAGCTGCAGCGCCACGTCGGCGAGCACACCGACGTCCCGGCCGGCGACATCGGCGTCGGCGCCCGCGAGATCGGCTACCTGTTCGGCCAGTACCGCCGCGTCACGAACCGGTGGGAGGCCGGGATGCTGACCGGCAAGGGCATGCTGTGGGGCGGCTCCGCCGTCCGGACGGAGGCGACCGGCTACGGCAACGTGATGTTCACGGCCGAGATGCTGCGCCGCCGAGGCGAGGACCTGGACGGCCAGCAGATCGTCGTGTCCGGCTCCGGCAACGTCGCGATCTACACGATCGAGAAGGCGCAGCAGCTCGGCGCCAACGTCATCACGGTCTCCGACTCCGGCGGCTACGTCGTGGACGAGAAGGGGATCGACCTCGACCTCCTCAAGCAGGTCAAGGAGGTCGACCGGGGCCGCGTCTCCGACTACGCCGACCTGCGCGGCGCCTCCGCGCGGTTCGTCGCGGGCGGCCGGGTGTGGGACGTCCCCGCCGACATCGCGCTCCCGTCGGCGACGCAGAACGAGCTGGACGCCGAGGCCGCCGCGGTCCTCGTCCGCAACGGCGTGAAGGCCGTGTCCGAGGGCGCGAACATGCCGACCACGCCCGACGCCGTGCACATCCTCCAGGACGCGGGCGTCGCGTTCGGCCCCGGCAAGGCCGCCAACGCGGGCGGCGTCGCGGTGAGCGCGCTGGAGATGCAGCAGAACGCGAGCCGCGCCTCCTGGCCGTTCTCCCAGGTGGAGGAGGAGCTGTCGGCCATCATGACGAGCATCCACGACACCTGCTACGAGACCGCCGAACGCTACGGCGCCTCCGGCGACTACGTGGTCGGCGCCAACATCGCCGGCTTCGAGCGCGTGGCCGACGCCATGCTCGCCCAGGGCCTCATCTAGCGGGCACCGGGGCGAGCGGCCCGGCCCACGGATCAGACGGGGCGGCCCTGGGCATGCACGGAGAGTGAACGCTCCCTCGCGAAGGGCCCGGTTCGGGCTTTTGACCTGGGTGGTCCTGCGCACGACGCTGACCACGGCGGCCCTGCTCGTCGTGTACTTCACGGCCCCCTTGAACAGGTCGTTCACCGCGGTGACCGGCACGGTGCTGAGCGCCTCGCTGATCTCCCTGGGCCTGCTCGTCGCGTGGCAGGCGCGGTCGATCACGCAGTCGCACTCCCCCCGGATGCGCACCGTCGAGGCGCTGGGCACCTCCGTCTCGCTCTTCGTGCTGGTGTTCGCCTCCAGCTACCGGCTGATGAGCCACGACACCCCGCCCGGCTTCTCCGAGCCCCTGACGCACATCGACGCCCTCTTCTACACCATCACGATCTTCACGTCGGTCGGCTTCAGCGACATCGTCCCGACGTCCCAGACGGCCCGCGCCCTGACGGCCGTGCAGATGCTCGGCGACCTGGTCTTCCTGGGCATCGTGGCCAAGGTCTTCCTGGAGGCGATGCGCCGGGGCGTCGAACGCAAGGCCGCCGAATCCGCTGCTCCGGACGACGGCGGAGCCAAGTGAGCGCGGCGTCCCCGCAGGCCCGTCACTCGCGCTGCGCCGCCTCCGGCGGTCGTGCCGGAGGCGGCAAGGGCGCGTCAGGCGACGGCGGTCCCCTCGAGTTCCACCATCAGGACGGGAATCGCCAGCCGGGTCACCCCGAGCATCGTGGTGGACGGCGCCGCCCCGGCGGCGCCCAGGCGCGACGCCAGCACGCCGTAGTGCTCGAAGAGCCGGTCGACGTCGGTGGTGTAGACGTTGAGCCGGACGAGGTCCGCGAGGGACATGCCGGCCTCGCCGAGCACGGCCTCCAGGTTGTCGAGGCTCAGCGCCAGCTGCGCCGCCATGTCATCGGCGTGCCGGGGCTTGCCGTCGCCGTCCATGGCGGTCTGCCCGGCGCAGTACAGGGTCCGGGTGTTGCCGGAGACGATCTCGCCCTGGTTGTAGCCCATCTCCACGGACCACGCCCACGGGTTGACCGCCGTTCGCTCCATTGCCACATCAGCTCCATTGCGTACGTCCATCGGCATTGGCGGCCGCATCTTCGGGCCGCGCTGATGAGGCTCCCAACAAATCACGACATCCTGTGTCGTGTATTTCCGTAGACTTCGCGCATGCGCGCCGACCGGCTGGTCTCGCTGGTGCTGCTGCTGCGCCGGCACGGTCGGATGTCCGCGGCCGCGCTGGCCCGCGAGCTGGAGGTGTCCACCCGCACCGTGCTGCGCGACATCGAGGCGCTGTCCGCGGCCGGCGTCCCGGTCTACGCCGAACGCGGCCGCCACGGCGGGTTCGCGCTGCTCCCCGGTTTCCGGACCGAGCTCACCGGACTGAACCACGAGGAGGCGCTCGCCCTGCTGGTCGCGGGTTCGCGCCGCGGCGCGCAGGCGTTCGGCCTCGGCTCGGCGCTCGCTTCGGCGATGCTCAAGGTGGTCGACGCGCTGCCCGAGAGCCACCGCGACACCGCGGCCGGCGCGGCCGAGCGGCTGCTCATCGACCCGGAGACCGATCTCCTCTCGCGCCGGCCGGTCGCCGACGAGGTGCCCGACGCCGTGGTGGCCGAGGTCCGGCGGGCGGTGTTCGCCGGACACAAGCTGCGCATCCACTACGCGGCCGCGGGCCAGGGCCCGAAGTGGCGGACGGTGGACCCGATCGGCCTGGTCACCGTGCGCGACCAGGGCTACCTGCTGGCCACGCGGTCCGGCGCGGACCGCACCTACCGGCTGTCCCGGATCCTCGCCGCCGAGGAGCTCGCCGAACCCGCCTCGCGGTCGGACCGGGTCGACCTGGACCGCGCCTGGCAGGAGCGCAGCACGCGGTTCCGGACGGGCGGCGACCAGGTCACCGTGCTGGTCCGGGTGGACCCGGCGCGGCGGGAGGACCTGGTGGGCACCGCGCTTGCCGTCCGCGCCGAGGAGACCGACGCGGACGGCCGGCTGCGGATGGAGGTGGCCTTCCAAGATCCCAGGCATGCCGTTTGGGCCCTGTGGCAGTTGGGCACCAGCGCGGAGGCCCTGGCCCCGCAGTGGCTGCGCACCGCCCTGCGCGACCGCGCCGCCGCGATGGCCGCCTCCTACGGCCCTCCACCCGAGAACTGACGAAGAGCCGTGGTCTTCGAGACCCGTGCGGAGGACCTGATCTTTGAGGGAGGTCAGTCCGGGTGCGGGCCCGAGGCGTCGATCCCGGCGAGGAGGATCCCCAATCCGGCGCGGAACTCGGTCTGAGGGTCGCCGGTGGCTGCGCGGGCTATCTCGATCAGCCGGGGGAACCGCTGCGCCGGAAGGTCGGCCATCCGCGCGACGATGGTTCCGGCGTCCTGGCCGGCCGCGGATGCGAGGGGACCCGTGAGTTCGGCCTGGGCGAATCCGGCGATGAAGCCGGAGACCACGCGGAAGGCGGCCAGTAGTTCGGCTCCGGTTCGTCCGCTGTCGGCCAGGGCCTGCAGCAGGGCTTCGGCGGGGGCGAGTGCGTCTTCGTCGAGGCTGCGGGTGGTGAGGACGAGGGGGATCGCGTTGGGGTGCGCGCGCACGGCCCGCCAGATCGCCTCGGCGGTCGCCGCCAGCCGTGTCCGCCAGTCGCCGGAAGGTTCGTCGGACCAGCGGGCCTGCGCCATGACCGCGCCGGTGACGAGACGTTCGAGTCCCTCACGGCCGTCGACGTAGTTGTAGATGGTCATCGGGCCGGTGCCGAGCCGGGCGGCCAGGGCGCGCATGGTCAGCCCGGCCAGGCCCTCCTGGTCGATCAGCTCCAGAGCCGCGGCCTGCAACTGCTGGTGGGTGAACTTGCGCGGTGCCGGCATGGACCCTTCCCCTTGATTGCGTACAAGGTACGTGTTTAACTCTCCCTGTTCACGTACAACGTACTTGATTGGAGAGGGCATGACGACGCGTACCTCGTTCACCTCCGGCGGCGATCAATGCGCCGCCTGGCTCACCGTCCCCGAGGGCTCCGGGCCGCATCCGATCGTCGTACTGGTGCACGGCGGTGGCGCGACGCACGACATGATGCTCGACCAGTACGAGAAGTGGTTCTCCCAGGCGGGCCTTGCCGTGCTGGCCTTCGACTTCCGTCACCTGGGCGAATCGGGCGGTCTGCCGCGTCAGCTGGTCAGCGCACGCCGGTACGCCCAGGACATCGACGCCGCACTGGAGTTCGCCCGGACGCGGCCTGAACTGGACGCCGGACGGGTCGCGCTGTGGGGAACCTCGTTCGGCGCCAGCCATGTGCTCGCCGCGGCCGCCAGGCACCCCGAGCTGACGGCGGCGGTGGTGCAGTGCCCGGTGCTCAGCGGGCGCGCCATCGCCCTGCGAGGCGGGTTGCGGCACCTGGCCCGGTTCACCGTCCCCGTCATCTCCGACCTGGTGCGCGCCGCGCTGCGGCGGCCGCGGCGGTACGTGCCGCTGGTCGGCCCTCCCGGCGAGCCGGCCTTCGTCAACCAGCCGGGCGCTCTGGAGGGCTGGCGGTCGGTGTGCCCGCCGGGCTATGAGTTCGACAACCGCGTCACCGCCGCCTCCGGGCTGGGAATGCTCTTCTACAACGCCGCGTCCCGCGCGTCCCGCGTGCGGTGCCCGCTGCTGGTGTGCCAGAGCGACCGGGAGAACCTGGTCGACACCGCGATCGCGGAGAGGGCCGCAGCCGCCGCGTCGCGGGGCGAGCTCAGGCACTACGACGCAGACCACTTCACCGTCTACCACCCGCCGCTGGTCGAACGGCTCGTCGCCGACCAGATCGAGTTCCTGACCACCCACCTGCGGCCCCGGTCATGACGCGGCGGGAGGCTCCAGAGCGCATCAGTGATCTGCTGCGCGCGGCGGCACGGACGGCCGGAGACCGGATCGGCTGGTCGGCCGGCGGACGGAACATCACCCTGGCGCAGATGGACCAGCGGTCCGACCGCATCGCCGGCGGCCTGCTGCGGCTGGGAGTGCGGCACGGCGATCGCATCGCCGTCAACGACCACACCACCCCCGACTGGCTGGCGATCTACTTCGCGGCGGCGAAGATCGGCGCGGTCGTGGTGGCGCTGAGCGTGCGCTACCGCCAAAGCGAACTCGCCCACATCCTCGGCCACTCGGGAGCCCGATTCGTCTTCACCGTGCCGGCGACCGCGGACGTCGACCTCCTCGACCTCCTGGCCCGCATACGCGATCGCACCCCTGAGGTGGAGGGGACGGTGACCCTCGGTCCGGGCGGTGCTCTCACCCTCGACGACCTTGAGGCCGACCCGCCCGACGCCGCCGCGCTCGCCGCGGCCGAGGGAGCGGTGGACCCCGGCCACCCGGTCCTGGTCATCTATACGTCCGGGACGACCGGACGCCCCAAGGGGGCGACCTTGACCCACCGCGGACAGTTGGCGGCGGCCACCGCCCAGGCACGGCACATGCGGCTGGGGCCCGACGACGTCCTGCCGGTGACCGTCCCGCTCAACCACGTGAGCGGGATCACCTGCTGTGTGCTGACCGCGCTGGTCGCCCGCACCCGGGCGGTCCTGCTGCCGGCCTTCTCTCCCCGTGAAGCCGCCCGCCTGTTCGGGACGTCCGGGCTGACGGTCTGGGTCGGCGTGCCCACGATGCACACACTGCTGCTGCGGGCTCCGGAGTTCGCGACGGCCGACACCTCCGCCGTCCGGCTGGTCGTCACCGGAGGCGCCAACGCCGACCCGGCGCTGCTCGAACGGTTGGCCCGCGCGTTCCCCCGCGCCACCGTGATGAACCTTTACGGACTGAGCGAGGCGTCCGGAGCGGTGGTGATGACTCCCTGGGGCAGTGACCGGGAGACGACCCTCCGGGCCGTCGGACGGCCGCTGCCCGGCGTCCAGATCAAGATCGTCGACGGTGACGGTGCCGAGACCGCGGCCGGGCAGACCGGTGAACTGCTGGTCCGCGCCCCTTCGCTCATGGCCGGCTACCACGCCATGCCCGACCAGACGGCACGATCGATCACCGCGGACGGTTGGCTGCGCACCGGCGACATGGCCCGGGCCGACGGCGACGGGCACCTGACCCTGCGCGGACGCCGCCACGAGATGTTCGTCCAGGGCGGCTTCAACGTCTACCCGATCGAGGTCGAGAACCTCCTGATGTCGCATCCCGGCGTGGCCCTGGCCGCCGGCGTCGGCGTACCCGACCCCGTCCTCGGCGAGATCGGCCGCTACTACGTCGTGCTCACCTCCGGGGCCGAGACCACCGCGCGAGAACTGCGCGACTTCTGTGCCGCCGCCATCGCCGACTACAAGGTCCCCAAGCAGATCATCATCCGCACTGGCCTGCCCATGACCCCTGCCGGCAAGGTCCAGAAAGACAGACTGCACTAGGGCGCGGGCCATGCGGTGAGGGCCAGTTCCGCGGTTTCGGTGAGTTCGGCTGCTGTCGCTCCGTCGGCGGCGCGTTGCGACATTCCCTGGATGACCGCGGCGAAGTACGCGGCCAGGGCACGGGGGTTCGCTGCGGCGGGTAGCTCGCCCGCCTGCTGCGCCGCCTGAAGGCGGGCCTGGAAGACGTCCAGGTTCCTGTTCCGCAGATCACGGAGGAAGGCCGCCACCTCGGCGTCCTGCGGGGTGACGTTGGTGGCCGCGCTGATCGTCAGGCAGCCGGCCGGGTGGGACGGGTCGCTGTAGATCACGGCCGCCTCGCGCAGGATGCGGGCGAAGGCGCCGTAGGCGGTGGGCTCCTCATCGAGCGCGACGCTCATGAACGCGCCGACGGCCGAGCGCCCGTAGCTGTGCACCACCTCCTTGAACAGCGACTTCTTGTCCCCGAAGGCCGCGTACAGGCTGCCGGGCCTGATGCCCATCGCCTCGGTCAGTTCGCCGACGGAGGTGGCCTCGTAGCCGCGTTCCCAGAACAGCCGTGTGGCCGCGTCCAGTGCCGTGTCGCGGTCGAACGCCCTCGGCCGCCCCCGCTTCGCGCGTGTGTCGCTCACCCCCACATTTTAGAGCGACCGCTCAACAAGGCGTGCTAGGTTATTTCTTGAGTCATCGCTCAAAAATACTGAGGGAGTGGTCACAGCCATGGGCGCACGCGCACTCGAAGGGAAGACCGCGCTGGTCACCGGTGGGAGCCGCGGCATCGGACGGGCCATCGCGCAGCGTCTCGCCCGGGACGGCGCGGCCGTCGCCGTCGCCTACGCCCGCAACGAGGCGGCGGCCGAGGAGGTCGTCGAACGCATCCGCAAGGACGGCGGCCGGGCCTTCGCACTGCGCGCGGAATTGGGACGGCATGGCGACGCGGCCCGCCTGTGGGCCGCCTTCGACGCCCATGCCGGCGAGTACGCGCCCGGCGGGGCGGTCGACATCATCGTCAACAACGCCGGCATCGGACGCAGCCCCGACCTGTCGTCGCTGACCGAGGACGACTTCGACGAGGTCTTCGCCGTGAACGTCCGCGCGCCGTTCTTCATCGTGCAGCAGGGCCTGAAGCGGCTGCGCGACGGCGGCCGGATCATCAACATCTCCAGCGGCGCGGCCCGCATCGCCCTGCCGGAGATCATGGCCTACGGCTCGACCAAGGGCGCGCTCGACACCTTCACCCTCAACCTCGCCAAGGAACTGGGCCCCCGGGGCATCACGGCGAACTCGGTGGCGCCGGGCATCATCGACACCGACGTCAACGCGGGCTGGCTGCGCGGAAACCCGCAGGCCGAGGCCCAGGCGGCGGCCCTGTCCGCGCTGGGCCGGATCGGGCGGACCGAGGACGTGGCCGACATCGTGGCGTTCCTCGCCTCCGACGACGCGCGCTGGGTGACCGGCCAGGTGATCGACGCTACGGGCGGCTCCGGGCTGTAAGCCGCCCGCGGTGTGCGCCAGCGCGGGCAACCTCGGCCAGGCTCTCGCCTGGTCCGGTCGCGGCCGGGGGCCCGACGTCACCGTCGTGGCCTCCCGCGCCGCGCCTGCGGCCAAGCTCGACCGCATCCGCGTGCTGGGCGCCAGGCTGGAGCTGGTGGACGCCGTGCCGCCGTTCGACGCCGTCCTGATCGCTCTCGGCGGCGGTGCGCTGGCCACCGGCGTGGGCCACGTCGTGAAGGCCTGCGCGCCCGAAGTCGAGGTGATCTGCGTCCAGCCGCTGGGCGCGCCCGCGATGACGCGCTCCTGGCATCAACGGCGTGTCGTCACCACCGAATCGACCGACACGATCGCCGACGGCGTCGCAGGGCGGCGTCCCATCCCGGCCGTCCTGGACGACCTCCTCCTGGTCGCGGACGACGCAACGGGTCGAGGAGGCGTCCCCCAGGCCCTGAAGACCGCCCGCGGACGGCGTCATCCAGCGGCGCGGCAGGCGGCCGCGTCCCCGCTGGGCGGTCAGCTCTTGTGCACCCACGCGGGCAGCTGGCGACCGCGCACCAGTCCGCCTGACCCGCCGAACACGCGAGCTCAGCGCCGGGTGAGGCGGACCACGGGGTACTGGCGGTCGGACCGGCGCTGGTACTTCGCGTAGCGGGGCTGGGCAGCGGTGATGCGCTGCCAGGCCTCCTCGCGTTCGGCGCCGTCGAGCCGGTGGGGCGTCACGGGCACGGCCCCGCCGCCGGGCAGCTCGACCGCCGCCTGGTCGGGGTGCGCCATCAGGTTGACGTACCAGTCCGGGTCCTGGCTCCCGCCGCCCGACGCGACGATCAGCCAGGCGTCGTCTCCACCGGGGAACCACGACACGGGCGTCTCGCGCCGCCGGCCGGTTCGCCGGCCCACCGTGTCCAGGACCAGGACGTCCATGCCCATGAACGTTCCGCGTCCGCGCCGGACCTTGCCGATGATGCGGGCGTTCATCGTCCGCTGCACCCATCGGGACACCGCCCCTGGCGTGCCGCGCTTGCGCGCCTTCACCCGCTGATCCTGTGCCATCGTCTGCCTCCCGTCCGTCGCCACGTCGCCCGTACCTGGGGGGTCTCCGTACCGACCACGCTAGGCGCGGCCCGGTAAAGGGCGCTTCTTGGTTCCTGACCGGTCCCGCGACCCGCGTCCAGACGAGCCGCCGGCCCCGTCGGCGTGGTGTTCGCCGGGACGCGTGCGCCCGTGCTCGCGGGCGTGGGACGGTTGGCGCGG
Organism: Actinomadura sp. NPDC000600; assembly: GCF_040492135.1. Taxonomy (NCBI): domain Bacteria; kingdom Bacillati; phylum Actinomycetota; class Actinomycetes; order Streptosporangiales; family Thermomonosporaceae; genus Actinomadura; species Actinomadura sp. NPDC000600. The sequence continues at coordinate 422,069 of NZ_JBEUPD010000003.1, forward strand.
GGGTTTCCTGGGGCATGCCATGGGCAGGGGCATGTCCGTTGTTATGACGTGTCCTTCGACTACCGGGGGGTTTTCGAGGATGACCGCGGGATGGTACGGGCCAGGGGGAATGGACCCGTTCGAGGAGATGCTCGCCCGCTTCTTCGGGGCGCGGGCGCACCGGAGGCCCATGGAGCGGATCAGCCTCGCGCGGCTGATGAGCGAGCCCGCGCGGGAGCTGGTGCGGGACGCCGCCGCGCAGGCGGCCCAGTGGGGGAGCAACGATCTGGACACCGACCACCTGCTGTGGGCGGCGACGCGGCAGCAGGGGACGCGGCAGTGGATGGCGCGGGCCGGCGCGGATCCGGACAAGATCAGGGAAGAGATCGAGGACCACGCGCGGCGCGGTGAGCCCCGGGACGTCCCGCCCGAGCTGACCCCGTCCGCCAAGCGGGCGCTGCTCGACTCGCACCAGGTGTCGCGGGCGCTGGGCTCGTCCTACATCGGGCCCGAGCACCTGCTGTTCGCGCTGGCGCTCGATCGGGGGTCGAGCGCCGGGCGGATCCTCGACCACGAGCACGTGACGCCCGACTCGCTCCAGCAGGCGGCGTCCGGCGGGGGCCCCGGGCAGCCGCCGCCCGGCGGCGGGCAGTCGTCCGGGACGCCGACGCTGGACGAGTTCGGGCGCGACCTGACCGCCCTCGCGCGGGAGGGGCGCATCGATCCGGTGATCGGGCGCGAGGACCAGATCGAGGAGACGGTCGAGGTCCTCTCGCGGCGCACCAAGAACAACCCGGTGCTGATCGGCGATCCGGGGGTCGGCAAGACCGCGATCGCCGAGGGGCTGGCCCAGCGGATCGTGGACGACGAGGTCCCCGAGACCCTGCGCGGCAAGCGCATCGTCCAGATCGACCTGGGCGGCGTCGTCGCCGGCACCCGGTACCGGGGCGACTTCGAGGAGCGGCTGAAGAAGCTCGTGGACGAGATCCGCGACCACGCCGACGGGCTGATCGTGTTCATCGACGAGATCCACACGATCGTGGGCGCGGGCAGCGCGGAGGGCGCGATGTCGGCGGGCAACATGCTGAAGCCCCCGCTCGCCCGCGGCGAGCTGCACGTGGTCGGCGCGACCACGATCGACGAGTACCGCCGCAACATCGAGAAGGACGCGGCGCTGGAGCGGCGGTTCCAGCCGATCCTGGTGCCGGAGCCGAGCGCCGACGACAGCATCGAGATCCTGCGCGGGCTCCGCGACCGGTACGAGGCGCACCACCAGGTCCGCTTCACCGACGAGGCGCTCGTCGCGGCGGTCGACCTGTCCAGCCGCTACCTGACCGACCGGTTCCTGCCGGACAAGGCGATCGACCTCATCGACCAGGCGGGCGCCCGCGTCCGGCTGCGCTCCACGCGCGACGGCGGGCGGCGCGAGCTGGAGCAGCGCCTCGACCAGCGGCGCCGCGAGAAGGACCAGGCCGTCGCGGACGAGGACTACGAGCGGGCCTCCGAGCTGCGCGACGAGGTCGCCCGGCTGGAGAAGGACCTCACCGAGACGCGCGGGAACGGCGCGCCGACCACGGTCCCGGAGGTGACGACGGAGGACATCGCCGAGGTCGTCTCCCGGATCTCCGGCGTCCCCGTCACCCAGCTCACCCAGGCCGAGCGGGAGCGCCTGGCCAACCTGGAGGGGCACCTGCACCAGCGCGTGATCGGGCAGGAGGACGCCGTGGAGGCGGTGTCGCGCGCCGTGCGGCGGTCCCGCGCCGGGATGGGCGACCCGGACCGCCCGATCGGCGGGTTCCTGTTCCTCGGCCCGACCGGCGTCGGCAAGACCGAGCTGGCCAAGGCGCTGGCCGAGGCGCTGTTCGGCAGCCGCGACCGGATGATCCGCTTCGACATGAGCGAGTTCCAGGAGCGGCACACCGTCAGCCGGCTGATGGGCGCGCCGCCCGGGTACGTCGGCTACGAGGAGGCGGGGCAGCTCACCGACGCCGTCCGCCGCCAGCCGTACTCGGTGATCCTGCTGGACGAGATCGAGAAGGCGCACCAGGACGTCTTCAACGTCCTGCTCCAGCTCCTCGACGACGGCCGCCTCACCGACGCGCAGGGCCGCACCGTCGACTTCCGCAACACCGTGGTGATCATGACGAGCAACCTCGGCTCGGAGCTGATCACCGGCACGACCGAGATCGGCTTCGGCACGTCCGGCGACGGCAGCGCGCTGAGCGACCGGATCATGCGGCGGCTGCGCGAGTCGTTCCGGCCCGAGTTCCTCAACCGGATCGACGAGATCATCGTCTTCCAGCGGCTGGAGGAGGGCCAGCTCCGCCAGATCACCGACCTGCTGCTGGACGAGACGCGCCGCAGGCTGCGCGCCCAGGACGTCTCCGTCACCTTCAGCCCCGAGGCCGTCGACTGGCTCGCCGAGCGCGGCTACCAGCCCGAGTTCGGGGCCCGGCCGCTGCGCCGCACGATCCAGCGGGAGGTGGACGACCGGCTCTCCGACCTGCTGCTGTCCGGCGACCTGCGGCACGGCGGGCATGTCGACGTGTCCGCGGTGAACGGCGGCCTCCAGTTCGACGTCGCCACTGGGTAAGGGCTACAGTCTTCTTATAACCCTTACACATCGAGGGTTCCAGGAGGCTGTGTGCTCATCCCGATCGCCGACTACGCGGCGGGCGTCGAGGTCGCGAACACCCTGGTCGGCACGTCCCCGGAGGTCCGGGGGGCCGAGGCGCTCTCCGAGCCGGGCGACCTGGCCGCCCTGCTCTCCGGATACGACCTCGCCGCCTACGACGTCGCCCCCTTCGACCCTGCGGCGCTGAGCGTGGAGGACGTGGAGAAGGTCCGCTTCCTGCGCCGCGAGGTGCGGGCCGTGCTGGAGTCCGGGACGGAGGACGAGGCGGTCGAGCGCGCGGCGCTGCTGGCCGGGCACGTCGGGCTCGCGCCCGTGCTGCGCCGCGACCCGTCCGGCCGGTGGCAGTGGTACGTCCCGACGGCCCGGGACGCCTCCCTCGTCGCCGAAGTGGCCGCCGTCGCCGGTGTCGCGCTGCTCGGCCTCCTCCGGGCGCTCGGCCACGGCCGTTTCCGCGCGTGCGGCGCTCCGGGCTGCGGCGGCGTGTTCGCCGACGCCAGCCGCGCGGGGCGCCGCCGCTACTGCACGCCCGAGCTGTGCGGGAACAGGCTCAACGTCGCCAACCACCGCGCACGCCGCCGGGCGGTGACCCGATGACGCTCACCGGCGCGATCACGCTCCCGGACGGCACCCCGGTCCGCGGGCGCGGCCTGCGGAGACCCCTCCCGGACGGGCCCGTCCCCGACTTCGGGCTCTACCTGGGCTCCGGCCGGCTCCGCCGCAGGCACGAGCCGGTATTGCGCTGGCCGTCCGCGTGGCTCGACTGGCCCGACTTCCTGCTGCCCCGTGACCGGGACGAGGCCGTCCGGCAGATCCGCGCCCTGCACGAGCGGGCCCGTTCCGGCGCTTCGGTCGAGGTCGCCTGCGGAGGCGGCGTCGGACGCACCGGCACCGTCATCGCATGCCTGGCCGTCCTGTCGGGGGTGGACCCGTCGGAGGCCGTGGCCTGGGCGCGCGAGCACCACCATCCGCGCGCCGTCGAGACGCCCTGGCAGCGTCGATGGGTGACCGGCTTCCCGACCTGAACACCGAGCCCGGGCCGGGAGCACCTCCTCCTGGCCGAAGACCGGCTAGTCGCCGAGCATCAGCTTCGCGGCGTGTTCGCCGATCATCATGCTCGGGGCGTTGGTGTTGCCGCCGATGATGGTCGGCATGATCGACGCGTCCGCCACCCGGAGACCCTCGATGCCGCGCACGCGCAGCTCGGGGTCGACGACGGCCCGCTCGTCCGCGCCCATGCGGCACGACCCCACCGGGTGGTAGACGGTCGTGGCACGGTTCGGCAGCTCCTTGGCCAGTGCCTTCCGGTCCGGGAACTGCGGCCCGGGGGACAGCTCCTCCTTGACGTCCCCCGCGATGACCTGGCTCGCCATCACCTCGCGGACCAGCTCGATGCCGTCCAGCAGCAGCCGGGCGTCGTCGGGGTCGGTGAGGTAGCCCGGGTCGATGACCGGCGCGGCGGACGGGTCCGCCGACCCCAGCCGGACCGTGCCGCGGCTCTTCGGGTAGATCAGCGTCGGCATGATCGTGAGCGCGGACCGCTTGTCGACCGCGTGCCGTGTCGGCGCGTCCTGGTTCGGGAACGGGTACGACCACGGCAACGCGTGCAGCTGGATGTCGGGGATCTCGCCTGCCTGCCCGCTGCGGACGAAGCCGACCGCCTCGAACACGGTGCGGGCGACCCACGTCCCGCCCCTCGTCCACTCCTTGGCGACGCCCCTGGCGAAGTAGGGCGCGGTGCCCTTGTGGCGGGCCGTGTCCATGACGAACGTCATCGGCGCGAACATGTGGTCGTGCAGGTTGTCGCCCACGGGAAGGTCGGCGCGCACCTCGATGCCGTGGTCCTTCAGGTGGCCGGCCGGTCCCACGCCGGACAGCATCAGCAGGTGCGGGGAACCGAACGCGCCCGCCGACAGGACGACCTCCCGGGAGGCCCGGATCGTCGCCTTCCCCTTCTTGCCCGCGACCTCGACGCCCGTGGCCCGCCCCTTGTCGATCACGACCCGCTGCACGGTCACGTTCGTCAGGACCTTCAGGTTCGGCAGGCCGTGGTCGTCCAAATAGCCGACGGACGAGCTGTAGCGCAGGCCGTCCGCGACGCTCTGCTGGAAGATCCCCACGCCCTCCTGCTCGGCGCCGTTGTAGTCGTCGTTGCGCTTGACGCCCGCCGTCTGGACGACCGCCTCGATGAACGCCTCGGACGCCGGGGTGAGGTCCCGCTGCCGCGTCACCTGGATCGGGCCGCCCGCACCGCGCAGGTCGGAGGCGCCGTCCTCCCAGTTCTCCATCCGCTTGTAGCTTCCGAGGACGTCGTCGAAGCCCCATCCGGTGCAGCCCTCGGCGGCCCAGTCGTCGTAGTTCTTGCGGTGGCCGCGCACGAACAGCATCCCGTTGATCGACCCCGAGCCCCCGAGGACGCGCCCCCGGACCTGCGGGATCCTCCGGTCGAGCGCGCTCTTCTGCGGGGTGCTGTAGAAGCCCCAGTCCAGCCGCTTCTTCAGCTGCGGGATGTTGTGGAAGACGGCGATCAGCCCCGGCTTGCGGACCAGCGGGGTCCGGTCCGGTCCGCCCGCCTCCACCAGGACGACGCTCGCCCCGGACTCGGCCAGCCGCTTCGCCAGCACGCAGCCGGCGCTCCCGGCCCCCACCACGACGTAATCAGCGCTCTGGTCCATGTGTTCCTCTCGGCGGGCGCCGTGCAGCGTGGCGACCGCTAACGAGGGCCCGCGCCTGGCCCTGTCGGCGCCGCCGTCCCGGCCGGACGCGGGAGTTCCCGCCGGTCGGGCGACAGAAATGGGTGGCCCGATCGTAGAAGGGCGGGGACGGCTCTCCAAGGGGCGTCCCGGTGACCGGAACCTGACCCGCGCCCGCCCTGGTGCCCCTCCGGGTTCCCTTGGACACGGCTATTGGACCGGACCTTGGGCCGGGTGTTTGGCAGGTTCTGCCCACCAATAGAGGCGGCGGCGGGGAATGGTGCCGAATCTTCTGGCCGGAGCCGGCTGGTTCGCTCCTCTGCCTGCACTGGTCCTGTCGTGCCTTTCCGGCTGCTCCGGCGAGGCCTTGCCCGGCCTCGCGCGCGGGGTTAACGTTCGCTCAATCCGATAGGAAAGTTTCCTATCCGATGGAGTGCTCATGCCCCGCGCCCCGCCCCTGACCGGCGACGCGCGCCCGCGGCGCGCGTGCGCCGGCGCGTCCGTCGTCCGCTCCCACGCGGCGGATCCCGCCGCGTCGACATCCCATGACCACCCCCATCACGCAAGGACCCCGCATGAAGAAGACCCCCCGCACGAAACGCTCGCGCAGGATCGCCGCCATCACGGCCGGTGTCGGAATCGCCCCCCTCGTCGCCGTGGTCATTCCGGCGACCTCGGCCTGGGCCCACGGGTACGTGTCGGCGCCGATGAGCCGGCAGGCCCAGTGCGCGCAGCGCATCGTCCAGTGCGGCTCCATCCAGTGGGAGCCGCAGAGCGTCGAGGGCCCGAAGGGCCTGCGCAGCTGCAGCGGCGGAAACGCCCGGTTCGCCGAACTCGACGATGACAGCAGGGGCTGGCGGGCCACCACCGTCGGCCAGACGGTGACCTTCACCTGGACGTTCACCGCCCGCCACCGCACCGCGAACTACGAGTACTACGTCGGCGGCAGGCGCGTCGCCGTGGTGGACGGCAACAACCAGCAGCCGCCGTCCACGGTCTCGCACTCGGTCAACCTCGGCGGCGTCACCGGGCGGCAGAAGGTGCTGGCGATCTGGAACATCGCCGACACGGCCAACGCGTTCTACGCCTGCGTCGACGTGAACGTCCAGTGATGGCCGACCGCAAGGCGCGGCGCGTCCGCCGGCTGCTCGGAGCCCTGGTGTCGGGTGCCGCCGTGCTCGCGGCGGGCGCGCTGCCGGCCGTCCTTCCGGCGGCGCCGGCCCTCGCCGCGGACTGCGCCGCGGCGTGGAGCTCCTCCGCCGTCTACACGGGTGGTGCCACGGTGTCCTACGGCGGGCACAACTGGTCGGCGAAATGGTGGACGCAGAACGAGACCCCGGGCCGCGCCGACGTGTGGGCCGACCAGGGGACCTGCGGCGGGTCGTCCGATCCGGGTGATCCGCCCGGCCAGAGCGGGTTCGTGGTGAGCGAGTCGCAGTTCAATCAGATGTTCCCGAGCCGCAACGCGTTCTACGGCTACAACGGCCTGACTGCGGCCATGGCGGCCTTCCCGGCGTTCGCCAACACCGGAAGCGACACGGTGAAGAAGCAGGAGGCGGCTGCCTTCCTGGCCAACGTCAACCACGAGACCGGCGGGCTGGTCTACATCGTCGAGCAGAACACCGGGAACTACCCGCACTACTGCGACGCGAGCCGGCCCTACGGGTGCCCGGCGGGGCAGGCGGCCTACTACGGGCGCGGGCCCATCCAGCTGAGCTGGAACTTCAACTACAAGGCGGCGGGCGACGCCCTCGGCCTCGACCTGCTGAACAACCCGTGGCTGGTCGAACGGGACGCGTCGGTCTCGTGGCGGACCGGGCTCTGGTACTGGATGACCCAGAACGGCCCCGGCACGATGACCGGCCACAGCGCGATGGTCAACGGCCGCGGGTTCGGCGAGACGATCCGCAGCATCAACGGCGCACTGGAATGCGACGGCCGGAATCCGGCCCAGGTGCAGAGCCGGGTGAACGCCTACCAGCGCTTCACCCAGATCCTCGGCGTCCCTCCAGGGAGCAACCTGACCTGCTGACGGACCCGGCCTGCCGGTCGACCCGACCGCAGGCGGAAACGGCCGCCCGAAGGAACGGCGGACGGCCCGTGCCCGGCCACCCCGGGCGCGCGCCGTCCGCCGGTGGCCGCCCTCCGGCGGGCGGTCACTCGTAGGGGTTGCCGGGCTTGCCGACCCGCTGGAGGGACCGTCCGCGCAGCGTCTGGACGACCGTCGCGCGGCGCCCGGTCGCGGGCGGCTCCCACACCCCGTCGACCGACACCCACGCGTCGGCGGGCGGCCGCGGCAGGCCGCGCACGATGACCGGGAACGGGACGGCGTCCCCCGCGCAGCACGCGACCTTCAGCCGGACGAGGCGCCAGCCGCGCTCGCCCTTCGCCGGCGGGCTCACGAAGCCCGTCAGCCGCACCGGGACCTCCGCGAACGAGGCGGGGTCGCCCGTCTGCGCCTCGTAGGCGCGTCCGATGAACTCGCCCATGCTCATCGGGGCGGGCGCCCCCGTCCTCGGCAGCGGGGCGAAGCCCTCGGCGGGCGCCGGCGGGGGAGCGGCGCGGCCGGCGCCGCGCGCGGCGGTGAACGAGCCGAGCGCGGGCGGCGCGATCACGAAGATCGCCAGCACGGGCAGGCAGAGCAGCCACGCCACCCCCGGCCCGTGCGCGTGCCCGCCGTGGTCGCCGTGGGGTTCGTGGACGTCCTGGGCGTCGCCGCCGGTGTCCCGCCACTCCCGGCGCAGCCCGGCGGCGCCCAGCGCGACCAGGGCGATCGCCGCGGCCACCAGCGGGTAGCGGAACCCGGGCCGCACGTAGTTGACGTACTCGCCGCTGCCCAGCGTGATCCACAGCATCGCGCCGCCGAGCAGGACCAGCAGCAGGTTCTGCGCGGACCTGCTCACGGCAGCAGCCCTCCCACCAGCGCGCTGATCCCCACCGCCAGGCAGAACACCAGCGGGACGAACCGGATCGCGAAGCTCCGGCCGAAGAACCCGGCCTGCAGGGCGATCAGCTTGAGGTCCACCATCGGCCCGACCACCAGGAACGTCAGCCGCGCGGTGGTGGAGAACTGCGACAGGCCGGCCGCCACGAACGCGTCGGCCTCCGAGCAGATGGACATCAGCACGGCCAGCACCGCCAGCAGCAGGACCGACACCACGGCATCGCCCGCCGCCGACGCGACCCAACTGGAGGGCACCGCGGCGTTGATGGTCGCGGCCGCCGCGGCGCCCACGACCAGGAACCCTCCGGCGTGCATGATGTCGTGCCGCATGGCCTGCCGGAACGCGTCCAGGCGTCCGGCGGCGCCGTGCGCGTCCGGCCGGGACGGCACCCTGAGCCACTCGCGCCTGCCCAGCACCAGCCACGCCCACCCGGCCAGCACCGCGACGAGCAGCGAGGCGGCGAACCGCCCCGCCACCATCTCCGGCCGGCCGGGGAAGGCGACCGCGGTGGCGACCAGCACGACGGGGTTGATCGCGGGGGCGGCGAGCAGGAACGTGAGCGCGGCGGCGGGCGCCACCCCGCGCGCCATCAGCCCGCTCGCGACCGGCACCGAGGCGCACTCGCACCCCGGCAGCACGGCTCCCATCGCGCCCGCGACCGGCACCGCCGCCCCCGGCCGGCGCGGCAGCACCCGCCGCCACACCGATGCCGGGACGAACGCCGTGATCGCGGCCGACAGCGCGACGCCGAAGACCAGGAACGGCAGCGCCTGCACGCACACCGCCACGAAGATCGTGGCCCAGGCGTCCAGGGCCCGCGCGTCGATCCGCGGCGCCGCCCACGTCCGGCCCAGGACGAGGACCGCGGCCAGGGCTCCGAACGCCCACGCCGCACGAACTCCGGGCGCCGTGCCCGGTCCGCGTCCCCAGTCCGCCGGTGGAAGGAACTCCTCCTCGGCCGCCCGCAGGCCGGTGCGTTCGGTCATGCGGGCCATGGTTCCAGACATCGCGCTTGCGACGCCTGGGGTCTACCTACGGCCACATGACCGAGTCCACGATGTACGGCCGAGTTCGGCTAGCGCATCGCGTGGGTCGCGCGGCCTCTGGCCCGCTCGCCCATCTCGCCGCGCTGCTCCGGAATCTCGGCGATCGCTTCCTGCATCTCCTCCAGGCGCATGGCGACGCCGATGGCGAAGAAGGTCGGGGCCCACTCGCCGACGAAGATGCCCCAGCGGTCGGCGCGCTCCATGCCTCTCTCCTCGAGCCGGCTGGACAGCACCCACGACGCGATCGCCAGGCCGACCGACCCGAGTCCGGCCGAGTACATGTGGTGCGACTTGATGCCCCGCTTGTGCAGTGTCTTGATCATTTTCCCCCCTTGGTCGGTCGGGCCGTACCCGGGCGTTCACCGGCACAAGCGCACATGGACCGGTTTTTGCCCACTCCGGACGCGCGGGTGTCCGGCCGCCGGGGAGGGCGGCCGGACCAGGGGGACCGCGGCGAGTACCCGTCCGTCCGCCGGGTACCGCGAGGTGCGTCGGCCGACGAGCGGCACCACCCGAGAGGACCTGTATGGAGACGACTGCCGGACCGTTCCTGGCGATCTACCTGAACGACCACCTCGCGGGCGCGGCGGCGGGTGTGGGGAGGTCGCGCGCGCTCGCCCAGGCGCACCAGGGCAGGCCCGACGAAGAGCGGTTGCAGCGGCTGGCCGACGACATCGCGGCCGACCGGGGAGCGCTGCTGGCCATCATGGGGTCGCTCGGCATCGCCGTCCGCCACTACAAGAGCATCGCGCTGTCCGTGGCCGAGAAGGCGGGACGGCTCAAGTTCAACGGCCGCCTGAAGGAGCGCTCCCCGCTGACCGACCTGGTGGAGTACGAGTTCCTGCGCCTGGCCGTCGAGGGCAAGGCCGCGGGGTGGCGCACGCTGCGCACGCTCGCCGACCGGACGCCGGACCTGGAAGCGGACGAGCTGGAGACGCTGCACGACCGGGCCGAGGCGCAGATCGACCTCCTCGAAGAGCTCCGCAAGAGCGCCGTGGCCGAGGTCTTCACCGGGTGAGCGGCGCGGCCGCCCCCTCAGCGAGGGCGTGGGCGCGCTCCGGGGCGAGCCGCCCGTCCGCGACGACCACGGTGATCGCGCGCTCCAGCCGTTCGGGGACGGTGAGGGGCTCGTCCCACGCCGGCGCGGGCCCGACGCCCGGGTACTCGGCGACCCGGACGAACCACGGATCGAGCCCGGTGGTCTGGACGAACACCAGGCTCCACGCGTCGGAGGTCAGCGCGAGCCACGGGGTGACGCTGCCGTGCACGGCCTCCTCACCGGACGCCTCGCCGGTGAAGACGGCGAGACCGGCGGAGTCCTTGGGGGCGCGCCAGAAGAAACCGCCGTACCCGGCGCCGGTCCGGCCCTTGCACGCCGAGCTCTGCAGGACGAGGGGTCGCCCGGTCCGGCCGGTCAGCGTGAACGCGAAGTCCAGCGCCCATGCGCCGGGGACGGTCCGCGCTACCAGGGTCCGCTCCTCGGTGGCGAGGACGGTCCCGTCCGGCCCCGTCCAGGCGAGTTCTTCCGCGTAGCCGCCGTCGACGGGACGGAGCGATCGGCGCCTCTGCCGTCCGTGGTTCGCGAGCATCCGCGGCCCTTCCCCGCGGACGTAGGTCGAGCCGCCCCAGAAGTTGACGCCGTCGACGTCGGAGATCGCGACGCTGACACCGAGGTGGTGGACGTGGTCCTCCGGGCGGCTCTCGGTGACGACCGTCCCGCCGAGGGTCCGCACCGGGTGCAGGTGGGGCCGCGGTGCGTCGGTGGCCTGGAGGTCGCCGCGCTGGACGTATTCGGCCACCTCCCGCCCGTCCACTCGCAGCGAGGTCTGCGGCCACGGTGCCCGCACGGACCCCAGGCTGCCGGGAAAGCCCAGCTCGGAGAGGGTCTTCAGGTCCTCGGCGGCGCGCACGGCCAGGTCCGCGATACCTGGCAGGACCAGTCTGGACGGCTCGGCCCGGACGAACCGCGCCTCGATCGGACGCGGGTCGGGGGCGAGCCGGATCGCGTCGAGCAGCCGGGTGAAGCCTCCCGTGCGGGCGAGCGGCACGAGGAGCTCCGCGCCGTCCCGCACGTGCGCGACGAGGTTGTCGAGCAGATCCGCCCGGCCGTGGCCGGTGACGACCCCGTCCGCCTCGATCTCGTCGACCGTGTAGAAGAGGCGCGCGGGCCGGTCCCGGCCGTGCAGGTGCAGGTAGGGCTCGGTACGCCGGTCGGAGCAGAGGGAGACGGTGATCGCGATGACCGTCCCGTCCGCGAGCAGGACCCGCACGCTGGAGGTGTCGTCGGACTCGATGGCGTTGGCCCGGTACAGCTCCAGCTCGACGTCGGCGATCGACTCCGCCGCGTCGGCCCCGGCGACGGCCAGGGCGGTCGCGACCGCGTGGGCGAAGGGGTTGGTGAGGGCGCCGTCCATGACGTCGGCGCCGTCCAGCCTGCGGCGGCCCGCCCAGGCCGAGCGGGTGTAGTAGCCGAACGGCCGGCTCCACGCCCCGGCCACCCCGATGCCGCGCACCGGTCCGCCGACCAGCTCCCGGGCGGCCTGGATCGCGTCCGAGCCGAGCGACTGGAAGCCGACCTGGCACGCCAGCCCCGTCCGGGCCACCGCATCGGAGATCCTGGCGAACTCCTCGACCGACGGCGCGGGCGGCTTCTCCAGGAGCACGTGCGCGCCCGCGTCGAGGGCGGCCACGGCCAGCGGGGCATGGGTGTGGATCGGGGTGGCGATCACCGCGATCTCCGCCCCGGTCTCGCGGATCAGCGCGGGCAGGTCCGCCGACACGGGCACGCCGAGCCCGGACGGCGGCCGCACGTCGCAGACGCCGGCCAGCTCGACCCGGCCCGCCGCGCCGAGCCGGGCGACGTTGTCCAGATGGTGGTGCCCGTACCCGTGGACCCCGGCCACGACGACCCGGACCGGCCTCACCGGGCCCACCTCGTCGGCGCGCCCGTCGCGCGCAGCTCCGCACCGGTGATCTCCACGGGGGACGGGCCGGCGAGCAGTCCGAGGTCCGCCAGCGAGGCGTCCTCGACCAGTTCCACCATCGCGGGATGGTGCAGGGCGAGGGCGAGCTGCCCGGACAGCTCGGTGAGCAGGTGCGGGTAGACGGGCACGTCGAAGACGCGGGCGAGGTCCGCGATGCGCAGGAACGGGGTGATGCCGCCGACCCGCACCACGTTCGGCTGGACGACGTCGCAGGCCCCCGCGGTCAGCAGGTCGCGGAAGCCGTGCGCGGTGGCGACGTTCTCCCCGACCGCGATCGGCGTGCCGATGCCGCGGCGCAGTTCCGCGTGGGCGGCGATGTCGTCGGCGGGCAGCGGCTCCTCGATCCAGAACGGGTCGAAGCGCTCCAGCGCCCGCAGCGCGGTCCGTGCCCGGTGCAGGTCCCACCGCTGGTTGGCGTCGATCATCAGCGCCGTGTCCGGGCCGACGGCTTCGCGGACGGCGGCCACCCGCGCGACGTCCTCGGCGAGCGAGGGGCGGCCCACCTTGACCTTGACGGCGGGGTATCCCTCGGCGGCCCACCGCGCGGCCTGGGCGGTCAGTTCCTCCAGCGTGTAGTGGAGGTTGACGCCGCTCCCGTAGACGGGGACGCGGTCCCGCCGCGCCCCGAGGACCTCGACCAGCGAACGCTCGCCGCACTCCAGGTCCCACAGCGCGAGGTCCACACCGGCCATCGCGAGCGGGACGATCCCGGTGCGTCCCGCCTCACCGAGGTGGGCCGACAACCGGTCCCAGACGAGGCCGGGGTGCGCGGGAAGCCCGATCACCGCGTCCCGGACGTCGTGCTCCAGCAGCGCCTTGACCGCGTGCGCTCCGATCTGCGGGGTCCAGGAGATGCCGGTCCCCGAGCGTCCGTCGTCCAGGGTGAGCGTGACGACCAGGACGTGGTTGCAGGGCACGTCCGCGCCCCACGGCCGGGCCAGCGGCACCGACCGCGGCGCGACCGACAGATCCTTGATCATTCGAGGGTCCGTTCCATGGGCGAGCGTCCCTTCAGGAGAGCTCGGTGCGCCAGCTGCGCTCGGGGGTCCAGCCCAGCAGCCGTTCGGCCTTGGCGGAGGAGAAGGCGGGGGAGGTGCCGGTGAGGGACTGGGCCCGCTCCTCGGCCTGCGGGACGAAGCGGGGGAGCAGCTCGGCCAGCGGCTCGCGGGCCAGCGCGTCGGCCGCGCCCGCGAAGAACACCTCGCCGTTGCGCTCCAGCCGGGGCAGCCCGGCGAGCAGGGCGTCGACGAACGCGCCGGCGTCGCGGGCGTCGATGTAGTTGAACAGCGAGGCGCCGCCGATCTCGGGCCGGTCGAGCCGCTCGCGGATGGTGTGGCCCGACTGGGTGGGGGCGCCCTCCCACTCCTCGGGCGCGACCACGAAGCAGGGCCGGAACGCGGCCATCCGCGTGCCGTCCGCGGAACGGGCGAACGTCTGCACGGTCTGCTCGGCGACCAGCTTCGACAGGCTGTAGACGTTCCAGGGACGGGCCGGGTGCTCCTCGTCCAGCGGCAGGTAGTCGGGCGCCCAGCCGCCGGGCGCGCCGTAGCCGATCACCGTCGGGCTGCTGGCGACGACCAGCCGCTCCACGCCGAGCGCGACCGAGGCCGCGCAGACGTTGAAGGCGAGCCGGGTGTTGACGCGGAACGTCGTGGCGTCCGTCCGGCCGAAGGGGACGGCGATGGCGGCGAGGTGGACGACCGCGTCCGGCCGGAACCGGGTGACGGCGGAATGGGCCTCGCCGAGGTCGGTGAGGTCGGCCGGTAGGGTGGCGGCGGCGTCCCGGGGGGTGCCGGGGGCGGTGTCGACGCCGATCACCTCGTGCCCGGCGGCCGCCAGCACGGCCACGACGCTTCGGCCCAGCCGGCCCGCGCTTCCGGTGACGAGCACTCTGCTCACCGCGGCGACTCCTTCGATCTCCCTGCAAACAGTTGCAGTAACGATCGCTCCATCCTTGGCGGTACGTCAAGCATCTGCTTTTGACCAGGAGAAACACTCCGTACGCTCTGCTGTGGCGTGCAAACGGTTGCGTTAGGATGGGCGTCATGGCAGTGACGATCCGGGATGTGGCGCACGCCTCCGGCGTGCATGTGTCGACGGTGTCGCGGACCTTCTCCGCGCCCCACATGGTCAACGCCGAGACGCGGACCCGGGTCCTCGCGGTGGCCGAGCGGCTCGGCTACCGGCCGAACCGCGCGGCCCGCTCGCTCACCACGGGCCGGACCAACAACCTCGGGCTGATCGTGGCCGACCTCGCCAACCCATTCTTCCCCCCGCTGATCAAGGCCGCCCAGGCCGCCGCCCGCGGCCAGGACTACCACCTGTTCGTCGCCGACACCGACGAGGACCCCGCTGAGGAGCAGGACCTCGTCCAGGCCTTCTCCAAGCAGGTGGACGGCATCGTGCTGTGCAGCCCGCGCTCGTCCAACAAGGCCCTGGAGAAGCTGGCCGAGACGATCCCGTTCGTCCTGGTCAACCGGCGGATGCGCGGGGTGCCGACCGTCGTCATGGACGTCGCCCAGGGCGCCCGCGCCGCGATGGAGCACCTCGCCGCGCTCGGCCACCGGCGCGTCGCCCTCGTCTCGGGGCCGGCCGGCTCCTGGACGAGCGGCGAGATCCGCCGTGCCGTGGCCGACGTGCCCGGCCTCGACACGCTCGTCATCGGCCCCAACGCGCCCACCGAGAGGGGCGGCATCGCGGTCGCCGAACGGGTGGCCGAGGCGGGGGTCACCGGGGTCCTGGCCTACAACGACCTCGTCGCGATCGGCCTCATCGAGGCGCTGGAGGAGCGGGGCGTCAGCGTGCCCGGCGACGTCAGCGTGATCGGCGTCGACGACAGCGTCACCGGGCGGCTGCACCGGCCGAAGCTCACGACGGTCGCGATGCCGACGGCCGACGCCGGCCGCATGGCCGTCGACCTGCTCATCAAGTCGATGAGCGCCGCCACCGTCCTGGAGACGCACCTGGTCGTCCGCGAGTCCACCGCCCCTCCGAAAGGATCCCCATGAGGCTTCACGACGGCGCTCCCGGCGCTACTCCAGAAAACGATGCCACCCCCGAATCCGGCGCAGGGCTCGACTTCGGTGTCACGCCGGAAGGGGAGCGGGTCGAGCGGCACGTGCTCGACAACGGGCGGCTGCGCGCCTCCGTCCTCACCTACGGCGCGATCCTCCAGCGGCTTGAGATCGCCGACGGCGCCGACGTCGTCCTGGGTCTCCCCACGCTGGATGACTACCTGCACCGCAGCCGGTACTTCGGCGCGGTCGTCGGCCGGTACGCCAACCGCATCGCCGGGGGCAGGTTCACGCTCGACGGCAGGCAGCACCGGCTCGCCGTCAACGACGGCGCGCACAGCCTGCACGGCGGCGTCCGCGGCTTCGACAAGCGGGTGTGGCGCGTGGAGACGGCGGGCCCGGCGGAGCTGCTGCTGAGCCTGGCGAGCCCGGACGGCGAGGAGGGCTACCCCGGAGAGCTGCACGCCCAGGTCCGGTACGCCCTGGACGGCGACGCGCTGCGGCTGGAGTACCGGGCAACGACCGACGCCCCCACGGTGGTCAACCTGACCAACCACTCCTACTTCGACCTGTCCGGCACGCGGGACGTGCGCCGCCAGGTGGTGACGATCGAGGCCGACCGGTACCTGCCGGTGGACGAGGGCAAGATCCCAACGGGCGAGCCCGCCCCGGTGGCCGGGACGCCGTTCGACTTCACCGTCCCCACCCGGGTGGGCGCGCGGCTCGGCGGCCGCTACGACCACTGCTTCGTGCTCCGGGGCGGGGCGGCGGTCGCCGATCCGGCCACCGGGCGCACGATGGAGGTCACCACCACCGAACCGGGCGTCCAGTTCTACACCGGCCACATGCTGGACGGCGTCGCCACGCCCTACGGCCCGTTCGCCGGGCTCTGCCTGGAGACCCAGCGCTTTCCGGACGCGCCGAACCGGCCCGCGTTCCCGTCCGCGGTCCTGCGGCCCGGCCAGGAGCACGTTTCGGTCACCACCTACCGCTTCGGTCAGGCCTGAACTGCAAGCGGTTGTAGTAACAGCTCGCAACCCGCAACAATCTGGCGCTCGCGCTGCGTGCTGGATCTTCCCTTGACCTGGGAAGATCTGAAACGGCCGCGGAGCTGATCGTGAGCCAGCTCACTGCAAAGGGTTGACGGGATCGACGGCGGAGCTATAAGAAAGCGCTATCTCAATTCGCTCGACTGACCGAGGGGCCAGTGATGACGCTGAGATCCGCGGGGTCCGGCACGGCGGCGACGCCGCAGCCGCCGGTCGTGCCGCCCGCCGGGGCGGGCGCGCCGCGGTGGGGACGCGGGCGCCGTCGGCGTGCGGGCTCCCGCGCGCGCTCGCAGGCGTGGGCGGCCCACCTGTTCCTGGCCCCGTGGTTCATCGGCCTGTTCGCCGTCACGCTCGGCCCGATGATCGCCTCGCTGTACCTGTCGTTCACCGACTACAGCCTGCTGAGCGAGGCGCACTGGGTCGGCCTGAAGAACTACGACACGATGTTCACGGCCGACGACCGGTTCATGAACTCCCTCAAGGTCACGACGACCTACGTCGTCGTCTCCGTCCCGCTGCAGCTCGCGTTCGCCCTCGGGCTGGCGATGGCGCTGGACCGGGGGCTGCGCGGGCTGTCGTTCTACCGGTCGGTCTTCTACCTGCCCTCGCTGCTCGGCGGCAGCGTGGCGATCTCGATCCTGTGGCGGAAGATCTTCGGGGTGGACGGGATCGTCAACACCTTCCTCGGCTGGTTCGGCTACCACGGGCAGGGCTGGGTCACGAGCCCCGACACCGCGCTCTGGACGCTGATCGTCCTGCACGTCTGGACGTTCGGCGCCCCGATGGTGATCTTCCTGGCCGGGCTGCGGCAGATCCCGCAGAGCCTGTACGAGGCGGCCCGGGTGGACGGCGCCGGCCGGGTCCGGCAGTTCCGCTCGATCACGCTGCCGCTGCTCACACCGATCATCTTCTTCAACGCCGTGCTGGAAGTGATCAAGTCGTTCCAGTCGTTCACGCAGTCGTTCGTCGTCAGCGGCGGCAACGGCGGGCCGGTCGACTCGACCCTCTTCTACACGCTCTACCTCTACATCAAGGGCTTCAAGAACTACGAGATGGGCTACGCGGCCGCCATGGCGTGGGTGCTCCTGCTCATCATCGCGGCCCTGACCGCCGTCAACTTCCTCATGTCTCGATTCTGGGTCTTCTATGGCGACGACAGGTAAGCGCATGGCGACAGGCGACCGCGCGAAGGGCGATCCGGCGGCGGGCAGGCGGACACCGGTGCTGTTCCGGCCCGTGTCGCGGCTGACCAGGCACCTGCTGCTGATCGCGTTCGGGCTGTTCATGCTCTACCCGCTGCTCTGGATGATCTCCAGCTCGGTCAAGCCCGAGGAGCTGATCTTCCGGGAGCCCGGCCTGGTGCCGTCCGAGGTGACCGGCGAGAACTACTCCGAGGGGTGGGTGGCCCTCAAGCACTCCTTCGGCTACTACCTCTGGAACTCCGCGGTCATCACGTCCCTCGCGGTCGTCGGGAACCTGCTGGCCTGCTCGATGGCCGCCTACGCGTTCGCCCGGCTGGAGTTCCCGCTCAAGCGGTTCTGGTTCGCGCTCATGCTGGGATCGATCATGCTGCCGCACCATGTGACGGTCGTGCCGCAGTACATCATGTTCAACAAGATCGACTGGATCAACACGATCTGGCCGATCGTGGTGCCGAAGTTCCTCGCCACCGACGCGTTCTTCATCTTCCTGATGGTGCAGTTCATCCGCACCCTGCCCCGGGAGCTGGACGAGGCCGCGGCGATCGACGGCGCGGGCTACTGGCGCACGTTCCTGCAGGTGGTGATGCCGCTGTGCGTCCCGGCGCTGGCCACCACGGCGATCTTCACCTTCATCTGGACGTGGAACGACTTCTTCACCCAGAACCTCTACCTCACCAATTCCGACCAGCTCACCGCCCCGGTCGCGCTGCGCCAGTTCATGGACTCCAGCGGCGACTCCTCCTGGGGGCCGATGTTCGCGATGTCGATCATCTCGCTCGGCCCCATCTTCGGCTTCTTCCTGGCCGGCCAGAAATACCTCGTCCGAGGAATGGCGACGACCGGCCTCAAATAGGCCCCGCTCCCGCACGGGCTCCCGCCCTCCCGAACCGGCCCCCCGTCCCTCCCCACCCCCGTCCCCGGAGGTACACGACTGATGAAGCGCATCCTGGCGGCCACCGCCCTCACCCTGCTCGCGGTGTCGGCCACCGCGTGCGGCAGCGGTGACGGCGATTCCGGCGGCAAGAACAAAATCGTCTTCTCCTACTGGGGCAGCGACTCCCGGCAGAAGCTGACCGAGGCGGCCATCGCCAGGTTCGAGGCGAAGAACCCGGGGATCGACGTCGAGGGCGACTTCTCCGACTGGGACAGCTACTACGAGAAGCTGGCCACCAAGACCGCCGCCGGGGACGCCCCGGACGTCATGTCGATCGAGATCCGCGGCCTGGCCGAGTACGCGGGCCGCGGCACCCTCGCCGACCTGACCGGCAAGGTGAACACGGCCGACCTCGACCAGAGCGTCCTCAAGGCCGGCCAGGTCGACGGCAAGCAGTACGCGATCCCCACCGGGGTCAACGCCTTCCCGTTGATCGTCAACAGGGCGGCCCTGGAGAAGTACGGCCAGAAGATGCCGGACGACAAGACCTGGACCTGGGACGACTACATCGCGACGTCCCAGAGGATCACCGAGAAGAGCGGCGGCAAGGTCTGGGGCACCGAGTACAACGAGAACCCCGCGTTCCTGCAGATCTTCGCCGCGCAGCGCGGCGAGCAGTTCTACGGCGACGGCAAGGTGGCCCTGTCGGAGCAGACCGTCAAGGACTGGTGGGCCCTGCTGAAGAAGATCATCGACACGAAGGCCGGCCCGTCCGCGAGCAAGATGCTGGAGACGGGCACCAAGGTCGACCTGGCGCTGCTCGGGTCCAACACCAGCGTGTTCGGCAGCTGGTGGAGCAACCAGCTCGACGCGCTGACCAAGGGCTCCGGGCAGGAGCTCGACCTGCTGCGCATGCCGAAGGCGCCGGGCGCCTCCGCCTCGGGCATGTTCCTCCAGCCGGCGATGTACTACACGATCTCGTCCCGGACCGAGAAGTCCGAGAACGCCCGCAAGTTCGTCGACTTCCTGGTCAACGACCCGGAGGCCGGCGGGATCCTGCTCAGCGACCGGGGCCTGCCCACCAACGCCAAGGTCATCACGGCGATCAAGGGCAAGCTCACCCCGGCGGACCAGAAGGTGCTGGCCTTCATGGAATCGATCAAGGGCGACCTCAGCCCGGTGGTCGTCCCGCCGAAGGGCGCGATGGAGATGGAGGACATCCTCAAGCGCGCCACCGACTCGGTGCTGTTCGGCAAGGCGCAGCCGGACGCGGCGGCCAAGACCTTCCTCACCGAGGCCGACAACGCGCTGTCCTGACGTCCGACCCGTGACGAGCCGTGCCAGGACAAGGTCAACGGGGGGCCCGGCTCGATCGCCGAGCAGCAGGTGCAGACGGGCGCCGACCTCTACCTGGGCGGCGGGAAGGCCCGCTTCGC